>JAEWBW010000638.1 GCA_023390955.1 Pseudomonadota bacterium
GGGGTAGTGGTAGACGACCCCGAGCGCCTCGAACTCGACGGTGGTGCCGTCGTACATGAGCCCTGGAACGAGCCAGGCTCCGGCGAGGAGGCCGACCGCGGCTCGAAGCGCGAGCGCCCACTTCCGCGGCCGCAGCTTCAGGTAGCGATCGGTGTAGACGTGCCAGAGGATGACGTAGAAGACGGCGAGCGAGCCCTCCAGCTGCAGGGCGAACGTCAGCGTGCTCGGTTGAACTCGAAGCGTGCAAACGACGTCGAGGGCACAGAAGGCGCTAGCGGTCCACGCGCTCGCCGAGAGGATCCGATAGCGGGACCACCGCGGCGAGCCGCCGAGAAGGAACGCGAGCGCCCCGACGCAAAGCCCGAACACGGCGGCGGTCAGCGTGACGACTGCGGGAACGTTCAGCACACCACGATGCTCGACAGGGAGAACGGCCTGGAGGTGAAGGTCTTCACGGCACGAATCGATCGAGCTCGACGGGGATCAGCTCGGTCGCGCGAAACGCAAAACTCTACACGGCGGCAATGCGTGCTTCACGATCAGATCGCACACGAGCTCGATGAACACGCTCGCGCAGATCGCGACGCATGTACCTACATGAATTCTCGGTAGCTACCGAATGGTTCGGAGAACGTCGGCGCTCCGCGGCATCGAGCTCGAGGCTTCCAGTCGCGATCGAGGCTCTCTAGAATGAAGCTCGTGCGCCCTCGTGCTCGCTCGTTTGGAGTGGTGCTGGCTGCCTGGATCGTGCTCGCCGGCGGAGGGCTCGCGGGCTGCGGGCTCACGCAGGTCGGCACCCTCGAGCCGGAGCTCGACTCGGGCGGGGCGGATGGATCGCCCAGGCGTGCGATGGATGGAGGAGAGCCGCGCGACGACTCGCGCGACGCAGCGAGCGACGTCGCGAGCGACGCAGCGAGCGACGCAGGTCCTGACGCTGACGAACCGCCGACGGCGGTCGGTGCTACGAGCATCGCTGCCGACTCGCTCAGGATCGACATGACGAGGTTTGTCGACGGGCCCATCGCGGCGGATGGAGTCTTCGACGGGAGCTTTCAGGTCGAGGTGACAGGGCCCGCGATCGCGATGGCCCTCGTCCGCACGGACGCTGCGGGGGCGCTGGCGTTCAACCAGCAGTGGGACACGTGGGTCGGGACCGATGTCATTCCCGCGCCGTTCAACGCCGTCTTCGCTTCAGGGAGCCTGACCTATCAGCTCGCCGTCCACGAGCAGGGCGTCCTCCTCAACGACGCCACCGGACGCGTCTCGATCCCCGCCGGAGTGCACTCGCTGGTCATCCGCGGGTCGAACGTCGGATCGTTCGTCGCCGGCTCTTACTTCCGCGTCGTCCTCCAGCGCTCGGACCAGACGGTCGTCTGGGGGCCGATCGTGGCCTACTGACGCCCGCGCAGCGCGCCGTCTCACACGACGGCAACGGGACGACGGAAATAGAAAAACGCCGCGGCGGGCTCGGGGGGGGTAAAGCCACGCCGCAGCGCTGGCCTCCACCATGCTCGTTCCGTGCCATCGGTTAAGTGCTTGGAATTGCGTGAACCGAGCCTCCGTATCGTGCAGGAACGAAAGATCGAGCCGACAGGATCGAAAGGATCAGGAGGCGGCCTGGCCCCGGAGCCAGCGGCGGACCTCGCGCGGAGAGCGCAGGCGAACGAGCTCGATCGCCTTCATCGAGGCGAACTTCTGGGGGTAGAGCCGCCGCCGGAGGAAGTGCTGCTTCACCGCATACGCAACGAGGGATTCGCGCTCGAAGAAGGCGAACCGGAGCGTCTGCCGGTTGCCGTTGAACAGGTCGCGTTGCGTGACGACGTCCCAGAGCGCGCGCCGCACCAGCCGGGACAGGACGAGGTGCAGCGGTAGATCGAGCCAGACGATCGTATCGGCGCGCTCGTAGACGAGGTTTCCGAGCTTGCGATCGTACGTGCCGTCGATCACCCAACCATCGGAGGCATTCATGGCCGCGAGCACATCGCGGCGGAAGTCTTCGTTCGTCGCCTCCTTCCACCCTGGCAGGTGGCAGAGCGCATCGAGCTCGATGTGCGGGACGCCGAGCAGCTTCCCGAGCCGGCGGGAGAGCGTCGTCTTGCCGTTGCCGCTCACTCCGATGACGGCGATCTTGCGGGGCCTGCGCGACACGGCGCCGAGTCTAGCGCGCGCGCCGGGGGCCTGCGATGCGGCGCAGGCCTCTGCGATCGGGAGCGGCCTGCACGGCAGGCGCCGCTTCGATCGTGTGATCGACGCTCAGCTGATGAACGCGTCGAGATCGCCGGGGATCGCGGTGAAGTCGGCGATCGTGTGACGTGCACCCGCCGTACGGAGCGATTCGGCCGGCACGTTCGTCGTGACGCCGATGACGTTCATCCCTGCAGCGCGCGCGGCGACGACGCCGTTCACTGCGTCTTCGAAGACGAGGCACGCCTTCGGCTCGATGCCGAGTCGCTCCGCGGCGGCGAGGAAGATGTCCGGCTCGGGCTTGCCGCGCAGGCCCTCGTTCGCGACGACGACGTCGAACGTCTCGTTCCAGCCGAGACCGTCGAGCACCATCGCGCGATTCTCGATCGGTGCCGAGCTCGCGACCGCGAGCTTCACGCCGCGCCCGCGGAGGACCGACAGCAGCTCGACGGCGCCGCGAACCGGGGCGAGATGCGGTCGATACAGGGCACGGTAATGCTCCTCCTTCTCGCGCCCGAGCGCTTCGAGCAGGGAGGGGCCGACCTCGCGGCCGAGGAGCCGAGGGAAGATGTCCTCGTTCTTCAGCCCGTTGCACGACTGGAAGATCGCCTCGTCCATCGCGAACCCGACGCGCTCGCCGAGCGCCTTCCACGCCTGGAAATGGAATCCGATGTCGTCGACGAGCGTGCCGTTGAGATCGAAGACGGCGGCCTGGAGCTTCATGGGCGGAGAGCTTAGCGCGCGCAAGCCTGCTCCCGGAGCGGCGCCGAGCGCATCGAGCGTGCGATCTCCGCTCGCGAACGAGCGGGAGCGGTCATTCCGGACGCAGGTACGAGCCCTTGATCAGCTTCAGGATGCTCTGCACGGTGTCGAGATCGGTCGCGAGGCTCTTGTTGAGCACCGTCTCGAGGTGACCGTAGTTGTGCGCGAGCTGGAGGATGTCGAGCTCCT
>JAEWBW010000670.1 GCA_023390955.1 Pseudomonadota bacterium
CGGATCGCCGTCATGAAGGTGTTTTGCGCGCTCATGACCACGACCGGCAAGTTCGGTCGCATCTTCTTGATGCGCGGCAACAGGTCGAACGCGTTTTCGTCCGGCATCACCACGTCGGTGATGACGAGATCGCCCTCGCCCTGGCTGACCCAGCGCCACAGCGTCGCGGCGTTGCCGGTCAGCCTGACTTCGTATCCGGCCCGGGAGAGAGCCTGATTCAGAACCGTGCGGATGGCGGTGTCGTCATCAGCAACGAGAATGCTACCTGCGGGCATTGCTATTCCTCATTTCGCCCCGTGTGACGCAGGCGACGGCTTCCCGGCAGAGTCGGCGCGACTGCTTTGATCGGTGTGTTTGACTGAAGTCGAGTACATCGGCATCAGCACGCGGAAAGTGGTTTTGCGCGGCTGAGACTCGCATTCGATGATGCCGCCGTGATCCCCGATGATCTTTGCGACCAGCGCCAGCCCGAGACCGCTGCCGGTCTGCTTGGTGGTCACGAAGGGATCGAACAGGTTGGGCAGGAGATCGTCGGGCACGCCCGGTCCATTGTCCTTGACGCAGAATTCGAGCGGCAGGGATACCCGGGATTTTTGACCGGGCACTGACAGGCGGACACCGGGGCGGAACGCGGTGGTGAGCTGGATCTCGCCGTCGGGAACATCGATCAGGGCTTCCGCGGCGTTCTTCACGAGGTTGAGGAACACCTGGATGAGCTGGTCCTGGTTGGCCAGCACCGGCGGCAGCGACGGATCGTAGTCCTCGATGAAGCGGATGTTGCGGGCAAAGCCCGACTGCGCCAGCCGCTTAACGTGGTCGAGCACCGAATGGATGTTGACGGGACCGCGCACCACGGGGCGCTCGTCGCCGAACACCTCCATGCGGTCGACCAGCGTGACGATCCGGTCGGCCTCGTCGCAGATCAGCCGGGTCAGCATGCGGTCCTCGGAGGACGCCTGCTGCTCCAGCAATTGCGCGGCGCCGCGGATGCCCGACAGCGGATTCTTGATCTCGTGCGCTAGCATGGCGGCGAGCGCGATCACCGAGCGTGCGGCGCTGCGATGGGTGAGCTGCCGATCCATCTTGTCGGCGATGCTGCGCTCCTGAAGCATCACCACGATGTGGCCGGGACGCTCGGTCATCGGCGCGACGTGCAGATCGACCTGACGGTCGCCGCCCATGCGCGGCGTGCCGAGATCGACCTTGTATTCGTTCACCGGCGCGTTCGAGGAGCGCACCTGGTCGATCAGCGCCAGCAACGGACTTCCGAACGGCACCAGCTCCTTCAGCGACTGCCGCTTCAAAAACTGCGTCGAGATTTCGAAGAAGGATTCGGTCGCGATGTTGGCGCCGACGATCTTGCCGTCTGGCCCGATCATGAGAACCGGATTGGGCAAGGCGTCCAGGATCGCTTCGCTGTCGGACGGAATGGGACGACGATGGTCAGCGGCCAGGCTCATGCAGCAGCGCTCCATGCGAAATCGTCGAAGGCGTCCTGCAGCGACCGGTGCACGGCGTGCGGGTCCTCGGAGGTGAGGATGGTCTGCCGCCAGGCCTTCAGCTTCTCGGCCGGCGCGCGGCTGACGGTGGCAGCGACGTCGAGCGCCCAGCCGAGGTGCTTGCGGGCATGGCGCAGGCCGACGCGCAGGCCATAGAGTTCGCAGATGCCCTCATAGAGCGCGCGGACATAGTTGAGCTGGTCGGGCAGCGAGGGCGCGTCCTCGATCGCACCGCCCTGCAGGCGACGGCCGATCTGTCCGGGCAACCAGGGCTGGCCGTAGGCGCCGCGTCCGATCATGACGGCATCGGCGCCTGAAGCTTCCAGAGCGGCCACGGCCTTGTCGTAGGAGGTGATGTCACCGTTGACGACGAGCGGAAGCGTGGTCGCCTCCCGCACGTCGCGCACTGCGTCCCAGTCGGCCTCGCCCTTGTAGAACTGGCAGCGGGTGCGGCCATGCACGGTGATCAGCTGGACGCCGGCGGCCTGCGCGCGCCGCGCCAGCTCCGGTGCGTTGCGGGTGCGGTCGTCCCAGCCGAGCCGCATCTTCAGCGTGACCGGGACCTTCACCGCGGCGATCGTCGCCTCGATCAGGCTGACCGCATGGTCGAGGTCGCGCATCAGTGCCGAGCCGGACTGGCCGCCTGTGACGTGTCGGGCGGGACAGCCCATGTTGATATCGATGATGTCGGCGCCCTCGCCTGCGGCGATCCGGGCGCCCTCCGCCATCCAATGTGTCTCGCAGCCGGCCAGCTGGACCACATGCGGGCCGACCCCGGTCGCTTCGCAGCGCAACCGCGACATCCAATGGCCGTTGGCCAGATCGTCGCTGGCGGTCATCTCGGAGACCACGAGACCTGCGCCAAGCTCCGCCGCCAGCCGCCGGACGGGTGAATCGGTCACCCCCGACATCGGCGCCAGAAATACCGGGGTGGCGATATCAATATCGCCTATCTTCAATGGCTTAACGCCAATTCCTGCCGGTCTGGTCACGAACGTCTCGTATTATGGGCGGCGCCTCATCGCGTCCGCCATGACCAATCTTGCGCACACTTCTTGTGCAGTCAAGCGCCATGCCTAGAGTTTAGACAATTCTTGACAATATGCAAGTGCAGTGCAGCAAATTGCTGTTGCCCACAATCCGGGGAAACCCCTGTTTTTGCGACAGGGCCGTGCTAGAGGCATGCCAACAAGCTCCCTCCTCGACCATCCCTTTGAATTGAGTACTTGATCTCCATGGCGAAATCACAACGGACCGCCGTCGTTCTCGTTGCAGCCGGACGCGGACTGCGCGCCGGTGCGGGCGGCCCGAAGCAGTACCGGTCGATTGGCGGGGTGCCGGTGATCTATCGCGCCATGGAATCGTTCAGCCGACACCCCGACGTCGCATTCGTGCAGCCGGTCGTGAACCCCGACGACGGCGCCATGTTCACCGCCGCGGTCGCCGGCCTCAGCCACGAGCCGCCAACCAGCGGTGGCGCGACGCGGCAGGCCTCGGTGCTGGCCGGCCTCGAGGCGCTTGCCAGGCACAAGCCGGATCTCGTGCTGATTCACGACGCCGCGCGGCCGTTCGTGTCGCAGGCCCTGATCTCGCGCGCCATCGAGGCGGCGGGCCGCACCGGCGCCGCCATTCCGACCGTTCCTGTCACCGACACCATCAAGCTCGTCGGCGACGCCGGACAGATCGAAGGCACGCCGGATCGCGCGCGCCTACGAAGCGCACAGACGCCGCAATCCTTTCGTTTCGACGTCATCCTCGAGGCGCATCGTCGCGCAGCGAAGGACGGACGTTCGGATTTCACAGACGATGCGGCGATCGCGGAATGGGCGGGATTGACGGTCGCGACCTTTGAAGGCGATGTTGCAAACATGAAGCTGACCACCCCCGAAGATTTCGTGCGCGAGGAAGCGCGCCTCACCGCATCGCTTGGCGATATCAGGACCGGCACGGGCTATGACGTGCACGCGTTCGGCGAGGGTGACCACGTCATGCTCTGCGGCGTGCGCGTCCCGCACACCAAGGGGTTTCTCGCCCACTCCGACGGCGATGTCGGCCTGCACGCGCTGGTCGACGCCATTCTCGGTGCGCTGGCTGACGGCGACATCGGCTCGCACTTTCCGCCCACCGATCCCAAATGGAAGGGCGCCGCCTCCGACCAGTTTTTGAAATACGCCATCGAGCGCGTCACCCAGCGCGGCGGCCGCGTCGCCAATCTCGAGGTGACGATGATCTGCGAGCGGCCGTAGATCGGCCCGCTGCGCGACGTCATGCGCGCGCGCATCGCCGAGATTTCCGGCGTCGACATCTCGCGCGTCGCGGTGAAGGCCACGACCAGCGAGCGGCTCGGCTTCACCGGGCGCGAGGAAGGCATCGCGGCCACCGCGAGCGCCACCATCCGCCTTCCGTTTGATCAAAAGACTTGGAGCCTGTAGGGCCATGGGCGGCAGCGACGCACGCGCCCTCTCCCGCTCGCTGCTCGATTTGTGCCGGATGCGCAAGCTGACGATCGCCACCGCCGAGTCCTGCACCGGCGGGCTCGTCGCCGGCGCCCTCACCGACATTCCCGGCTCGTCCGACGTGATCGACCGCGGCTTCGTCACCTATTCCAACGACGCCAAGCGGGCGATGCTCGGGGTCGAGGCCAGTACGCTTGCGAATTTCGGCGCCGTCAGCAAGGAGACCGCGACCGCGATGGCCGTCGGCGCGCTGGAGCGCGCCGGCACCGACCTTGCGGTCGCCATCACCGGCATCGCGGGACCAGGTGGCGCCACGCCGGGCAAACCGGTCGGCCTCGTCCATTTTGCGGTGGCCGCGCGCGACGGCCGCATCGTCCATCGCGAGCACCGGTTTGGCGCCGTCGGCCGCAGCGCGGTCCGCCAGCGCTCCGTGGTCGAGGCCCTGCGCATGTT
>JAEWBW010000107.1 GCA_023390955.1 Pseudomonadota bacterium
GTGTGTAAGTGCCCGGCGTTAAGCCTTTCAGCATGTAAGCACCATTTACCGTGTATGTACCCGCTACGGTATCAGCGCCGTTTAATGCATAAACAGCCGTAGCAAATGAATTAGGAAGAACATAACCGCGTACACCACCGCCGATTGCCTCTAGCGAAGCACGAATCACGGGTTTTAAAATGTATTTCTGGTTGTTGTTATTTCCGTTGCCGGTTTGCACAATGGAACGGGAGGCATCAAAATCAAGCAACAGCTTGTAGGCCACACCTTCGTTCACATCCTGGTTGATCTTAACCTTTAAGCCCGATTGCTGCGCACTTGGCGTTTGCAGCGCATAGGTCTGGCCATTCAATCTTACCGAATTGTTGGGTCCCAGGATCAACCTGATTTGCTGAATCTTCCCGGCATTGATCTGTGCATCAGCCAGAATGGTATCCTTCCCGTTTGTCAGGCGAAGAATGTCGTAAATACCGGTTCTGATACCACCCAGACTTACCCATCCTTCAGAGGTGTCGTTTGAGTAATTAATGCGTACATCCTGTACATCAATGTTTACTTCGTCGTAATTCCCGGGTTCATCGGTTAGAGCCACTTGTAACCTGGCTTTTCCGTCGGTAGAGGCATCTTTTTTGTCGCAGGAGAAGAAAGCAGTGCTGGCAACAACTGCCGCACATAAGAGTAGGTTTCGAGTTTTCATGAGCCTTAAAATTTCTCTCCCTTTGGCAAGTATAGTGCCAAGAAAAAAGGGCTCACATGAGCCCCGAGGTTCAAAAACCCTTGGTGTTTTTCATAGGCTTCAACGGGCCGAAATGAAAAAAGGCTTTGAACACTAATGAGAGACAAATTCAGTGCCTAAAGAGTTGCACCTGTAAGATTTTGATTTTGATTAGCAATAAAAAACCCCGCAATGCGGGGTTTTACTATAAAAAAGAGAATTTGTACTTCTTAGCTGGCGCTTACTTTGCCCTTGCTCTTGGCAATCACTTCTTCAGCGATGTTGTTTGGAGCCGGTGCGTAGTGAGAGAACTCCATGGTAGAAGAAGCACGACCAGAAGACAGTGAACGAAGTTGTGTAACATAACCAAACATTTCGCTCAGCGGAACTTTGGCCTTGATTACCTGAACACCGGCACGTGTATCCATACCTTCCAGCATACCACGACGACGGTTCAAGTCACCTGTTACATCACCCATGTACTGATCTGGGGTTAATACTTCTACTTTCATGATTGGCTCAAGCAAAACTGGTTTTGCTTTTCTTGCTGCTTCACGGAAACCTTGCTTGGCGCAAAGTTCAAATGACATCGCATCAGAGTCAACCTGGTGGAAAGATCCGTCATAGATACGAACTTTCAGGTTATCTACCGGGTAAGAAGCCAATACACCTGTTGTCATTGCGGCTTCAAAGCCTTTCTGAATTGGTGTGTGGAATTCTTTCGGAATAGAACCACCGAAAATATCGTTTACAAACTGGAAGTTTTTGTCAGGATTTTCCGTCTTCCACTCAGCGTCAACCGGTCCGAGTTCGAACATGATATCGGCAAACTTACCACGACCACCCGACTGCTTTTTCAGCACTTCGCGGTGTTCAACAGTCGCATTGAAAGCTTCCTTATAGGCAACCTGGGGAGCACCCTGGTTTACTTCTACTTTAAATTCGCGACGCATACGGTCAACGATGATTTCCAGGTGAAGTTCACCCATACCGCTCAATACAGTCTGACCGGTATCTTCATCGGTTTTCACACGCAGTGTTGGATCTTCTTCAATCAGCTTCGCGATAGCCATACCCATTTTGTCAACGTCGGCCTGCGTTTTCGGCTCAACCGCTACGGAGATTACCGGCTCCGGAATGAACATGTTCTCCAGTGTAATCGGATGATCTTCGTGGCAAAGGGTATCACCGGTTTTGATTTCTTTGAAACCTACCGCTGCACCAATATCACCTGCTTCAATGAAGTCGATTGGGTTTTGCTTGTTGGCAAACATCTTCATGATACGGGAGATACGTTCTTTCTTACCGCTACGTACGTTCAGTACATAAGAACCCGCATCCAGCTTACCGGAATACACACGGAAGAAGGCCAGGCGACCTACGAAAGGATCGGTCATGATCTTGAACGCCAGGGCTGCAAACGGCTCTTTTGGATCTGGCTTACGGGTTAACTCTTCGCCAGAATGCGGATCGGTACCTTTTACGGCTTCGATATCAACCGGAGAAGGCAGGTAACGGCAAACAGCATCTAACGCCGTTTGTACACCTTTGTTTTTGAACGAAGAACCACACATCATCGGAACAATCGAAAGATCGATTGTTGCCTTGCGGATGGCTTCGTGAATCTCGGCTTCAGAAATGCTGTTTGGATCTTCAAAGAATTTCTCCATCAGCTTATCGTCGTATTCGGCGACTGCTTCTACAAGGCTTGCTCTCCACTCGTTCGCTTCTTCCAGCATGTCAGCAGGAATGTCGATTTCGTCGAAGGTCATACCTTCTGTTTCTGCGTGCCATACAATGCCTTTCATCTTAATCAGGTCAACCACGCCTTTGAAGTTGTCTTCAGCGCCAATTGGCAATTGCAGCGGAACGGCTTTGGAACCCAGCATTTCACGTACCTGCTTCACTACGTTCAGGAAGTCGGCACCGGAGCGGTCCATTTTGTTTACGAAACCGATACGCGGAACATGGTAACGGTTTGCCTGACGCCATACAGTTTCTGATTGAGGCTCTACCCCATCAACCGCAGAAAACAGGGCAATCAGACCATCCAGTACACGCATAGAACGCTCTACTTCTACAGTAAAGTCCACGTGACCCGGAGTATCGATAATGTTGAAAGAATATTTTTTTGTTTCGGGAGTTGCCTTACCCAGCACAGTAGGGAAGTTCCACTGGCAGCTTACCGCCGCAGAGGTAATGGTAATCCCTCTTTCTTTTTCCTGCTCCATCCAGTCGGTTGTAGCAGCACCGTCATGCACTTCACCTGTGCGGTGAATCATACCGGTGTAGCGCAAAATACGCTCAGTTGTGGTCGTCTTACCCGCATCGATGTGGGCGGCGATACCAAAGTTGCGTTGAAATCTTAAGTCTGCCATGATAGAAATAAATTGAATTTGGAGCGCAAAGGTAAGTCTTTGGGCCTGAAATACACGCAGGCAAACGGGCCAAAATCGTTAATCCCAGATTAAATCCTGCCGAAAGGCGGCCTTTCTCCTGCAGCTGGATTTCGCCGGCCAAACTGAAGTTCTCTCCTATTGCTTTGCTGCAAGTATTAACTGCAATGCTGTTTGCAGCAATGTCTCACTTTTCATCAGCAGCAAATGATCGCAACACATCAAAATCACAACCGGCAAATGTTCAAAGACAAGGCAGGAAAACAGCAGTAGAAAACGCCAAAACAATCAATTGTGCTCAATGATTTTCGTTTCAGTTTTCAACAACATTTGCACGTCACACGAAGCCTGCAACAACAAAAAATAGCTGCGCACAATTTTTGCAAATAATTTATCATTCGTAATTTCAAGACGGAATTTATTAACCCTTACTTAAAACCCATTAAAACATGGCAAAAGCAACTAAAAAAGCCGCTGCTAAAAAAGGCAGTGCATCAAAATCCTCCTCAAAAAGCAGCAGCGGCGGCGGACGGAGTGCTTCCCGCAGTGGTGGTTCATCGGCATCGCGTAGCGGCGGTTCTGCCTCAAAAGGTTCGTCGGCTTCCCGCGGCGGCAATGCAACAGCCAAAAAAGGTGGCGCCTCAAAGGGCATGTCATCGGGCAGCAGCAATTCGCGTAGCGGTGCCAGCAAAAAAAGCGCCTCAAAATCGGGCCGTTCCGGTGGCAGTAAAGCTTCCTCCACTTCAAACCGTGGCCTCGAGAGCACAGGCGGCAGCAGTTCGTATGAAGGCACCGACTTTTCAACTGGTTCGCAAACTCCGGAAAGTGTGACTTCTCCTACATCAACCGATGTATTTGACAGTGGCATTGCCGGCGGTACAGCCAATGGCGGCGAAGGAACCGATAATGGAAACGCCGGTTCGTAAGCACATTCTACCAGGCATAAAAATATCCCGCCAAAAGCGGGATATTTTTGTTTTATGTCGATACTCTTTTGCTTTTTGAAGTTCGATGAATTTTCCAGGAGAAAACCCTTTCCGAGACTCTCATCTTTCATTTCGAAGGAATATGGTAAGAATGAAAAAAGCTCCTTCTCAGGAGCTTTTCAATATTGGTAAGAAAAGACAAATTATACTTTAAAGTGGGCAAATGCCTTGTTGGCTTCGGCCATACGGTGGGTATCTTCTTTCTTTTTGAAAGCGGCACCTTCACCTTTTGCGGCAGCAACAATCTCGTTGGCCAGTTTGTCGGCCATGCTGCGACCGTTTCT
>JAEWBW010000149.1 GCA_023390955.1 Pseudomonadota bacterium
GCACCACGATCTTCATCTGCTGCTTGACGCCGAAATCCACCGCCTGCTTGATCGCATTGGCCTGGTCGCGGCCGAAATTCGAGATGCAGAGCACGTCGGGCCGCATCGACATCAGGCGCGGCATGAAGGTCGAATAGTCCGCGGCGCCGATCGGATGCAGGATCTCGCCGACATTCTCGGCGCCGATCGCCGTCTGCGCGCGCTTGAAGCCGCGCAGCATTTCGTGGCCATAGGCGTAGTCGGCGACGAGATGCGCGACCTTCATGCCCTTCTTCAGCGTCACCCGCGCCACCGCCGCCGTGGTCATGTGCGGATTGAGCGCCTCGTGGAAGGTGTATTTGCTGAAGTCCTTGGCCTCGTTGATGGTGTCGGACTGGCTGATCGAGACATAGATTACGCCGCGGGCGCGGGTGACCTCGTTGACGCCGAGCTGAACGGCGCTGGAGAGCGCGCCGACCACGGCATGCACCTTGTCCTTCTCGATCAGCTCCAGCGTGCGGGTCGCGGCCTCACCGGCGTTGAGCTTGTCGTCGCGCACCAGAAGCTCGACCTTGCGACCGGCAATGCCGCCCTTGTCGTTGGCGAGCTTGACCGCGAGCTCGGCGCATTTGACCTGGTCGCGCGCTTCAGCGGCGTAGGGGCCGGTCAACGGCGTCGGGAAGCCGATGCGGATGGTGTCGTCGGCCGCGCGCCCGATCCGGGGCATCGCAAGCAGCGCTGCGCCGGCGGACAGGCCGGCGAGCGCGGTGCGGCGGGAGATTTTTGTGCGCGTCAGGTTCGAACCTTTGGTCTTCATGATTTCCTCCTCCGTGATGTCTTTTTTCTAGAATCGCTTCAGGGCTTTCAGGACGTTTGCAGGCGTAATTGGAATCGCATTGATCGATGCCCGGAATGGTGACAGCGCGTCGTTGACGGCATTGAGCACGCACGCTGACGCTGCGGCGGTGCCAGCCTCGCCGACGCCCTTGGCGCCGAGCACCGTGTCTGCCGTCGGCGTCTCCACATGCGAGATGACGATGTCGGGCATCTCCATCGCCATCGGCACGAGATAGTCGGCGAGCGAGCCGTTCACGAGCTGGCCCGTGTCGCTGTAGCGGCACTCCTCGAACAGCGCCGCGCCAAGCCCCTGCACGACGCCGCCGCGGAGCTGCTCGTCCACCAGCATGGGATTGATGATGCGGCCGCAATCCTCGACGACGAAATGCTTCAGCAGCTTGATGAAGCCCGTCTCGACATCGACCTCGAGCGAACAGCCCTGGATGCCGTTGGTGAAAGCGAAGGGATAGCCCTGCGGCGCGAAGTGATGGCTGACCGTGAGCTGGGCCTGGGTGCCCGGCGGCAACGTGTCGGAGCGGAAATAGCAGATGCGCGCGATCTCGGAGATCGGCAGGCGCTGCTGGCGCGATGCCGCGTCGACCACCTGGCCGTCGATGATGTCGAGCGCCGACGGCTGCTCCTGAAGGATGAGGGCTGCAATCTCCAGAATGTTGCGCTTGAGCACGCGGGTAGCCTGCAACGCGGTCTCGCCGCCGATGCCGGCGCCGCGACAGGCCCAGGTGGCCCCGCCATGCGGCGTCACCTCGGTATCGCCGGTGACGACCTTGACGTGCTCCTGCGCAAGGCCGAGCTGATCGGCCACGATCTGGCTGATGATGGCCTCGGTGCCCTGCCCCTGCTCGGTGACCGAGATCAGGCAGCGAACATCGCCCGACGGCGTCAGGCTGATAATCGCTCCGTCCTGCGAGGAGATGCGGGCGCCGCCGACGCCATAGAAGGCGGGACTCGGATTGGTGATCTCGACGAAGGTCGCGATGCCGATGCCGCGATAGATGCCGCGCTGGCGGAGCGCCGCCTGCTCGGCACGGAGCGCGTCATAATCCATGATCTCGCGCAGCCGCTTCAGGCAGACCTCGTGCGACAGCGCCTCGAAGCGGTAGCCGGTCGGCGACGTCTGCGGATAGGCATCGTCCGCTATCACGTTCCTGACACGGATGGCGAAGGGATCCAATCCAAGCTTCGCAGCGGCCAGATCGACAAGCCGCTCGGTGACGGCGCAGGCGATGGGATGGCCGACTGCGCGATACTGGCTGGTCTGCACCTTGTGCTGGAAGATCACCTCCAGCGCGGCGCGGTAATTCCTGAAGCGATAGGGCGCGCCGATCAGGCGGATCACCTGGTTGCCCTCGACCACGCTGGTCCGCGGATAGGTCGAGAAGGCGCCGATGGCGGTAAGATCCAACACGTCCATCGCCAGGATCTCACCCTGGGCATCCAGCGCCATGCGGGCGCGGACGCGATGGTCGCGGGCGTGGATGTCGGAGACAAACGACTCGATACGATCGGCGACGTATTTGACGGGACGCCCGAGCAGGATGGAGAGGCCGACCACCGCCATGTCCTCGTGATAGACAAGCAGCTTCATCCCGAAGGAGCCGCCGATGTCGGTCGCAATGACGCGAACGCGGGCCTCGGGGATGCCGTAGTGGCGGGAGTAGAGATCCTGGAACTGGTACGGCGTCTGCGTGGCGTGATGCACGGTGAGCATCCCGGCAGCAGGATCGTAGTCGGCGACGATGGCGCGCGGCTCGAGCGTCACGGCCGTATGCCGGCCGAAGGACAGCTCCTCCTCCACGACGTGGGCCGCGTTGGCAAACGCATCGTCCACCGTGCCGCTGTCGAGCTGGCTGCGGAAACAGACATTGCCGGCGCTGCCGGGATTGACCAGCGGCGTGCCGGCTTCGCGCGCGCCGTCGAGATCGACTACGACCGGCAGATCCTCATAGTCGACAGCGATCAATTCAAGCGCGTCCTCGGCGATCGCCCTGCTCTCCGCGACCACGGCAACAACCGCCTGCCCGGCCCAGACCACACGGTCGAGCGGCAGCGGCAATTGCGGCGTTGATGTCATGCCCTTGAAATGGTCGAGCGTGCCGGTCCAGGGCGTGCAGATCTTTGCGAGGTCGGCGCCGGTGGCGACGAGATGCACGCCTTCCAGCGCGCGGGCCTGCTCGACATCGATGGACACGATCTTCGCATGCGCATGCGGGCTGCGCAGGAAGGCCGCATGGAGCATGCGCGGCAGGCGGAGATCGCTGATGTAGCGGCCACGGCCCGCCAGCAGCCGCTTTGCGTTCGGCCGCGGCACCGAGCGGCCGATATAGGAGTTCGGACGGTCGAGCGAGGTCAGCGGCGCGCTCATGTCGCGCCTCCATTACCGCCGCGCGCCCTGGCCACGGCATCGATGGCGTCCACGATCGCCTCATAGCCGGTACAGCGGCAGTAGTTGCCGGAGAGTGCGTCGCGGATTTCCTCACGGCTGGGCTCGGCCACCTGCGACAGCAGTTCGTGTGCGCTGACCAGCATGCCCGGGGTGCAGAAGCCGCACTGCAGGGCGTTGCGGCGATGGAATTCGGCCTGGAGATCGGCGAGCACGCCGCTTTCGGTGAGACCTTCGATGGTGTCGATTTTGCTGCCGTCCGCCTGCACCGCGAACATCAGACAGGAGTGCACGGCGCGCCCATCGACCTGCACAAGGCAGGCACCGCAGGCGCCCATCTCGCAGCCGGCATGCGTGCCGGTCAGCTCCAGCGCGTTGCGCAGGCAATCGACCAGCGTTTCGCGCGGCGCGACCTCGCAGGCGACCTTGCGGCCGTTGACGACGAGGCGGACGCGGACGGTCTCGTCCACCTCTTCCAGAAGCGCTTCGTCAAAGCCGCTCATGAATCGTCACCCAGACGCCCGAGCAGACGGCCGAGCAGCACGCGCGCCAGATGCAGCCGCATCGCCGGCGGCACCTCGTCGCTCTCGGGCGGCGCGAGATCATTTTCGAGCGCAGCCTGTGCGGCAGTAATGCTGGCGGCATCGAGACAACGGCCGATCAGGGCCGCTTCAGCGCCCTTCACCCGCGTCGGCACATTGCCGACCGAGAAGAAGGAGATCCGGATGTCGTTGATTCGACCTTTCGTGCAGGTCGCGAGCATGCCGCAGCCGACCAGCGCATAATCGCCACGCCGCCGTGCCAGCTCGTCGAAGGCAAAGCGCTGATCCGCCCTGAAGAGCGGAACGTGGACTGCAGTGACGAGCTCACCGGGCTGCAGGGCCGTCTCGAAGAGGTCGATGAAGAAATCGTCGGCCTTGACGCGCCGGCTGCCGTCCGGGCCCGCGATCTCGATCTCGGCGCCGAGCGCCAAAGTCATCGCCGGAAATTCAGATGCGGGGTCCGCGAGCGCGACGCTGCCGCCAAAAGTGCCGCGGTTGCGGATCGCGGGATGCGCCACGAAGGGTGCCGCGGCGCGCAACAGAGGCGCGAACTCCTCGACGAGCGGATCGGTCAGCATCTCGCAATGCCGCGTCAGCGCGCCGATGCGCAAGGCATCGCCCTCGCGCCTGATGCCGCGCATCTCGCCGATATGGGTGATGTCGATCAGGAGTCTTGGCGCTTGCAGCCGCAGCGACAAAGCGGGCACGAGGCTCTGGCCGCCGGCGATGAAACGTGCGTCGTCGCCGGCGCGCGCGTGAGCATCCAGCGCCTCGCCGATCGTAGCCGCACGAAAATAGCTGAAAGCCCTCGCCTTCACCGCCGTTTCCTCAAATCCCTCGGCTCATCAGCCGGGACCCCCAGATTTGTAACCATCTGGTCTCAAAATCCTGACACGCAGCCGCGAGGTGGTCAACCGGAAATGACCATTTGGTCACAAAAGCGCATTGCGGTATGAAGGCGTCGGAAGAGACGATTCAGCGGCGAAATGGCTCGAAAAGCGCAGAAGACGGCGAAACGGCCGGTCCGCAAGCGGACCGAAGCACGCGACAAGGCTGCGCCCAAGCGCCGCAACATGCGGGCGGCCGACCGCGAGCGCGCCATCGTGGACGAGGCGATCCGCTTCTTTGCCGAGCGCGGTTTCGAGGGCCAGACCCGCGAACTCGCCAAGCGCATGGGCATCACCCACTCGGCGATCTACCGGCACTTCCCGAGCAAGGAGGCGCTGATCGAACGCGTCTACCAGGAAGTCTATCTCAGCCGCTGGTCACCGGATTGGGCGCCGCTGATCCGCGATCGCAGCATGACGCTGGAGGCGCGGCTCACGCGCTTCTATCTCGACTATGTCGCGCGCGTGTTCGAGTACAATTGGGTGCGGATCTTCGTGTTCTCCGGCATGAAGTCGTTCGGCATCACAGGCCGCTATCTCGACCTCGTCCGCCGCGAACTGATCGAGCCGGCCACCGCAGAGCTGCGCCACGATCTCGGCCTGCCCGACGCCAAGACCAGCCCGCTCGGCGAACGCGAGATCGAGCTGTTCTGGGGCCTGCACGGCCGCATCTTCTATCTCGCAATCCGGAAATTCATCTACGAGACGCAGATCCCGTCCGATCTCGACGCCATCGTGCGCGATGCCGTGCGCACGTTCCTCGACGGCGCGCGCGCGACGATGCTCACGCTACGGCAATGATCTCGATTTCCTGCTGGCCGGAGCCGACGACGTCGCCGACGGCCTTGCCCATCAGCGACCTTGCAACCGGCGACACGAAGGAGATCGAGCCGGCCTTGGGATCGGCCTCGTCCTCGCCGACGATCCGATAGGTCTGCACACGCCCATCGGCGCGGCTGAAGGTCACGGTGCTGCCGAAGGCGATCGTCTCCGTGGACTCAGGCGCCGGAACGAGCTGCGCGGTGCGAACCCGTTCGGTGAAGTAGCGGACGTCGCGCAGCGGCACCGCCTGCTCGCGGCGCCGCTCGTTGACGTCTTCGATGCCCTGCGCGGCCTCATAGGCCTCGCGGGCCTCATGGAGCTGCAGCTCCAAGGCCTTCAATCCGGCTTCGGTGACGAGGTTCGCATGGGGCGAGATCGGGCGGTCCGGCAACTGGGTTTCAGATGCCGTTTCGGCGCTCTCTTCCTTGGTAAAGGCGACGCTCAGACCAAAACTCCCATTGGCAAATGGCGCCACGGTCCTTTTGGGAAGCCGTTGCGGCCGCTCAACCTAGCAGAATCCTCAAATCCTGTCATGCGATCCAACGGCCTGGAGCCCGGCCGCGTTCCATTAACTCCGCCGGAGCTGGAGGAAATGCGCCAGACCTGCCGTTCAATCGGCCAGTTCGATGAGAACCGGCTGGTGATCGGAGGCATCGGTCTCACCGTTGACCTCGACTTTGCAGACGCGCCCCTTCAAATCCTCGGTCACGAAGATGAAGTCGCGGCAATCGGGACCGTCCGTCCACTGCGCGTGGTCATAGATTCCGCAGGTCGGTGCACGTGGACGGTCGGGTTGATTGGCCGTCCAGGCGTCGCGATAGTTGATCCCTGCCCGGTTCGCGCGATCGAGCAGCGCGTGCTGGGGATCGCTGACGTCGAAGTTGAAATCGCCGCACAGGATGCTCGAGGCCGCGATGGTCTGGCTCTCATAGGGCTCGTCGGGCTGCCGTTTTGACGACCGCGGACTGGTCGAGGCGTCCTGTTGCAAATCCAGCAAGCGCGCGATCTGCGCATCGCGCTGGGTGGCCGAATGGTATTCGAGATGCGTATTGACGATGCGCACCGCGCCGAACGCCGCCTGGACCGTCACCTCCACGGCGTTGCGCCGCATGCTGCGCACCGAGCCCGCGCCGGGCCACGGCAGGACGTGATTGTTGATCTGCAAGACCGGCAGGCGCGACAGGGTCATGTTGCCGAAGCGATGGATCTGGCCGGCCTGATCGACGGTTTCGATCGCCGGCCGGAAGACCGGCATGTAACCCGGCAGAAGTGCCGCGAGCTCGGCGCTCTGGTCGCTGTTGCCGTCGTGCCTGGAAAAATGCGCGCTCACCTCCTGGAAGCAGAAGACATCCGCATCCATCGTTTCCCTTGCGGCGTCGACGATCCGCGCGAGATCGGTGACGCCGTCGCAGCCCTTGCCGCACTGAATGTTCCAGGTGAGTAGGCGCATCATGGAATCCCCCGACGTCACGGATGTACAACCGTTACCGACACCAGTAAACCGCACAGCTGCGCATTCGGGG
>JAEWBW010000164.1 GCA_023390955.1 Pseudomonadota bacterium
GGCGCGCGGCGGCAGGATGTTGAGCGTCATGGGTGATGTCCTCAAGCCACAGTCTACTCCATTCGGCGAGCCATGACAGCCCGGTTGCGACTAGCGACTCCGGCGGCGGTTGACGCGCGGATCGCCAGATGCCAGCTTTGTGATCGGTAGTGTCCGCAAGGACTAGCCAAGGGAATGCGGTGCGTCCGTCTCATGGACAATTCCGCGGCTGCCCCCGCAACTGTAAGCGGATAGCCAACGACCAAATGCCACTGGAGCCCACCCGGGCCTCTGGGAAGGTGGTCGGAGGCGACGACCCGCGAGCCAGGAAACCTGCTGCCGGTCATGGTCATGCGCGAACGCGTCGGGCGGGGTGCCTCGATGTCGGAAGAGTAGCTGGGTGCGTCTATCCTCGGGGCGAAGGTAGATGGAACCAGCAACCGCGGTGACATCGTAGTTGCTTCGCCGCTGAGTACGTCTCGTGACACATTTTGAGAACCGCCATGGTGTTGCGCCATATTGTGGACGCGCGCCTATCGACCTTGCATTCCAGAGTCCGAACGCCAATCGCGCGGTTGCATCGCTGCTGATCGTGCTGCTGTCGTCGGCCGCAGTCTCGACATCGGCGCTGGCGCAGACCGCCACGCAGGGTCAGCCGGCGCAAAGCGTCGGCCCGGTCGTCGTGTCCCCGCCTCCCAAAAAGCCGGCACCCGCGATCACCGCGGACAACCAGCGGACGCGCACAGCGCGTCGTACCGCCGGACGCAAGCCCCCGCCCGCTGCGGTCATTTCTCCGACGAACCAGCCGCCCACGACTGCACCAACGCCGCTCAACACCAATGCGGTCACCGACGTCGGATCGCGCCTCGGCATCACGGCGCGGCAGACGCCGGCCACCGTCGAGGTGATCAACCAACAGAGAATGGAGGAGTTGGGCGTCCGAACGACCACCGACGTCGCAAAGGCGGCGGCCGGCGTCACCGGCGGCGATGCGCCCGGCGCACCTGCAATCTTCTCGATGCGCGGATTTACCGGCGATCAGATCTCAACGCTCTACAACGGCATCCCGATCGGGCCGTCCACCATGACGGGCCGGCCGATGGACACGGCCAATCTGCAGCAGGTGGAGATCATCAAGGGCCCGGACTCGCTCGTAGCCGGCCTCGGCGCCACCGGCGGCGCCGTCAACTACGTGACCAAGGCGCCGCACACCGGGCCGATCGTGAACGAGGCCTTCACCGCCTACGATACCTTCAACGGCTATCGCGCCGGCTACGGCTCCGGCGGCAGCACGCGGATCGATGGCCTCGACTACCGCTTCGACATCAGCCATTTCAACAACCAGGGCTTTATCGACGACACCTATACCAAGCTCAGCAATGTCTCCGGCCAGTTGAACTACCGCGTCAACGACAGCCTGAAGGTCTGGGGAGCCGCCGAATACAGGCAGGACAAGGACCGCTTCTACTGGGGCACGCCGATCGTGCCCGCGAACGCGCCGGGCATCGTGCCGACATCTGGCGTGGTCTCCGGACTGTGGAGCAACTATTACCTCGGCGGCGGCACACCTGTGCCGGCGACTATCGACGCGCGCACGCTGCGGACGAACTACAACGTGCTCGACAATCACAGCGGCGCCAACGAGCTGTGGCTGCGCAGCGGTTTCCAGTGGGACATCACCAACAACATCTCGCTGAAGAGCCAGGTCTACGGCTATGACGCCCACCGGCACTGGTTCAACAACGAGATCACCTCGTTCGACCAGACCGTCGGGAATTTGCCCGGCGCGCAGAGCATCTATCGCGAACGCCTGGCGCTGGATCACGCCCAGCGGCTCTACGGCAACATCACCGACCTCACCGTCAATTCCAACATCGGCGGCATGGACAATCGCTTCGTCGCCACGGTGGCCGCGAGCAGCAACCAGTTCAACGTGTCACAAGACACCCTGTTCTCCAGCGACTATGTCAACCTGCTCAATCCGGACCGCGGCCTCTACGGCCCACGCGCCGACGAGCATATCTTCACCCGCGTCGACACCACGGCGCTGTCGTTCGAGGACAGGCTCAAGCTGACCTCGACCTTTGCGCTGATCGGCGGCATCCGCCTGGAGAACATCGAGCTATCGCGCAATCGCTTCGACGAAAACGGCGACCAGGTCGCAAACTATCCATTCTCGAAGCGGTTCAACCCCATCACCGGCCGGGTCGGTTACACCTGGGAGGCGGTTCCCGGGGTGATGTTCTACAGCCAGTACGCGACCGCCGCGGATCCGACGGTAGCGAACATCTTCATCCTCAGGCCCACGGCGCCGCTGGAGCTCACGACGTCGCGGACCTATGAGACCGGCGTCAAAGTGCAGTCGACCGACAAGCGCACCGAGTTCACGGTGTCCGCCTTCGATATCGAGCGCAAGAACGTCTACATTCCAGAGAGCGGCAACGTCTTCAACCTTGCCGGCAAGATCGCGTCCCGGGGCTTTGAGTTCGCGGCCGCGACCAATCCGGTCGGCGGGCTGAAGCTGTGGGGCAATGTCGCCTTCGTGCAATCGCGTTTCATCGATTTCACCTATGTCGACGGTGGCGGCGTGCTGCAGTCCTATGCGGGCAAGACGCCGCCCAACGTGCCGAACTTCATCGCCAATGCCGGCGCGTCCTACCGGTTCGACACGGCCTTGCCGCTCGAGATCGGCGCCTCGATGCGCCATGTCGGCGATCGCTTCAACTACCAGGACAATATGGTGACGATGAACGCCTATACGACGTTCGACGCGTTCGCGTTCGTCGACATCCCCAAGACCTACTTTGCCGGTGTCCAGAACACGCGGCTCTCGTTCCGCGTGCGCAATTTGACCAACAAGCTCTACGCTGCCTGGGGCGATCCTGGTTACACCGACCAGATCATCCTGGGCGCCCCGCGCAGCTACGAGGTGGCCGCGTCGTTCAAATGGTGACGGCGCAACGCGCGCCAGGAGCCCGCTCCCGGCGCGTCATCCCCGGACGAGGAATGTTGTTGCATTCACATATGTTAGGGCGGGAACAACGCGAAGCTCGATAGGAGTACAACCCGCGCACAAGATTGCTTGTGCGCCACGGCCTTGAGCATGCCATCCAGCCCCGGCGATGCTCGAGGCCGTTTTTGCTTCATCGACCGGTCCACCGAACGGCCTCCGGCGCGCACTTGCCGGGCTATGGCGACAAGCGTGCATAAGGAAAGGCGGCCGGGTGTTGCCGCCGGAATACAGCCTCCGCGCGCGATTCAGACTAGCCTCAGGTATATTTTATTCGTTGATCGGGGATGGGAATGAAACGGTTGTTTCTGGCCACATCGGCTCTCGTCATCGCGGCAGGATCGGCGCAAGCGGCTGACATGGCGCCGCGGCCCTACGCGAAGGCTCCCGTCGTTGCAGCGGTGCCGTTCACCTGGACCGGTTGCTATGTCGGCGGCCATGTCGGCGGCGGCTGGAGCCGCACCGGCTGGACGGATCCGGGCATCTCAACGGCGTTCCCCGGTATCCCCATCACGACGACCGGTGTCGTCCCGGGTGACCGCATCGGTGTCGATGGCAGCGGCGTCATCGCTGGCGCCCAGGCCGGCTGCGATTATCAGGTTGCCAGCAACTGGGTTGTCGGCATCGCCGGCGACTTCGCCTGGAGCGACATTCACGGCGTCGGCAACGACCCGTTCTTTGGCGGCAAGGCCGCAGGTCCGGCGACGCTGTCGAGCCGCACAGATTGGATGGCCAGCATTACCGGCCGGGTCGGTTATGCCTGGGATCGCGTTCTCGTCTACGGCAAGGGCGGCGTCGGGTTCGCCCATGACAGGTACGACCTGAACAATTTCGGCACAATCGGCGGCGGCATCTGCGGGTTCTTCGCTCCCTGTAACGCGAGCACGAGCACCGATCGCGTGGGCTGGGTGGCCGGCGCGGGTCTGGAATGGGCATTCGCACCGAACTGGTCAGCGCTGATCGAGTACAATCACTACGGCTTCAACGGCAAGCGTGTGGGCTTCGTCAACCCGTCGACCCCGACCACAGCGCTGATCGACATCCGGCAGGACTTCGACATCGTGAAGGTCGGCATCAACTACCGGTTCGGCGGCTCGCCCGTCGTGGCGAAGTACTGATCGCCCTGCCCTCGGGCTGAAGCGGCGGGCTCAGCCCGGATCTGCTTCCACGCGGCTGACGATGCGCTTGCCGATCGGGCTTGCCAGCCAGGCCTTGTAGCCGGGACGATCCCACGTCATGCGGCGAAGGACCAGCAGCGAGCCGTCGGTATGCGATTTGACCGGCTGCTCCGGCTCGGGCTGAAGCGTCCATCCGAGTTTCGAGAGGTAGCCGATCGTGGTCTGGTTGCGCTCCAGCACGTAGGCGTGCACGCCCCTGAGCTTGAGCGTCTCGAAGATGTGCTTCATGAGCGGGATGAATGTATTCACGGTCGCACCACCGTTGCGGTGTTCCCTTTCCCCAATGACGGCGCTGACGAGCGCTTCGCCCTCGGATGGATTGATGTCCACCCGGATGAAGCCGACATGGGCGCGCGTGCCCTTCTCGAACATGCCGAGCAGGAGCCGCTCACGCTGGTCGAACGTTTTGATGTAGTCGACAATCTCAGCCTTGGTCATCTGCCGCGGCGAGGTGTTGAGCACATGCACGGTCCAGGGATCGGACAGCCAGTCCGCCCAGCGCTGCGAGGCGTCCTCGCGCTTGATGGTGCGCAGAAAATAGCGCCCGGCCGGAAACCAGAGCTGCTGCTTGCCGAGTCGCTCGCCCTTGGGTGGCATGAGCCATCTAAGCAGCTTTGGCAAAGGCGATCAATTTTGGGCAATCAATTTGCCGCGCCGCGCAAGGATGCGTGCCGATCCTGGAAAATAGCCTGCCCTCAAGGCCCACGCGCCGGCGCGCGCCTCGCGACGTCACATGCGCCCGCGTTGTCGTGCGGAGGGCTTACGCTGCGTCCCTGGCCACCATGGCACTGCGCGTATCGGCGGCCATCTCCTGGTACTGCACCGCAAGCCGCAGATAGAGCTCCCGCCTCCCGGAGTCGGTCGCCAGCTTGGCGATCAGCTCGCATTCGGCGATGAGTGTTTCCAGACGCTCCAACCTGTCCCGATTGTCCGTCATCATCGGCGTGTCCCCATCAAAACGCCTTCTTGCAACAACTTCAGGCTAAGCCTGCAAAATAGGTCACGACCAACATCGTTATCTGACTGAATCAATTTTTCCGTTCGCAGCCGTCGCGCACTGCGTAGAACTACTGAGGTTGGCGTGACGCGAATACCGGGCAACGCTGCGAACACGCCGCGGGAGCGCGACGACTACTTCTGCTCGAGCCGCCAGCCGCCGTCCCAATCGGCAGGCGACGCAGCCTGGAGCTGATCGATTCGGCCGAGCAACGTTTGCGACGGGCCGTCGCCGGGAACGCTCGCGAGCGCAGCGGTGAAGGCTGTGCGCGCCTCGTCCCAGCGCGCGGCGCGGTAGGCGGCAAGCCCCTCGGCGTAGAGCGTCCGAAGACGCTCCTGCTCAGCCGACAGGGTGCCCGCCTTCCCCATCACCTCGAACACCGGCTGCGGCACGCTCTGGCCGGCGACCGCGACACGATCGACCTCGCGGAGCGCGAGACTGCCGGCGACGACAACTGCGGTGGCGGGCGAGATCAGGATCCGGGTTCCGTAGTGCTTGTTGGCAGTCTCCAGGCGCGAGGCGAGATTCACCGCGTCGCCCATCACGGTAAAACTCATCATCAGCTCCGAGCCTATGCTGCCCGTCAGCACCTCGCCCGTGGCGATGCCGATGCGCAGGTCGCAGGAGCCCGGTATGGCGCGGATGCCGAGCAGATCGGGCAGCTCCTTCTGAAGCGCCGGGACCTGGTCGGCCATGGCGAGCGCGGCGGCGCAGGCGAGCTGCGCCTGCTCCCCCTCCTCGATGAAGGGCGGGCCCCAATAGGACATGATGGCGTCGCCGATGAACTTGTCGATGACGCCGCGGTTGGCGCGGATCGGCTCCGACATGACGGTGAAGTACCGGTTCATGACCTTGACGAGGCCGCGCGGCGTCATGCCCTCGCTCATCGCGGTGAAGCCGCTCATGTCGCAGAACATGATGGTCATCACCCGGCGCTGGCCGTCGATGGAGACCTCCGGCCGGTCGATCAGGCCCTGCACCACCTTGGGGTCGATGTAGCGGCCAAAGGTTTCACGGATGCGCTCGTTCTGGCGCAACTGGTCGATCATGCGGTTGAAGGCGATGGCGAGCTCGCCGATCTCGTCCTGCGTCGAGACGGTGATGGTCTGGTCGAAGCGCCCGGCCTCGACCTCGCGGGTGCCGGCGAGCAGCAGACGCACCGGGCGCGTGATGCCGCTCGACACCATCAGCGCGAACACCATGCCGACGATCGCAGCGAGCCCGGTGACGATGGCCGAAATGAGGATGGCCTGGCGCTGGTTGCGGATCACTGTCGAGGTGCTCGCAAGCACCTGGCTCATCATGTCGGCCCGGATCGCATCGATCTGCTGGGTGAAGACATCGCGCAGCGCGTCGACGCGAACGAGGGAGTCGCGCGCGCCGGCAAAATCGCCGGCGTCGATCTGCTTGAGCAGCCGCTTGTCCTCGACCTCGAGCTCGCGGCGCAGCTCCGTCACGGCATTCTCGATCCGCGTTTCGATACGGGCGAGCTTGGCGTTATCCGACGGCGTATTGACGTCGTCGATGATCGCGTTGATCAGCTTGCGCGCGCCCTCGGCTTCTTCCACGACCAGCGAGTCGCTGTCGTGGAAGGTCTTCAGCCGCGCCTGATACCCCTCCTCGTCCGGCGGCACCTGCATCTTCGCGATCACCATGCGCCGCAGCGCGAGCGCCCGTTCCAGCGAGCGGACGTTGGCACGCGCCAGATGGCCATAGGCCGGAATGTAGCGGTTGGTGAGCTCGTCGATCAGCACGCCGACCCGGCCCGACATCATCATCGACAGGATCGAGGTGACCACCATCAGGATGATCAGGCCGAGGGCGATGCCGACGATCTTGCGCCTGATCGACTGGGTGAAAAGCGGCATGGAGTAATGGCTGCTGCGGGGCCGAGGGAACCTTCCCATACACCGGAATGGCAGGTGGAACCACGCGCAATCTGGCCGCGCATGGCGCCGATTTGCCCCAAATTGCGACAAAACGGGCCGATCGCGAATGGTTAACGCCGGATTAAGAACCTCGTGCCACGGTCCCCCGGTATCGCACCGGGCGATTCAACCAGTATTTTGCCGCATTGTTGCGTGAGCGTGACGGTTGCAAAGCGGTGCGGGGCATCGCTTTCCGTCTCGCGCCGCAGATATCGCGGCTTGGTTTGTGCCGTAGGTTTCGCAGGGGGCCCCACGCAATGAACCAGTGCTTACGCTCGCTCGCCTATTGTGTGGCGTTCGTCTCGCTCGCGCTGCTCTCGACCGAGGCAGTCGCCAAATCCAACAAATCGTCCGCGCCGAAGAAGACGCATGCCGCCAAAGGCAAGGACGGCAAGGCTGCCAAGCAGCGGAGCGCCGCGTCCGGCAAAGGCAAGCACGCCAAGCACGCGGCCGCCAAGCGCAAGGTGAAAGAGGTCGAGGAGAAGCCGGCTG
>JAEWBW010000170.1 GCA_023390955.1 Pseudomonadota bacterium
AGAAACGCCATGAGGTCGCCGATCTCGCGCGCATGCGCGGGACGGCCGAGCGGCAGGCCCTTCTGGAATTCCTTGTAGCGGCTCTCGTCGCCGAACTGGTTCTTCGCGCGAGTCTTGAGCAGCGTGACATGGCGGTCGGTGCCAACCGGGCCTGGATTGATGCCGACCACGCGGATGTTGTCGGCGAGGCTCTTTCCGCCGAGCGCGCGGGTGAAGGCCATCAGCGCCGCATTGCCGGCGCTGCCGCAGATGTAATTGGCATCGAACTTCTCGCCGGCAGCCCTGATGTCGTTGACGATCACACCGCCGCCACGCGCTTTCATCTGCGCGTAGATCTGCCGCGTCAGGTTGATGTAGCCGAACACCTTCAGCTCCCAGGCATGACGCCAGGTCGCCTCGTCGATCTTGTCGATGGAGCCGCCGGGAATGTCACCGGCATTGTTGACGAGGATGTCGATGTCGGCGGCTTCCTTCGCCAGCCGCGCGATGTCCTCGCCCTTGCGCAGGTCGACCACGCTCGCGGCGGCGTCGATCTGGTGCGCGGAGCGAAGGCGCTCGGTGATCGCCTTGAGCTGGTCGCCGCTGCGGGCGGCAAGCAGGAGATGTGCGCCTTCCTCGGCGAAGGCTTCGGCTGCCGCTGCGCCGATGCCCTTGGATGCGCCCGTGATCAGGACGCGCTTGCCACGCAGATGCAGATCCATGAGGGGATACTCGCTGGTGAGGACTTCGAGTGAGGAAGTGATGAGATCAGTAGGCCGTCAGCCGCGCCACGGTCAACATTGCAGTGCAGCGTTGCGCCGGCGCCGAGTTTGGTCCATTGCAAGGCAAGCAAAGACGGCGCCGCTGGCATAACCCAGGGTCATTTCAAGGACAGTCTCGATGAGCAAGAAAACGTACCGGATCGCGGTCATTCCCGGCGATGGCATCGGCAAGGAAGTGATGCCCGAGGGCCTGCGCGTGCTGGAGGCTGCGGCCAAGAAGCACGGTGTCACTGTAAAGTTCGACCATTTCGACTTCTCGTCGTGGGACTATTACGAGAAGCACGGGCAGATGATGCCTGACGACTGGAAGGAGAAGATCGGCAAGCACGACGCGATCTATTTCGGCGCGGTCGGCTGGCCGGCGAAAATTCCGGATCACGTCTCGTTGTGGGGTTCGCTGATCAAGTTCCGCCGCGAGTTCGACCAGTACGTCAATCTGCGTCCGGTGCGGCTGATGCCCGGCGTGCCGTCACCGCTGGCGGGCCGCAAGCCCGGCGACATCGATTTCTGGGTGGTGCGCGAGAACACCGAGGGCGAGTATTCGTCGGTCGGCGGCCGCATGTTCCCCGATACCGACCGCGAGTTCGTCACGCAGCAGACTGTGATGACCCGCACCGGCGTCGACCGCATCCTGAAGTTCGCCTTCGAGCTCGCGCAGTCGCGGCCGAAGAAACACCTGACCTCGGCGACGAAGTCCAACGGCATCTCGATCACGATGCCTTACTGGGACGAGCGCGTGGAGGCGATGGCCAAGAAGTTTCCGGGCGTGAAGTGGGACAAGTACCACATCGACATCCTGACCGCGAACTTCGTGCTGCATCCGGACTGGTTCGACGTCGTGGTCGGCTCCAACCTGTTCGGCGACATCCTCTCCGACCTCGGCCCGGCCTGCACCGGCACGATCGGCATCGCGCCGTCCGGCAACATCAATCCCGAGCGTAACTTCCCCTCGGTGTTCGAGCCCGTGCATGGCTCGGCGCCCGACATCGCGGGGCAGGGCATCGCCAATCCGATCGGCATGATCTGGTCGGGCGCGATGATGCTCGAGCATCTCGGCGAGAAGGAAGCCGGCAGATCGATCGTCGATGCGATCGAGCGCACGCTGGCTGAACGCACGCTGCGCACCAAGGATCTCGGCGGCAACGCCGACACCACGGCCTGCGGCAAGGCGGTTGCGGATATGGTGGATTGAGGCGTGCTTACCCTCTCCCCTTGTGGGAGAGGGTGGCTTCGATGCGAAGCATCGAAGGCAGGTGAGGGGTATGTCTCCACGAATTCACTCGTATTGAATGTGCCGAGAGAGACCCCTCATCCGGCGCTTCGCGCCACCTTCTCCCACAAGGGGAGAAGGAAGGGAGCACCGTCACACATACGACTTCCGCGCCGGATCGAAGATATGCGGATATTTGTTGTCGTCGAGCATATCGAGAAACGGATCTAGCCCCCTCGACTTGATCAGCGCGAGCTCCTGATCCGAGATCAGGTTCACGGTCAAGATTTCCACCGGATCCCCGCCGACTTCGAGCGTTTCGGCAATGTCCTTGTCGGGGCCGATGACAGGCGTCAGCAACAGGAACGTCTGAAACTGCGTTCCGGCAACCGGCGGCCACGGCAGGGCGATGCGATGACCGAAGCCGAGCCAGGTCGTGTCGATGAACGGTAGGTTGGCAAGCCAGCGCAGATTGTCGCAGAGCGCCGGCGTCGGCTCGCGGACGTACCACATCAGCTCGGCGCGCGGCTTGCCGTCTGGTTCACGTCGTCCGGGCATCCGCTGATCGCTCATGCCGTTGGTCAGCAGCACATAGCCGTCATCAACACCTTCCTCGCAGTCGGGCACGAAATCGCGGCCGAAGGCATGGATGTCGATGCGGCGCTGCGCGCTGTCCCTGAAGCTGTGCTCGGGCTCGCCAAGCTCGCTCTCATAGATCGCGAGCCGTTGCTGATACGGGTCGGCCGGTTTCGCCGGCTCACTGGAGCCGGACACGAGTTTTGCGAGACGGGAGAACATCTGAACCTCGGTGGATGCGGGCCGGGACATCCACGTTGTCGCGAGCGCGCGGCGGCGGGTTCAAAGCCTGAGCGCGGGATAGGCCGGCAACCGACTGGACTGACGCGCAATTGCGCGCCAGGCCAGCAGGAGCGGAGATGCCTAACGTGCGATCGCCTCGATCTTGTCTTGCTCGAGGCCAAAAGTCTTCCCGGCTTCGAGGATCTCCCGCCAGGTGGTGGGGTCGACCGGGATGCCGTCGGCGAGGCGCTTTGCCTTCGTTGCGCGCTCGGGGTCACCAGCGATCTTGACCTTGTCGACGCCGGGAGCGGGTGGTGAACCCGTGTGCCAGGCGACAAAACCCTCGACTTCGCGCGCGAGGTTTTCAGCCGTGCCGAGCTTGGTCGGATCGATCAGGATGGAGAGCATGCCGTTGAGCACACGGCGCTTGCCATCGGCTGGGCCCTTCACGGTCTCGCCGCCAGTGAGTGCGCCGCCCAGGATCTCGCACACCAGCGCGAGGCCCGAGCCCTTGTGCTCGCCGAACGGCAGGATCGCGCCATGCGGCGGGATCACGGTGTAGCGCGGATTGGTGGTGGGCCGGCCCTCATGATCGATGATGGTGCCCGGCTCGAGCGTGTCTCCCTTGTTGTGGGCCACGCGTGTTTTGCCCTGCGCGATCTTGCTGGTGGCGAAGTCGAGCACAATTGGCTCATGGCCGGTGCGCGGAATGCCGACGCAGAACGGGTTGGTGCCGTGACGTGCATCGCTGCCGCCCCAGGGCGCCACAATCGGGCGCGAGATGACGTTGACGAAATGGATCGAGACGAGGCCATGGCCGATGCACTGCTCGGCCCAGTGACCGATGCGGCCAATATGGTGCGCGTTGGAGAGGCCAACGAGGCAGACGCCGTTGCGCTTGGCGCGTTCGGCGCCCAGCTCCATCGCTTCATGGCCAATCACCTGGCCGTAGCCGGTGAGGCCGTCGAGCGTCAGCAGCGGCCCGGTGTCCAGCACGATCTTGACGTGCTGGTTCACGGCGAGGCCGCCCGCGCTGACCGACTCGACATAGCGCGGGATCATGCCGACGCCGTGGGAGTCGTGGCCGCGCAGATTGGCCTCGACCAGATTGGTCGAGACCAGCTCGGCCTCGCGGTCCGTGGAGCCGCCCGCCTTGACGATGGCGTGGACGACGTTGATGAGCGATTGCGCTTTGACGTTCTTGTTGTCGGCCATCGTGCTTGTTTTATCCCTTGACGATCCGGCGGCAGTGTTCCCATGCGGCCTGGATCAGGTTTTCGCTGGCCTCGGGTGTGCGGAACGCCGAATGCGCCGACAGCGTCACGTTCGGCAGCTTCGTCAGCGGATGATCGGCGGGCAGGGGCTCGATGTTGAAGACGTCGAGACCGGCGTGGCGGATGTGGCCGCTCTTCAGTGCATCGATCATCGCCGCCTCGTCGACGATAGCGCCGCGTGCGGTGTTGACGAGCACGACGCCGGGTTTCATGCGTCCGATCTTCTCGCGGGTGATCATGCCGCGGGTGTCGTCGTTGAGCAGGAGGTGGATCGACACCACGTCGCTCTTCGCAAGTACGGTATCGAGATCGGTGAACTCCACGCCCGGATAGGTTTTTGGTGAGCGGTTCCAGGCGATCACCTTCATGCCCGAGCCGGTTGCGATGCGCGCGACTTCGGCGGCGATACCGCCAAAGCCGACCAGGCCCAGCGTCTTGCCGGTCAGCTGCATGCCATCCTCACGCAGCCAGTTGCCGACGCGCATCTCGCGATCCATCTGCGCGATGACGCGGGCCGAGGACCACATCAATGCGATCGCGCATTCGGCGACGGCCGTATCGCCATAGCCCTTGATCAGGTGCACGGCGATGCCGAGGTCGGCGAGCTCTTCCGGGTTCATGTAGCTGCGCGCGCCGGTGCCGAGGAACACGACGTGCTTCAGGCCGGTGCACTTCTTCGCGACGTCGGTCGGCAGTGCGGTGTGGTCGACGATCGCGATCTCGGCGCCGTCGAGGATTTCTGGATATTGCTCGGGCTTGATATCAGGATCCCGGTGGATCCGCACCTTGGGATCGCCAGGCTTCTCCAGCCGCTCCATGATGACGGCGAGGGCTTCATTGGCGTCGACGAAAACTCCGCGCATTGTTGTCTCCGATCAGGATGCGACGCCGGCGAGCGCCAGCACGGTATGCATGAGAACGTTGGTGCCGGCGGTGCAGTCGGGCTGCGTGGCGTCCTCCAGCTCGTTGTGGCTGATGCCGTCCTTGCAGGGCACGAACACCATCGCCGCCGGGATCACCGTGTTGAGATTGCAGGCATCGTGGCCCGCGCCCGAGGTGATGCGGCGGCTTGAATAGCCGAGGCTGGTTGCAGCCGTCTCGACGGCTGCGACCAGCTTGGGATCGAAATGCGTCGGCGGCTTGCGCCAGACGAGGTCGAGCTTGACCTCGACCTTGCGGCGCGCCGCGATCTCGGCGATCGCCGCGCGCAGGTCGCGATCGAGTGCGTCCATGATCCCGGCATCGGCGCTGCGGCAATCCACGGTGAAGGCGACTTCGCCGGGGATGACGTTGCGCGAGGGATTCTTGATCACGGCCTCGCCGATGGTGCCTACCGCCTTCGGCCCGTGCTTCTTCGCGGCGGCTTCCATCGCCAAGACGATCTCAGAGAGTGTCGCCAGCGCGTCGCGCCGCAGCGGCATCGGGGTCGAGCCGGCGTGGCTCTCGAAGCCGGTGATGTGTCCGTCATACCAGAGTACGCCTTGGCCGGAATCGACCACGCCGATGGTCTTGCCTTCGGCCTCCAGGATCGGACCCTGCTCGATATGGAGCTCGACGAAGCAGCCGAGCTTCTGGAAGCCGACCGGCTTGTCGCCGCGATAGCCGATGCTGTCGAGCGCCTGGCCCACGCTGACGCCCTCGGCGTCCTTGCGCGCGAGGATGTCGTCGGTGGTGAAATCGCCGACGTAGGCGGCAGAGGCCATCATCGCTGGTGCGAAGCGCGAGCCTTCCTCGTTGGTCCAGTTGACGATGCAGATCGGCGCGTCGGTCTCGATGCCGGCATCGTTCAGCGTGCGGATCACCTCGAGCGCGCCGAGCGTTCCCAGGATGCCGTCATACTTGCCGCCGGTCGGCTGGGTGTCGAGATGCGAGCCGATGCCAACGGGCGGCTTCGACATGTCGCGTCCCTTGCGCAGGCCGAACTGCGAGCCGAGTGCGTCGACATGCACCTCGAGGCCGGCGTCCTCGCAGGCCTTGCGGAACCAGTCGCGCACCTGCTTGTCCTCGGCGCTCAGCGTCAGCCGCCGCACGCCGCCCTTGGCCGTCGCGCCGAACTGCGCGGTCTCGTGAATGGAGCCCCACAGGCGGGCGGAATCGATTTGCAGGTTTGTCGCGGCTCGGCTCATGCGTTCAGTCTCTCATGTGTCATTCCGGGATGGTGCGCAGCACCAGACCCGGAATCTCGAGATTCCGGGCTCGATGCTGTCGCATCGCCCCGGAATGACGTTGAAGGTTGTCCGGCGCTTTTTCAATGACGCGCCAAGGCGGGCTCGTCAACCGCATGGCTCGATTGCGCGATTTGTCGCGCAAGGTCGGCGACGCGCTCGACGGCGACGACATCGGGGGAGGCGAGCCAGCTCGCGGTGAAGCCGAGTGGCGCCATCCTGAGGTCGGTGTCGAGCAGTTGCAGCTGGCCGCTCGCGAGCTCGCTCTCGACGATCGCCGACGGGATCACGGCAATGCCGAGGCCCTCGACCGCCATGTGGATGACGGTGGCGAGCGAGGCCGAGGCGTGCAGCCTGATCGGCGGCAGCTCGGGCCGGTCGAACAGCTCCCGCACCATCTCGTAGGGCCGCGTCTTGCGCGGGAAGGTGATGATCGGAAACCGCGCAAGGTCCTCCCGCGTCACTGGTCCATCGCCGAGGCCGAGCGCGGGGCTCGCAAGAAAACCGATCGGATAGTCGGCCAGCGTGCGGTTGTGTACGCCGGAGGCCGACAGCGGCCCGACCACAAAGGCGAGCTCGATCTCCTGCGAGAGCAGGCGCGCACTGAGGTTCGGCGTGATGTCGACCTCGATCTCCAGCGACAGGTTCGGATAGATCTCGTTGACGCTCTTGACGAGCCGCGGCAGCCAGGTGTGCACAATGGTCTCGGCGACGCCTAACCGCATCACGCCGCGCATCGCAGCCGCATTGCCGACGTCGGCCATCATCGCTGCGCGCAGCCCGATCAGCTTCTCGGCATAGACCATCATCTGCCGGCCGCTCGGGGTGGGCGATGCCACACGATGATCGCGGTTGAGCAGCTTGACGCCCATCTCGCGCTCGAGCTGGGCGATGCGCTGGGAGATCGCCGGTTGGGTGGTGTTGAGCCTGGCCGCAGCGCCGCGGAAGCTTCCGAGCTTCACAACCCAAAGGAATGTTTCGATCGACCTGAAGTCCAGCATTGGAAGGAATTCCCCGATCGATAAAATGGATTTATCGACATCCATCAAAAAGGACGATTAGACTTTATAGTATGCTTGATGTTGGCTGCGCTTGTCGAGTTCATAGGCAGGTCGATCAGATGACTGTTTTAGTGGCAGCGCAGCAAACTGAAACAATTGGCGCCCTTCCGAGCCGTGATGCGCGGCTCGCCTATCGCGGCGGGACGGTCGGCTCCACCGCCGGCGTCGCCCCGGGTTTCGTGCAAGGCAATCTGGCGATCCTCCCCGAAAAATACGCCAGCGCCTTTCACCGCTTTTGCCAGCTCAATCCAAAGCCGTGCCCGATCATCGGCATGTCCGACGTCGGCAGCCCCCACATTCCGGAGCTTGGCGCCGACCTCGACATCCGCACCGATGTGCCGCGCTACCGCATCTGGCGCGACGGCGAGGTGGTGGACGAACCGACCGAGATCACCAGCCACTGGCGCGATGATCTCGTCACCTTCGTGCTCGGCTGCTCCTTCTCATTTGAAGAGGCGTTGCTCGACGAGGGCATGCCGATCCGCCACAT
>JAEWBW010000171.1 GCA_023390955.1 Pseudomonadota bacterium
AGTCGGCCGCGCACGACAACCAGATCCGCGGCTTTGTGCTCGAGAAGGGCATGAAGGGCCTCTCCGCGCCGAAGATCGGCGGCAAGCTCTCGCTGCGTGCATCCATCACCGGCGAAGTCGTGATGGATGGCGTCGTGGTTCCCGAAGATGCGCTGCTGCCCAACGTCTCCGGCCTGAAAGGCCCGTTCGGCTGCCTCAACCGCGCGCGCTACGGCATTTCCTGGGGTGCGCTCGGCGCCGCCGAGGATTGCATGCACCGCGCCCGCCAGTACACGCTCGACCGCAAGCAGTTCGGCAAGCCGCTCGCAGCGACCCAGCTCGTGCAGAAGAAGCTCGCCGACATGGAGACCGAGATTGCGCTCGGCTTGCAGGGCTCGCTGCGCGTCGGCCGCCTGATGGACGAGGGCAAGTTCGCCCCCGAGATGATCTCGATCGTCAAGCGCAACAATTGCGGCAAGGCGCTCGACATCGCGCGCCAGTCCCGCGACATGCATGGCGGCAACGGCATCTCGATCGAGTACCACGTGATGCGCCACGTCCATAACCTCGAGACGGTCAACACCTACGAGGGCACCCACGACGTCCACGCCCTGATTTTGGGGCGCGCGATCACCGGCATTCAGGCGTTTTTCTGAGGGCACGGCTGTCATCGCCCGCCTTGTGCGCAATTGCGCACTGGGAGCGGGCGATCCGGTATCCCAGAGACCTCGCCTTCGCCACGGACGCCACGGCGTACTGGATACCCCGCCTTCGCGGGGTATGACGGCGGAGGTTGGGGTAGCAGTGCATAGGAAGTCTCATGTCCGACAACGACGACATCCCGTTCAACAAGAACTTCCCGCTCAAGCCCGGTGTCGTCGAAGAGGTGCGCCCCGGCGTGCGGCGCGTGCTCTGCAATAATCCGAGCCCGTTCACCTTTACCGGCACGGTCAGCTACATCGTCGGCACCGGCAAGGTCGCGATCATCGATCCCGGCCCGGACGATGCGGCACATGCGGCGGCGCTGCTCGATGCCGTCAAGGGCGAGACGGTGACGCACATTCTGGTCACCCACACCCATCGTGATCATTCGCCCAACACCCCCCGGATCAAGCAGGCGACTGGCGCGACCGTCTATGCGGAGGGACCGCACCGCGCCTCGCGTCCGCGCTTCGAGAGCGAGAAGCATAATCCGGAGTCAGGCTCGGACCGCGACTTCGCGCCTGACGTGAAGGTCGCGCATGGCGACGTGATCGAGGGCGCCGGCTGGCGGCTCGAGGCCGTGGCGACGCCGGGCCACACTGCCAACCATCTCGCTTTCGCCTGGCCCGAGCGCAAATTCAACTTCGTCGGCGATCACGTCATGGGATGGTCGACCTCGATCGTGGCGCCGCCCGACGGCTCGATGATCGACTACATGGAATCGCTCGACCGGCTCGCCGCGCGCGACGAGGACCTCTACTTCTCCGGCCATGGCCCGGAGATTCCGGAAGGGCCGCGCTACGTCCGCTTCCTGAGCCGGCATCGCAGGGCACGCGAAGCCTCGATCCTGCATCGCCTCGCCAAGGGCGAGACCGATATCCCGACCATGGTGCGTGCGATCTATATTGGCATCGATCCCCGCCTGACGACGGCGGCCGGCTATTCCGTGCTGGCGCATCTGGAGGATCTGGTCGCGCGTGGCGTGGTAGCGACCGACGGCGATCCCGTGATCGGCGGCACCTACCGGATGGCGAACGGCTGACGCTACCGCGTCACTTCTTCACCGTCTTCGCAGGCGCCTTCGGCGGGGTCACCGGCGTCTTCTTCACCGGCTTCAGTGCATCGGCGTCGGCGGCGGTGTTCAGATCCTCGATGAACTTGCTGATGCGCGCGGCATTGCTGCCGAGGTCGCTTTCGAAATAGCGCGAGGCGGAGCGGATATCGACGCGGGAATCATCGCCGTCGGCGATGATCCTGATCGAGATGTCCTCGCGAAATCCCATGATCGGCGAGCGCGCCACGGCTTCGATGCGGCCAATGCGGCGCGGCGGCTGCGGCGCGCGCTCGTCGCTCACCAGCCATTTGCGCTTGGTGCCGAGTTGCCGCGACAGCGCAGAGGCGCGGTCGACGGGAATCTCGAGCTCGATCGGCTCGATGTCCGGATAGAACTGGCGCTGCTGGTCGGCCGAATAAAGACCGGCATAGACGGCCGGATTGGCGCCCTCGCCGGTGCGCAGGCGCGCCAGCGCGTCGAAGCGCGGCGGGTCGATCGGATCGGTGGTGATGTCGTGGATCGCCGGCAGCTTGCGGTATTGCAGGGCGAGATAGGCGGGATAGGCCAGGATCGCCGCGTCGATCACGAAGGCAAGCAGGATGCGCGCCATGCCGCGCGAGCCGTTCTGCCAGATCGCTGCAAAGCCGGCGAGCCCGAACAGGATGGAGAGACCGGCGATCGCAAGCCCGCCGAAGAAGGTCGCCAGCGCCGGCTTGATCTCCAGGAAGCCGAAGCGGACGATGATGACCGACACCACCACCGCAACCACAGCGAATACGGCGAGGTTACGCGCCCAGGTGGCGAGGCCGGACACGGGCTCCGACTGGTAGGGAGCGGAAAACCTGCGGGCCATCGGTGGAGCTCTGCCGGAGTTTAGAGGTGGCGCCGCGCGAAACAGCAGTGACGGCCGGATGGCTGTTGAGACCATGCCCGGCCGGCAAATTCAAGCGGTTCCGGGTTGCAACGGCCGCCATTCCGGGGCGCCCGAAGGCGAGCCCGGAATGATGTGTGTAGGTCGGCTTACGCCGCCGCGTTCGGGAAGCGGTAGTCCTTGAACTGGTCGCGCAGCGCGGTCTTCAGGATCTTGCCCGTAGCCGTGTGCGGGATGCCTTCGACGAAGGCGACGTCGTCGGGCATCCACCACTTCGCGATCTTGCCGTCCATGAACTTCAGGATGTCCTCGCGGCTGGCCTGCTGGCCCTGCTTGAGCTGCACGATCAGCAGCGGACGCTCGTCCCATTTGGGATGGAAGACGCCGATCACGGCGGCCTCGGCGACTGCGGGATGGCCGACCGCGAGGTTTTCCAGGTCGATCGAGGAGATCCACTCGCCGCCGGACTTGATCACGTCCTTGGAGCGGTCGGTGATCCGCATGTAGCCGTCTTCGTCGATGGTCGAGACGTCGCCGGTGTCGAAGAAGCCGTTCTCGTCGAGGATGTTGGTGTCGACGCGGAAATAGGCTTTCGCAACGGCGGGGCCGGAGACCTTGAGGCGGCCGAAGGTCTTGCCGTCCCAGGGCAGCTCCTTGCCGGCATCGTCGGTGATCTTCATCTGCACGGCAAACGGCGCATAGCCCTGCATCTGCAGCACGTCGAGCCGCTCATCGCCGGTTGCATCGGAGAATGGCGGCTTCAGTGCCGCGACGCTGCCGATCGGGCTCATCTCGGTCATGCCCCAGGCGTGGCGCACGTTGGAGCCCATGTCGAGGAAGGCCTTGATCATGGAGCGCGGCATCGCCGAGCCGCCGCAGATCACCATTTTCAGGTGCGGCAGCTTCAGATTGTTGGCGGCCATGTGCTGGAGCAGCATCAGCCACACCGTCGGCACGCCCGCGGTGTGCGTGACCTTCTCGGTGGAGAGCAGTTCATAGACCGAGGCGCCGTCGAGCTTGGCGCCGGGCATCACCAGCTTGGTGCCTTGCGAAGGCGCGGAGAAGGCGATGCCCCAGCTGTTGGCATGGAACAAGGGCACCACCGGCAGCATTGTCTCGGAGGCACTGGTGCCGAGCGCATCGACATTGTTGGCCATCAGCGCGTGCAGCACGTTGGAGCGATGCGAATACAGGACACCCTTGGGATCGCCCGTCGTGCCGGACGTGTAGCACATCGCGGCTGCCGTGTTCTCGTCGAAGTCCTTCCACTTGAAATTGCCGTCAGCGTCCGCGATCCAGTCCTCGTAGGCGACCACGTTCTTCAGCGTGGTCTGCGGCATGTGCGCCTTGTCGGTCAGCACGACGTAGCGCTCCACGCTCGGCAGCTTGTCGGCGATCTTTTCCAGCACCGGAACGAAGGTGATGTCGGTCATCACGATGCGGTCCTGCGCATGGTTGATGATCCAGGCGATCTGCTCCGGGAAAAGCCGCGGATTGACGGTATGGCAGATGGCGCCGATGCCCATGATGCCGTACCAGACCTCGAGGTGGCGCCAGGTGTTCCACGCGATGGTGGCGACGCGGTCGCCGAGCTTGATGCCGTCGCGCTCCAGCACCTGCGAGACCTTGAGCGCGCGCTTGTGGATTTCGGCATAATTGGTGCGATGGATCGGCCCTTCGACCGACCGGGTGACCACCTCCTGCTTGCCATGAATCTTCGCGGCGTGTTCGATGATCCGGTGGCAGAGCAGGGGCCAATCTTGCATCAAACCAAGCATTCCGACGTTCCTCCGAAAGTTCGCTGGGCGCATTACCGCTCTCAGCGATGGGCCAAAGAATTGTCATGAGTTTTAGCCTGCCGAACATTGGCCGCAAATGGTCTTGTCGCGGCATAATGGCCGCGTCGGCGGCAATAGTTACCGTCGCGCTCGGCACAGCCCCGGCAGAGGCGCGCAGAAGCTATGGTGCGCCGCTGGATTTGTTCGGCTTCACGCCGCCCAAGCCGCGCAAGGTGGAACATTCGGCCAAGATTCCCCTGCCGAGGCCTCGTCCGGCGGAGGCGCCGCAGGCGACGCCGGAGCGGCCCGCGGCCGCGCAGGAAAAGCCCGCCGCCGACACCAAGCCTACCGCCGAAAAGCCTGCCGAGCCGCCCGCGCCCGCCGAGAAGCAGGCCTCGGCCTGCCGGCTGGCTTTGACCGAGGAGATCGCGCTCGCGCCCTCCATCCCGGACATCAAGGGTCCCGGCGGCTGCGGCGGCGAGGACCTGGTGCGGCTGGAGGCGATCGTCCTCCCCGACAAGCGCAAGGTCCCGGTCAAGCCGGCAGCGATCCTCCGCTGCACCATGGCGTCGGCCATTGCCGACTGGGTCCGGACCGACATCGCACCGCTCGCCACGAGCCTCGGCAGCACCGTCAGCGAGCTCGACAATTTCGATTCGTTCGAGTGCCGCGGCCGCAACCGCGTCGCCGGCGCCATGCTGTCCGAGCACGGCCGCGCCAACGCGCTGGATGTGCGCGCCTTCAAGCTCGCCAACGGGCAGTCGGTCAATCTGACCGATCGCGGCGTCGCGCGGGATGTGCGCGAACGCGTGCTGCATTCGGTCTGCAGCCGCTTTTCGACCGTGCTGGGGCCGGGGTCGGACTGGTACCACGAGGACCATATCCATCTCGACATCATGCAGCGGCGCAACGACTACCGCATCTGCCAATGGAACGTCTGGGATCCGCTGCCGCGCATCGCGCCGTTGCTGCCGGCCGAGCGGCCCGAGGAAGCGCCGCCGCGCGAGGTGGCGGCCAAATCCGACGGCAAGCCGGACGCGGCGAAGTCGGAGGCAGCCAAGGACAAGGCGGATGAAGACGAGGAGCCCGAGAAGCCCGCGCCTCCCGCACCCAAGCCGGCAACAAAAAAGCGCCGGTAAAACCGGCGCTTTTGAATGTCAGAGATCAGCAGGCGATCAGTAGCTGCCGGCCTGGCCGGTGCTGCCGCCACCCTGCAGCGCGAGCCGCGAGTTGTACGGGGAGTCGCCGTGCTTCGGCTCGAGCACCACGACGAGGGTGCCAACCTTGACGCGATCATAGAGATCGATCGCGTCCTCGTTGGTCAGGCGGATGCAGCCTGATGAGATCGAGGCGCCGATATATTCCGGCTGGTTGGTGCCGTGGATACGGAACAGCGTGTCTTTCCCGCCGGAATAAAGATAGATCGCGCGCGAGCCCATCGGATTGTCCGGACCGGGGGCAACATAGGTCGGCACGCCGAGGCGCGAAATTTCACCCGGGGTCGGATGCCAGGCCGGCCACTCAGTCTTGCTGCCCACCTTGGCAATGCCGGACCAGGCCATTGCCTCTTCGCCGACGGTGATGCCGTAACGGATCGCCTTGCCGCCATCCTGCACGAAATAGAGATAATGGTTGTCGGAATCGACCACGATCGAGCCCGGCGACTCCTTGCGGTGGTAATCGACGATGGCGCGACGGAAGGGCTCGGCGACCGGGGTCTTCTCATACCTGACCTTGGCCAGCAGATCCTTGTCCTTCGGCTTGAAGTTCTGGGTGTTGGTGGCCTCGAAATGGGTGGCCTGCATGCAGCCCGACAGCGTGAAGCCGGCGGCCAAGATTCCCAACATTACTTTCAGCGGCGACATGGGCTTGGTTCCAATCGAACAAATATGTCGCGGAAGTCCCGAGCTTCAGCCCAGTTCCACGATTCCGATGGCCACCATTATCGTCGAAATCTGCCATATTTCCAGCGTTTCGGACCTTATCCCGCGCTGCAAGGCCGAGGCTGTGGCTCTTGTGCCACAAATTTTGCACAGACCGGTTCCCTTTTGGGGAAGAATGCCGCAGCTGGCGTATCTGTGCCACATTTGCACCACCAGACGGCCACAAATGCAAATGACCCGTTAAAGCGGTTGTCATCATGAACTTGTCAGAATCGCGCTAAGGGCTTTCTTGGTGACGTCGCAGGCCTGCTGGAGTTGTTCATGTTTTCGGTGTTCGTCCCCTCCGGGTCCGCCCTGAAGAAGGCCGTCATCGACGATCTCAGCGTGCTGCCTGAAAACGCCGTCTGGATCGATCTCTTCAATCCCACCCCCGCCGAGGACAAGGCGGTGGAGCATTTGGCGGGTATCGCGATCCCGACCCGGGAAGACATGCAGGAGATCGAGATCTCCAGCCGTCTCTATATCGAGAACGGCGCGCGCTACATGACCGCGACGTTGATGTGCCATTCCGACACCGACATGCCCCGGACCACGGCGGTGACCTTCATCCTCGGCGACCATCGCCTGGTCACGGTGCGCTACGACCTGCCGAAGCCGTTCGCCCTGGTGGAGGCCAAGCTCGCCCGGTCCTGCACCCCGAGCATCACCGGCGAAATGGTGCTGATGGAGCTCCTGGACGCCGTGATCGACCGCTGCGCCGACATCCTGGAGCGCTGCGGTGCCGAGATCGACCAGGTCTCGCACGATATCTTCGAGCCGGAGAGCGAGCGCCATGGCCACGCCAAGCAATATTCGCAGATCCTGATCTCGATCGGCCGCAAGGGCGATCTGACCTCCAAGGTCCGCGAGAGCCTGGTCTCGATCGGCCGCGTCGTCGCTTTCCTGTCGGCGGTGGTGGAAGGCGTGAAATGGTCGAAGGACATGCGCGAGCAGCTCAAGACCATGCAGCGCGACGTGGCCTCGCTGACCGACCACGCCTCCTATCTCTCCAGCAAGATCACCTTCGTGCTCGACGCCATGCTCGGCGTCGTCAACCTTGAACAGAACAACATCATCAAGCTGTTTTCGGTCATGGCTGTTGTCCTGATGCCGCCGACGCTGATCGCTTCGATCTACGGCATGAACTTCAAGTCGATGCCGGAGCTCGAATGGGCGCACGGCTATCCGATGGCGATCGTGATGATGCTGTTCGCGGCCATCGTTCCGTACTGGATCTTCAAGTGGAAGAAGTGGCTGTGAGCGGGATCCGGAACTGACTTGCCGCGAGATCATGCCGAGAACGACAGCCTGACGGTCGTATCGCCACTCTGGCAAAGATACCTACCGATATCTTACGCCGTTCGCAGAGACACGGCGGTTGGTGTCGCAGAATAGAGCGGGATTGCGGCCGTGCGGTGATACGTGCGCGCCGCCCCAATTCCTCAGGTAAAATTTGAACAGTGGGCTGAACGTTTGCGCGAAACTTGTCTGCGATAAGCAGCGGGTTAGCCGCGAGGAACAGCCATGGTTGAAAAACACATAACGACGCCCCGCAACGTCATCGATCTGACGAGCTATCGTCAGGCCGTGGCGAGCGGCAAGGCGCCGTCGATGTCGGCACGCATGTGCCGGCACTGTGGTGCTCCGCTGCTCGATGGCGAGAACGATGACGATTGCTCGACTGCATTCAACGCAGCCGCCGCTCCACGGTTGCGCGAACGGTCACGTCGAATTCGACTCGATTGAGGAGTGGAAGGAAGGGCAGGCGATCCAGTCTTGCGGCGGCGTTGTCTGGATCGCCTAGCTTCCGCCCTTCGCGACAATTTCCCTAGCGCTTTATGATCTCAGCCGTCGAGACGATGGTCTCGGCGATGGCGCCATTGCGGCCGAACGAGGCCAGATGGCTCTCGACCTCGCGCAGCGCCGCCTCGACATTGTCACCCAATGCTTCGGGCGACGATGACGAGTAGGTGAGTACGCGTTGTGTCAGGTCCTGCACGCTGACCATGTGGCTGGTTTCGACCGCGACGAGCTCAGTGGGGGCAAAGGCGCTGCCGCGAAAGAACGCCGGCAAGTCGCGATGGATGCGCGTGCCTTTGCCGGCTTCCTCCCAGAGCTTGGCCGGCGACCAGCGGCGGCGGATCTCGTTGTAGCCCTCGAGCCACGGATTGCTGACGTCCGTCGCCGAGAACGAGGCGCAGATGGCAATTGCACCGCCGGGTGCAACCAGCCCATCGAGCCGTGCCAGCGTCGGCTCACGATCCATCCAATGCAGCGCACGGCCGATCGTAACGACATCGAAGCTGCCGATGTCCGGGGCAAGCGCCTCGGTCTTGCCTTCGATCAGCGTGAGCGGCTGGCCTGCGCTCGCAGCCGCGCGCCGCGCCGCATCCAGCATTGCGGGCTCCGGGTCGACGCCGACAATGCGCCCGAGATGGGGCGCGAAGCCGAGCGCCAGCAGGCCGGGGCCGGTGCCGAGATCGATCAGGCTGCTCTCTTTGGTGAGGCCGAGCTTGTGCGCGACGCTGCGAAAGAATTCGTTCGGATAGGGCGGGCGCAAATGCTCGTAGAGTGATGCCGTGCTTGCGAACCGGCCCATGCTTTCACCGTTTGACTTACACGTTGTCCTAGGTCGGGCGAATTAAGCCGCGAGATTGAGAAAGCGTGTCTGCGACCGTAGGATGGGTAGAGCGAAGCGAAACCCATCATGTTTCCGCGAGGAGGATGCGCGATGGGTTTCGCTTCGCTCTACCCATCCTTCGAGTGCACGTCGGAGAACCGAGACGCTACGCTCGTAATGACGATTGGAGAGGTCGACGCATCACGCTTCGCTCCTTCGCTTTGAAAGCGCCGCGCAACGACGCGTGCGGATCACACGTGCTGGCCGCCGTTGATGTGGATCTCGGCGCCGTTGACGTAGGAACTGGTGTCCGTGCACAGCACGTAGATGATCTTGGCGACCTCGTCGGGGGTGCCGAGGCGGTGCATCGGGATCTGCTGGTCGACGATCTTCTCGGTGCCCGGCGACAGGATCGAAGTGTCGATCTCGCCCGGCGCGATCGCGTTGACGCGGACGCCGACGCGGCCGAAGTCGGAGGCCATCTCGCGCGTCAGCGCGGCAAGCGCGGCCTTCGAGGTGGCATAGGCGGCGCCCGCGAACGGATGCACGCGCGAGCCCGCGATCGAGGTGACGTTCACGACCGAACCCTTGGCCGCCTTCAACTCCTCGATCAGGCCGCGCGCGATCATGATCGGCGCGAAGAAGTTGACGTGGAAGACATGCGTCCAGGTGTCGAGCTCAGTGTCGACCGAGCCGAGCCGGGCGCCGCCAGGACCTTTCGGCGAGATCGCGGCGTTGTTGACCAGCGCGTGCAGCACGCCACCTTCGAGGCGGTTGCGGATTTCAGAGATCGCGCGCGACGTATCCTGGGGATCGCCGAGGTCGACCTGGATGTGATCCTCGGGGCCTGCGTCCCACGG
>JAEWBW010000256.1 GCA_023390955.1 Pseudomonadota bacterium
CTTCGACAGCGTGCGGACCAATTGACGGAAGCATATCGGCCGGCAGCGATGCCGGCCGATGGCGCTGGAGACGGAGTGCGGTGACGCGCAGGTCCTAGCCGCCGGCGAGACCCACGCCGTCCAGCACTTCGCGCGCGTGCTTCTGCACCCATTCGTTGCAGCCGCAAGCGCTGGCCTTGAGCGCGGCCGCGTCAAGCACCAGGATGGCGCCGCGGCGGGTTGCGAGGATGCGCCTGGCCTTGAACATCTGGATGACGCGGCTGGCATAGCTGCGCGAGACGCCGAGCATGCCGGCGAGTTGCTCATGCGTTAGCGGCACCTCGTCGCTGCCGACATGCTCGCGCGCGATGCTGATCCATTTGGCGGCGCGCTGCTCGATCGAATGCGCGGCGTTGCAGGCCGCCGTCTGCAGCACCTGCGCGAACTGCCAGGCCGCATAGCGCGTGACGACGTCGTGCAGCGAGGCCGATCTCCGCTGCGCCTGCTCGAGGACGGAGATCGGCACCCGGAGCAGGGTGCCGCCGATTTTCACGACGATGCGGGAATAGGCCAGCGACGGGTTGCGGGTGGTCTGAAGCCCGACCGCGCCGTCACGGCCGACCAGAAGGCTTTCGACCTCACGATCGTCCTCCACCGGCACGGCGAACGACACCAGCGCGGGTCCGCACGGGAAATGCGCGATCGCCACGTCGTCGCCGGCGTGATGCAGGATGTGGTTGGCACCGAGCTCGACCGCCTGAAGGTGCGGCGCCAGCAGCTGGAAATCGGGATCACTGAGCTGCCGGAGCAGGTCGTTCTGGGGCCGTGCCGTCACGCGTGGTGTCTCTGCCAGGCCGAGAATCGGCTCCAGCGCGAACCCTACGTTTCCGGGGCGAAAGCGACGGTTTCAAAGTGTACACAACGCTTCGGCGGGGATCGAAAAGTCGTTGACAGGAATTGGTGGCGCGTCCCGTAGGCGTCGCCATATTGCAGTGCCGCAAGACGCGGAAGCAATTCCCGAAGATGTGGTGAGGAGTGAACACACCAGGCGGCCGGGCTGGATTAGGCTCACCCGTGCGAGCGCGCACCCCGTGCGCTTGCCCGAGGCCCGCCGGCCTCACCTCATGCACTGCCGCCAGGCCGGCGGGGCCGAGGGCATCGCGGCCCCCGACCATTGCTGATATTACGAAGCCGTGCCCGATCAGTTCTTGAGCACGATGCGTCCGACCACCTTGCCGGCGCGCAATTCGTCGATCCATTTCTGCACGTCGCCCATCGGCTCTTCGCGCATCGGCGTCGGCTTGATCTTGCCGGCGCGGGCCAGCGTCATCAGCTCATGTGCCTCCGCGAGCGTGCCGACCATAAATCCTTCGACGGTCAGGCGCTTGTAGACCCACTGCACCATCGGCAGCGTGAACTGGCCGCCCATTAGTCCGGAGACAACGACCTTGCCGCCGCGCGCGGCAACCGCGACCGCAAACGCCATCGACTTCTCGTTGCCGGCGAAGTCGACGACCTCGTCGAAACCGCCATCGGTTTCCTTCAGGATGCGGCGGATCACCTCCGGCTCGGACGGATCGTAAGCGACGGCGGCGCCGTTCTTCAGCGCGGTCTCGCGCGCGGCCGGCGAGAGATCGGCCACCGTGATCGGCTGCTTGAACATCGCCTGCGCAAACGACAGGCCCATCATGCCGACGCCGCCGAGGCCGATCAGCAGCAAATTGCGCTGGCGCGGGCGATCGACCAGGCGCTTGAGCGCGCCATAGGCGGTCACGCCCGAGCACATCAAGGTCGCGGCCTGGTTGACGGGGAGGGGATCGTAGTCGAGCAGGTACTTTGCGTCGGGCACCAGCACATGGGTGGCGAAGCCGCCGTCGATGGAGACGCCGAGGAAGCGCTGCTTGACGCAGAGGTTCTCGTCGCCGTTCTTGCAGTCGCGGCACTGGCCGCAGCCGATCCAGGGGAAGACGGCCTTCTTGCTGCCGACGAGGCCAGCCGGCACGTCCGGGCCGACTTCATCGACGACGCCGGCGATCTCGTGGCCGAGCGTGAAAGGCAACGTCATGCCGCGCGTGGTGTCGAGCTTCTTGCCGCCGCCGAGATCGGCATAGCCGTCCTGGATGTGCAGATCGGAGTGGCAGAGGCCGCAGCGCTCGATGCGCACCAGCACCTCGGCGCCTTGCGGCTTGGGGGTGTCGACGATGGTCTCGCACAGCGGCGCATCGAACTTGACCAGGGACTGCCGACGCATCAACGCCATAATTTCTTCCTCCGAAATATTAGTTTGTCAGGTTTCGCTGCGTATATCCGCCAATTCACGCGCCATGGCAACAAAGCCGGAGATCGGAATCGTCTCGGCGCGCCGCGTCGCATCGACGCCGGCAGCAGCCGCCAGCCGCGCCGGATCGACGCCCAGCGATTTCAGGCTCTGGCGCAGCATCTTGCGGCGCTGGCCGAAGGCGGCGGCTGCGACCTGTTCGAGCAATTTTCGATCGCAGGCGAGCGGCGCCGCGCGCGGCACGAGGCGCACGACGGAGGAGGTGACCTTCGGCGGCGGCACGAAGGCCGCGGGCGCGATGTCGAACAGGATCTTGGTCTCGCAGCGCCAGTTGGCGAGCACGCCGAGCCGGCCATAGGCCTCCTCGTCCTCATGCGCGACGATGCGCTCGCCGACCTCGCGCTGAAACATCAGCACCATCATCTCGTACCAGGGCGGCCAGGGTTCGGCGGTGAGCCAGCCGATCAGCAGCTGGGTGCCGATATTGTAGGGCAAATTGGCGACGATCTTGGCCTTGCCGTCGCCGAGCAGCGGACGCGGATCGAACGTCATGGCGTCGCCATGTACGATCTCGAGGCGGCCGGGATAGCGCGCGGAAATCTCTTCCAGCGCGGGGAGCGCGCGCTCATCGTGCTCGATCGCGATCACGCGCTTGGCGCCGACCGCGAGCAGCGCGCGCGTCAGTCCGCCGGGGCCAGGACCGATCTCGACGACGGTGGACTCGTCCAGCGGCCCTGCCGCGCGCGCGATGCGGGCGGTGAGGTTGAGGTCGAGCAGGAAGTTCTGGCCGAGCTGCTTCTTCGCCTGCAGCCCGTGGCGGGCGATCACCTCTCGCAGGGGCGGCAGGCCGTCGATCGCGCTCATGCGGCGGCCGCGGGCATCCGGGGGCGGGGCGCCAT
>JAEWBW010000266.1 GCA_023390955.1 Pseudomonadota bacterium
CCCTCCCCCCTCTTGTCCGCCGAAGCCCGCCTTCGGGCGAAGGCGGATGCGGGGGAGGGACAGGGAGGGGGGTAGCTCCGGGCGCCGGCGTTTGTGGTCACCCCCTTCCCCAACCCCTCCCCGCAAGGGGGAGGGGAGCCTGTCCGTCCGTGCCTGCCTTACATCGACTTGCTGCTTGAGCCGTGCAGAGTAACGAGCTTCCATGACCCATCCCGGCGAACAGTTTTATCCCAAGGGCGTGCGGTGGGACGATGCCATCGCGCAGGGCACAATCCCCGACCTACTGTCGCAGGCCGCCGCAAGCTACGGCCCGCGCGCCGCGCTGGAGTTTCGCGACCGGCCAATCAGCTACTCCGACCTGCAGTCCGCGGTCGACACCGCGGCCGCCGCGTTCCTGCGCGCCGGCTGCGGCAAGGGCACGTCGGTCGCGCTGTTCCTCGGCAATTCGCCGGATCATCCCGTCAACTTCTTCGGCGCGCTGAAGGCAGGCGCACGCGTGGCGCATCTGTCGCCGCTCGACGGCGAGATCGCGCTGAACCACAAGGTGTCTGATTCAGGCTCCCGCCTGCTCGTCACCTCGAACCTCGCAGCCTTGCTGCCGACCGCGCTGAAATTCCTCGAGAAGGGCCTGATCGACAGACTGATCGTCTGCGAGGACGATACTTGGGGCAAGGTCGGCACGCCGCAGGCGCCGATCCCCGATGACCCCCGCATCATTACCTTCCGTCAGTTCGTCGAAGGCGCGACGAAGCCGGCGCAATGGCCGCTTCTGTCGGCCGACGACGTCGCGCTGCTGCAATATACCGGCGGCACCACCGGCCTGCCCAAGGGTGCGATGCTCACCCACGGCAATCTCACTTCGGCGGTCTCGATCTACGACGTCTGGGGCAAGCCGGCACGCGTGGCGCGCGGCGATGTCATCGAGCGCGTGATCTGCGTGCTGCCGCTGTTCCACATCTACGCCTTGACCGTGGTGCTGCTGTCTTCGCTCCGCCGCGGCAATCTGATCTCGCTGCATCAGCGTTTCGACGTCGAGACCGTGATGCGCGACATCGAGGTCAAGCGCGCGACCTATTTCCCGGGCGTGCCGACCATGTGGATCGCGATCGCCGCGCTGCCGGATCTCACCAAGCGCGATTTCTCTTCGCTCAACTCCATCGGCTCCGGCGGCGCGCCGCTGCCGGTCGAGATCGCAAACTTCTTCGAGCGCAAGGTCGGCAAGAAGCTGCGCAGCGGCTGGGGCATGACCGAGACCTGCTCGCCCGGCACCGCCCATCCGACCGATGGCCCGGACAAGCCCGGCTCGATCGGCCTGACGCTGCCCGGCATCGAGCTCGACGTGGTGTCGCTGGAGGACCCGACCCGCGTGCTGCCGACCGGCGAGGTCGGCGAGATCCGCATCAAGGGTCCGAACGTCACCAAGGGCTACTGGAACAAGCCGAAGGAAAGTGCGGAGTCCTTTGCCGACGGCCGCTTCCTCACCGGCGACATCGGCTATGTCGATGCGGACGGCTATTTCTTCCTGGTCGACCGCAAGAAGGACATGATCATTTCCGGCGGCTTCAACGTCTATCCGCAGATGATCGAGCAGGCGATCTACACCGTCCCCGGCGTGCACGAGGTCATCGTGCTCGGCATTCCCGACCAGTATCGCGGTGAGGCCGCAAAGGCCTTCATCAAGCTCCGGCCGGACGCAAAGCCGTTCTCGCTTGAAGAGCTGCGCGCCCAGCTTGCCGGCAAGGTTGGCAAGCATGAATTGCCGGCCGCGGTCGAGTTCGTCGACGATCTGCCGCGCACGCCGGTCGGAAAACTGTCGCGTCACGAATTGCGCCAGCAGCAGAAACCGTCACAATCCACCCAACTTGCTTCAGGAGGTCGCTCTTGACCGACGCCGTTATCGTTTCCACCGCCCGTACGCCGATCGGCAAGGCCTATCGCGGCGCGCTCAACGCCACCGAGGGCGCAACCCTGCTTGGTCACGCCATCGGAGAGGCCGTCGCGCGTGCCAAGGTCGATCCGAAGGAGATCGAGGACGTGGTGATGGGCGCGGCGTTGCAGCAGGGCGCAACCGGCGGCAACATCGCACGCAAGGCGCTGCTTCGCGCCGGCCTTCCGGTAACCGTCGCCGGCACCACGATCGACCGGCAATGCGCCTCGGGCCTGCAGGCGATCGCGCTCGCCGCGCGCTCGGTGATCTTTGACGGCGTCGAGGTCGCGGTCGGCGGCGGCGGTGAGTCGATCTCGCTCGTGCAGAACGACAAGATGAACGGCTTCCACGCCCAGGATCCGGCGCTGCTGAAGATCAAGGGCGAGGTCTACATGCCCATGATCGACACAGCGGAGGTCGTTGCCAAGCGCTACGGCATCTCGCGCGAGAAGCAGGACGAATATTCGCTGGAGAGCCAGCGCCGCACCGCCGCAGCCCAGCAGGGCGGCAAGTTCAAGGACGAGCTCGCGCCGATCAAGACCATGATGGCCGTCACCGACAAGGCGACCGGCACCGTGTCGATGAAGGAAGTCACGCTGTCGCAGGACGAGGGCCCGCGTCCGGAGACCACGCTCGAAGGTCTCGCCGGCCTGAAGGCCGTACGCGGCGATGGCTTCTCCATCACCGCCGGCAATGCCAGCCAGCTCTCCGATGGCGCCAGCGCCTCGGTGATCATGAGCGACAAGGAAGCGGCCAAGCGTGGCCTTAGCCCCCTCGGTATCTTCCGCGGCTTCGTCTCCGCCGGCTGCGAGCCGGACGAGATGGGCATCGGTCCGGTGTTTGCCGTGCCGCGCCTGCTCAAGCGCCACGGTCTCAAGGTCGAGGACATCGGCATCTGGGAGCTGAATGAAGCTTTCGCGGTGCAGGTGCTGTATTGCCGTGACAAGCTCGGCATTGATCCCGACAAGATCAACGTCAACGGCGGCGCGATTTCGGTCGGTCATCCCTATGGCATGTCGGGCGCGCGCCTGACCGGCCACGCCCTGATCGAAGGCCGCCGTCGCAAGGCCAAATATGCGGTCGTCACCATGTGCGTCGGTGGTGGCATGGGCGCGGCGGGACTTTTCGAGGTGTTGCAGTAACGGCTGTCGTCCTGGCCTGGTGCGCAATTGCGCACGGGAGCCAGGACCCATACTCCGCAGCAGGAGTTTGGCGGACAGACAAGAGTTGCCTTCGCAAAACGAAGGCCGGTGGTAATGGATCCTGGCTTTCGCCAGGACGACGACGAAACAGGAGGATCCGATGGATCTCGCATTCACGAAGGAAGAGCAGGCGTTTCGCGAGGAAGTGCGGGCATTCTTCCGCGACAACGTGCCGCCGGATACGCGGCGCAAGATGGTCGAGGGCCGTCATCTCTCGAAGGACGAGATGGTGACGTGGTGGCGCATCCTCAACAAGAAGGGCTGGGGCACCAGCCACTGGCCGACGCAGTATGGCGGCACGGGCTGGACCTCGGTGCAGCACTACATCTTCAACGAGGAGCTGCAGTCCTATCCGGCGCCGCAGCCGCTCGCTTTCGGCGTCAGCATGGTCGGCCCGGTCATCTACACCTTCGGCAATGAAGAGCAGAAGAAGAAGTACCTGCCGCGCATTGCGAACGTCGACGATTGGTGGTGCCAGGGCTTCTCCGAGCCGG
>JAEWBW010000303.1 GCA_023390955.1 Pseudomonadota bacterium
CGAGGATCATCGAGGCCTTGCCCTCGATATGGGCGGCCATGCCGAGCAGCGCGCCGATGGTCAGCACGCCGGTGCCGCCGACACCGCCGACCGCGATGTTGTAGGGCTTGTCGAGCGTCGGGCGCGACGCCGGCTCGGCAATCGCACCGATATCGCTGAGGTCGGCGGGCGCGCGGTGACGCGGCTTGCCGCCGTCGACGGTGACGAAGGACGGGCAAAAACCCTTCACGCAGGAATAGTCCTTGTTGCAGGACGACTGGTTGATGCTGCGCTTGCGGCCGAATTCGGTCTCCAGCGGCTCGACCGAGATGCAGTTCGACTGCACCGAGCAGTCGCCGCAGCCTTCGCAGACCGCCGGATTGATCATCACGCGACGCGCCGGATCCTCCATCAGGCCACGCTTGCGGCGGCGGCGTTTTTCGGCGGCGCAGGTCTGCACGAACACGATCGCGGAGGTGCCCTTGTGTTCACGGCACATCTTCATGACGTTCTGCAGCTCGTCGCGGTGATAGAGCTTCACCCCCGGCGCGATAGTGTCGGCCGGATAGGCGTCCGGCGTTTCCGAGACCAGATAGATCTCGCGGATGCCTTCGGCGTGGAGCTGGAAGGTGATCTGCTGCGGCGACAGATCGCCGTCATGGCGCTGGCCGCCGGTCATGGCGACCGCGTCGTTGTAGAGGATTTTGTAAGTGATGTTCGCCTTGGAGGCGACCGACTGGCGGATGGCGAGAAGGCCCGAGTGGAAATAGGTGCCGTCGCCGAGATTCGCGAAGATGTGGTTCTCGTTGGTGAAGGGCGCGATGCCCACCCACGGTACGCCCTCGCCGCCCATATGCGTAAAGGTCTCGGTCGAACGGTCCATCCACAGCGCCATGAAGTGGCAGCCGATCCCGGCGAGCGCGCGGCTGCCTTCGGGGACCTTGGTCGAGGTGTTGTGGGGGCAGCCGGAGCAGAAGTATGGCGTGCGGGAGACCGGCGCGGTCGGGATCATCTGCGACGCCTGGCGGCCGTTGAACCAGTCGGCCTTGGCGCGGAGCATTTCCGCAATCTCGGGATTGAGATTAAGTCGCAGCAGCCGCTCGGTCAGCGAACTCGCAAGCGAGGCGACGCTCAGCTCTGCGGAGAAGGTCAGGAAGCGCTTGTCGTGCTCGTCCATCTTGCCGACGATGCGTGGGCGCACGTCGTCGCGCCAGTTGAACAGCTCCTGCTTGACCTGGTTCTCGACGATCTCGCGGCGTTCCTCGACGATGAAGATTTCCTCGAGCCCGACCGCGAACTGGCGCACGCCTTCCGGCTCCAGCGGCCAGGGCATGCCGATCTTGTAGAGGCGAAGGCCGATCTTGGCGGCGACCTCCTCGGTGATGCCGAGCTCGCGCAGTGCCTGGCGCACGTCTTCATAGCTCTTGCCGGAGGCCATGATGCCGAAGCGCGCGTTCGGCGAATCCATGGTGACGCGGTTGACCTTGTTGGCGCGCGCGAATGCGATCGCGGCAAAGCCCTTGTAGTCCTGCAGGCGCCGATCCTGCTCGAAACGGTCGTCGGGCCAGCGCAGGTTGAGGCCGCCGGGCGGCATCTCGAAATCGGTCGGAATGATGAAAGGCTTCATCTCATCGGAGAGGTCGATCTCGGCGGTGGTCTCCACCGTCTCCGTGATCACCTTCATGCCGACCCAGCAGCCCGAATAGCGCGACATCGCAATGCCGAGCAGGCCCATCTCGATCATCTCGTGGATGCTCGAGGGATAGAGATACGGCATCAGCGCCGAGATGAAGGCGTGGTCCGATTGATGCGGGACGGTCGAAGACTTTGCGCCGTGGTCGTCACCGGCCAAACACAAGACGCCGCCATTCTTGGCGGAGCCGGCGGCATTGCCGTGGCGGAACACGTCTCCGCAGCGATCGACGCCTGGGCCCTTGCCGTACCAGATGCCGACCACGCCGTCATACTGGGCGCCGGGCGAGAGGTTGAGCTGCTGCGAGCCCCACACCGCGGTCGCGGCCAAATCCTCGTTCACGCCGGGCTGGAACTTGATGTTGTACTGCTCGAGGTGCTTGCGCGCGGCAAAGAGCTGCTGGTCATAGCCGCCCAGCGGCGAGCCGCGGTAGCCGGAAATGAAACCTGCGGTCTTCAGGCCCGCGGCGCGGTCACGCCGGATCTGCGCCATCGGCAGCCGCACCAGGGCCTGGATGCCCGTGGTGAAGACGTGACCGGTTTCCTGCGTGTATTTTTGATCGAGACTGATCGGACCCTGGTTGATGCCCATCTTTGTCCTCTTTAGCCCCTATTCACTCAAGCCGTTGCCCGCTCGTGGTTTTTAGCTAGGGCGCGGCATTCGACTCTGCCACTCTATGTCGGATATTTGAGCTGCCGCATCACAAATCTGCCGTAGAGGCGGCCTGCCGCAAAAATCGCAATTTCATGGCCGGAAATGCGCCGGCCATTTTAGTTTGTGTCACCGCACCGGGGGCGTCACGAAACGACGTGACGCGCTATAGTGCGCGGCGATCGCGGGGGAAGGCTGAGCATGCGGGCGATTCTGGTCGGGCTGGTCTTGTGCAGTGCGATTATAGCCGCGCCCGCAGCTGCCGCCGGGCCGAACGAGCCGTCCGCGGAAACCATCGCTCGCGGCAAGGCGCTGACGGAGGCCGGCGACTGCGCGGGTTGCCATACTGCCGATCCCGCAAAGCCGTTCGCGGGCGGCAAACGCATCGACACCCCCTTTGGCGGCATTTTCGCGCCGAACCTGACGCCGGATCGCGAGACCGGCATCGGCGGCTGGTCGGACGCGGATTTCACCCGCGCGCTCCGCTTCGGCGTGGCGCCGGACGGTTCGAACTACTATCCCGCGTTCCCCTACCCCTATTTCACCAAAATGACGAAGGACGACACGCTCGCGATCCGGGCTTATCTCGCCACGCAAGCGCCGGTCGCAAATCGCAACAAGCCGCCCGAGTTGCGCTGGCCGCTGAACTACCGCGTGCTGATGCGCGCCTGGAACTATCTCTACTTCCAGCCCGGCCTGTTCGAGCCGGACCAGACCAGGAGCGCCGAGTGGAACAGGGGCGGCTATCTCGTCACCGGCCTTGGCCATTGCGGCGCCTGCCACACGCCCAAGAATTCCCTCGGCGCCGACAAGCGTGATCTCGCCTTGTCCGGCAACCAGGTCGATGGCTGGTTTGCGCCGAGGCTCGACGGCGCCGCGCGCAGCGGGCTGAAATCCTGGAAGGTCGAGGACATCGTCGAATATCTCCAGAGCGGCCGCAACGCCAAGACTAACGCCAGCGGACCGATGGCCGATGTCGTCGCCGGCTCGACCTCGAAGATGAGCGATGCCGATGTCCACGCCATGGCGGTGTATCTGAAAAGCCTGCCGGCCGGTCCGCCCGAGCCGAAGGTCACGCCGCCCTCGGAGGCCGAGATGAAGGCAGGCCAGGCGATCTACGCGCATGCCTGCATCGCCTGCCACGAGGCCGATGGCTCCAGCGCGCCGCGGATCTATCCGCCGCTGCCCGGCAATGCCGTGCTGCAATCCGACAACCCCGCCTCGACCATCCGCATCATCCTCGACGGCGCGCAGACCGTGACGACGCCGCGCGCACCAAACAGCGGCTCGATGCCGGGTTATGCAAAGGACCTGTCCGACGAGCAGGTCGCCGCCGTCGCCAACTACATCCGCAATTCCTGGGGCAATTCCGCGCCGCTGGTGAGCGCTGGCGACGTGAAGAAGGCGCGGCGCTAGCCGGACGGCCCCCGCCCCTCGTCTCCCGTGAAGACGAATTTCGGCATCTCCCATTTGTAGCGCACCGCGAGCAGGCGGAGGCTGATGCCGAGCGCGAACGTCAAGATGGTCCACAGCTCCGCATTCAAGTTGAGCCCGAACGCGGTGGCGTAGAACAGGCCGGTCACCACCGAGACGGTGGCGTAGAGCTCTGAGCGAAACAAGAGCGGCACGTCGTTGCAGAGCACGTCGCGCAGCACGCCGCCGGCGCAGCCCGTCACCATGCCGGAGACGATCACGATCGGCAGCGACGCATCCATCTGCCAGGCAACGTCGCAACCGGCCATCGTGAAGACGACGAGACCGATGGCATCGAGCACGATGAAGGCGAGGCTCAGCCGATGCACCAGCCGCGCGAACACGATGGTCAGCAGCGCAGAGGCGCCCGGCAGCGCGAGATAGATCGGGTTGGCGACCCACACCAGCGGATAGTGCCCGAGGAAGAGATCGCGCAACGTGCCGCCGCCGAGCGCGGTGATGCAGCCGAGAAAGCAGACGCCGAGCCAGTCCATGCTGCGGCGGCCCGCAGCAAGCGCCGCCGTCATCCCCTGCGCCGCAAGCGCAATGAACGACAGAACGTGCAGCACGCTATCTGATGGTGGCAGGCTCCACATCGCTTTGGTTCCCGATTCAGCGGTGGAACTTACGTCAGTAGTTCCACCCTGCACAGGTTCCCGATTCCTGCGCGCACGGCAACATGCGACGAAAGCATGAGAGGGCCGGAACTGAAGGCCGCACCTATGGGTTGTCAGGGCGCATCAACTTCAGGAGATCCTAACGATGGCTGACGACCGTTTCCCCAACGATCCCTATCGCCCGAATCTCGCCGACGATGAGTATGTTCGCGCGGCGCGCCGGGACGCCCAGTTGCAGGCCGATCCCGAGCTCGGCGAAGGCCCCGCGTCGAGCGGCAAGGTCGCGATGTTCGCGGTTGCGATCGCGCTGGTCCTCGGCGCCGTGTTCTACGGCTTGAACAACACCAGCGTGAACCAGGCTTCGACCGACTCGCCGGCGAAGACCGCGCAGACGACGCCGGCCAATCCGGCCGCGCCTCCTGGCATGCGTGACGTAACGCCGCGCACCAACACGGGTCCGGGCGTGACCACGGGTGCTGCGCCGGCGAAGCCCGCCCCGGCTCCGGATACGCCGGCCGCGAAGCCCGCGCCGGACACCCAGACGCCGTCTGACGGCCCGAAGTAACGACAACACATGAAGCGATGAGCGGCGGGACGAAAGTCCCGCCGCTTTTCGTTCGTCGCTCTGTTCGTTTGCCTTAGCTGAACAT
>JAEWBW010000386.1 GCA_023390955.1 Pseudomonadota bacterium
GATATCGACCTATTTCTGCAACGTTCTGGCCGGCGTCATGCGGCTGTACAAGCTGTTGCCGGACGGGCGTCGGCAGATCGTCGGCTTTGCGTTGCCCGGCGATTTCCTGGGGATGAATGTTTCAGGCCGGCATAATTTTTCTGCCGACGCGATCGGAGCGGTGACCGTCTGCCAATTCGCCAAGGCGCCGTTCGGCCGCTTCATCGAGGAAAGGCCGCATCTGCTGCGACGGATCAACGAGCTGACCTTGCGCGAGTTGACCCAGGCACGCGATCATATGGTGCTGCTCGGGCGTCGCTCCGCGGAAGAGAAGCTCGCGACCTTTCTCCTCGGCTGGCGCGAGCGACTGGCGCTGCTCGGGGGGCTGTCGAACACCGTACTGCTCCCGATGAGCCGGCAGGATATTGCCGACTATCTCGGCCTCACCATTGAAACCGTCAGCCGCACGTTGACCAGGCTCGAGCGCGTTGGCGTGATCGATATCATCCCCGGCGGCGTCTGCCTGCGCGACACCGCGCGCGCCGAGGCGCTCGCCGCGGCCTGAGCGCCATCTTCGTGGGTCCTCTCTGATTTTTGATGCCGATCAATGACGCCGTCGGATGCGCGCCCCGATACTTCCCAAAACAGGGGAGAGCGCCGTGCCGATTGACGCATTGCTGATGACCATTGTCGTTGTCGCCATATTTGTTGGATTCGGGGTGGCCCTGGCCTGGGCGGATCGACAGACCAGCCGTAATCGGCTCAAGCCCGATTGACGCTGCGTTCACGCGGCGATCCTACAAGAGACGATCCCTGGCGGGACAGGCGAGCCCGACCGGCTTCGATTGCCGGCTTCCGGTCTCCGATGCATGTGCCGCGCGGTGTCCGCAACTCTGCATGGCGCCTTTTGCATCGGGCATCCTGCGGATGCGGTCTCTTGACGCAAGACGCGGCGCCTTCGCTGCGTTTGCGTAAAATTGCACACATGCTTTCTGGTTGAAAAGACCTGCAACGTTGACTACGCAGGAATATACCAGTGCCTCGCAAGCCTTAGGAGCCCCGCGGCGTGCCTCAGGACAAGACCGGCGACCCCCGGCAGCAGCCGGGTAGCAAACTATCGGTCCTGCGCAAGCACCCGATCTTCGCGGATCTGGAGCCGGAGGCGCTGGATCAGCTTTGCCGCTATGCAAAGCACACGACCGTGAAGCGCGGGGCGACGATCGCCGCCAAGGGCGATCCCGGCAACAACCTGTTCGCGGTCATCGCCGGGACGGTGAAAATCTCCTCTTCGTCCCCCGATGGCCGGAATGCCATTCTTAATCTGATCGGGCCCGGAGAAATTTTTGGCGAGATTGCGGTGCTCGATGGTGCGCCGCGGTCGGCGGATGCAACCGCCAACACCAATTGCGAGCTCTACATCATCGATCGGCGAGACTTTCTGCCCTTCGTGAAGAGCCAGCCGACACTGGCGATGAAATTCATCGAATTGTTGTGCGCGCGGCTGCGCTGGACCAGCCAGCAGGTCGAGCAGGTGATCCTGCAGAACCTGCCGGGCCGGCTCGCCAGCGCTTTGCTCGGGTTGACGGAGGAGCGCAAACTGGATTCAGGCAGCGGCACCCTCGCGATCACCCAGCAGGAGATCAGCGAAATGGTCGGCATGACGCGCGAGAGCATCAACAAACAGCTCCGCGCCTGGGCCGGCCGCAATTGGGTCCGCCTCGAGCACGGCGCCATCGTCGTGCTCGACGTCGATGCACTGCGCGAACTGGCAGAAAGCGGGCTCGAGGACGGCTAGCGGTTCGACCTCAGCCGTCGATGATTGCGACCGCGCGTGTCCAGCCCGCCGAGGCGCGCTCGATCTTCACCGGGAAGCATGACACCGTGAAGCCGGTCGAGGGAAGCTGCTCGAGATTGTGCAGCTTCTCGAGATGACAATAGCCGATGTGGCGACCGGCCTTGTGGCCCTCCCAGATCAGTTTGGCGTCCTTCGTCTCCGCATATCGCTTCGCGGTGTGGACGAAGGGGGCATCCCAGCTCCAGCCGTCGGTGCCGGTCAGGCGCACGCCGCGCTCAAGCAGGTACATGGTCGCCTCGTAGCCCATGCCGCAGCCTGAGCTGACATAGTCGGCGCGACCGAACTTTGCGCCGGCGCTGGTGTTGACCACGACGATCTCCAGTGGCGACAACGTGTGGCCGATCCGCTTGAGCTCCTTCTCCACGTCATCGGGTGTCGCCACATAGCCGTCCGGCAGATGCCGGAAGTCCAGCTTCACGCCGGGCTGCAGACACCACTCCAGCGGCACCTCATCGATGGTCCATGACCGCTCGCCGCGATTCATCGTGGGATGGAAATGCCAGGGGGCATCCAGATGCGTGCCGTTGTGGGTCGACAGCGAGACCTGCTCGACTGCCCAACCCTGGCCGTCCGGCAGGTCCTCGGCCTTCAGCCCATCGAAGAACTGCAACATGCGCGGCAGTCCCTGCTGATGGTCGATATACTGGATGGTCGGATGGTTGCCCGGCGGATCGGCCGGTACGTCGTTCTGCAACGGCACGGAGATGTCGATCAGCTTCCGCGGCATGGGCATTCCTTTGATACGGTCTGGTGTTTCGGACATTTTGAGGGGCCTCCAATCGTGGCGTCAAGGGACGCGCCCGCGCTGCCGGATCGGCCCGCAAGGTCCCGTTTTCGGTCGAGTTGTGGCCAATCCATCGATGCAACTCCTGCATTGATCGATGCCGGATTTGGCTTGGACAGAGAATGCCGCCGGCCCTACGGACGACATGGGCGACATCGCGCTGGCGCAGCGCGTTCGCACAGGGATGGGGGACCGTCTCGTCCGAACCTTGCAAGCCGCAATCAATAGCGGTCGAGCATGAAACGAGAGGAGCATCCATGAATATGACGAATATGAACCAGCCGAAATCCACTCGACTCCATCGCACAATCCTACCAAGGTGGTGCGTTTGTAACGCTTGACTTCGCACCTCAGGAGGGGCGACCCAAGGCGGCCCGCAGCATTTGCGCAACAACGACATAATCAACTCAGGAGGAAAGCCCAGATGAAAGCACTTACCGGTCTCGTCGCAGCCCTTGCGCTGGCGGTCACAGCGCCTTTGGCGACTGCCCGCGATTTCCGCTCCGCCGACATCCACCCTGCCGACTATCCGACCGTCGAAGCCGTCAAGTTCATGGGCAAGGAGCTCGCAACGGCGAGCGGCGGCAAGCTCGGCGTGAAGGTGTTCCCCAACGGTGCCCTGGGTTCCGAGAAGGACACCATCGAGCAGCTGAAGATCGGCGCGCTCGACATGATGCGGATCAACGCATCTCCGCTCAACAACTTCGTGCCCGAGACCATCGCGCTCTGCCTGCCCTTCGTGTTCCGGGACACGCAGCACATGCGCACCGTCCTCGACGGTCCGATCGGCGATGAGATCCTGGCGTCGATGGAGCCGGCGGGCCTGATCGGTCTTGCCTATTATGACAGCGGTGCTCGCTCCATCTACACCGTCAAGGCGCCGGTCAAGTCGCTCGCCGATCTCAAGGGCCTCAAGATCCGGGTTCAGCAATCCGATCTGTGGGTCGGCATGATCCAGAGCCTCGGCGCCAACCCGACGCCGATGCCCTATGGCGAGGTCTACACCGCGCTCAAGACCGGCCTGGTCGACGCTGCCGAGAACAACTGGCCCTCGTATGAGTCCTCGCGCCACTTCGAGGCCGCCAAGTTCTACAACGTGACCGAGCACTCGCTGGCGCCCGAAGTCCTCGTCATGTCCAAGAAGGTCTGGGACACCTTGAGCAAGGAAGACCAGGCGCTGGTCCGGAAGACGGCCAAGGCGTCGGTGCCTGTCATGCGCAAGCTCTGGGACGAGCGTGAGCAGGCCTCCCGCAAGACCGTCGAAGCTGCCGGCGTTCAGGTCATCACGATCGCCAATAAGAAGGAGTTCGTGGATGCAATGAAGCCGGTCTACGACAAGTTCGCCGGTGACGAGAAGCTGAAGGGCCTCGTCAAGCGCATCCAGGACACGAAGTAAGGCCATAAGCGTTGGGTTTGGCGCCGCCGCGAGGCGGCGCCGGCCTCTCGCGGGGAGACGCCGATGACGGACCCACATGTCGCAGACCACGAGCAGGACGTCGCCGGACGCCCGTCGACCGGTTTGCTGTCGCGGATCAATGCGCCCGTCGCTCGCTTCGGCATGTACCTGTCGGTGACCGGCCTGCTCGTCATCGTTACCATCGTGTTCTACCAGGTGTTCGGACGGTACGTGCTCAATTCCAGCCCGACCTGGACCGAGAACCTCGCGCTCGTTCTCATCCTCTATGTCACGCTGATCGGCGCCGCTGTCGGCGTGCGCGATGCCGGACACATCGGTATGGACAGCCTGCTGGTCATGCTTCCGGATCTTGTGCGCGAGAAGATCGAACTCGTGATCCACGTTCTGGTGGCGATTTTCGGTGTTGCGATGGCCTACAACGGCTGGATCCTCGGCGCGTCGGTCGGCACCGTGCATATCCCCAATCTCGGCTTGCCCGAGGTGATCCGCTACGTGCCGCTGATCGCTTCCGGCGTCATGATCGTTTCCTTCTCGATCGAACACATCATTGCTCTCTTGCGCGGCGAAGAGGTCGTCCCCTCATGGAACTGATCATCCTCGGCGCCACCTTCTTCGGCTTCCTGATCCTCGGTGTGCCCGTTGCGTTCGCGATCGGCCTCTCGGCGATCTGCACCATCCTTTACGAAGGCCTGCCGGTCGCTGTCATCTTCCAGCAGATGATGTCGGGGATGAACATCTTCTCGTTCCTGGCCATCCCGTTCTTCGTCTTCAGCGGTGAGCTGATGCTGCATGGCGGCGTTGCCGACAAGATCGTGCAGCTCGCAAAGAACCTCGTCGGTCACATCCGGGGCGGGCTCGGCATGTCGAACGTCGTTGCCTGCACGCTGTTCGGCGGCGTTTCCGGCTCGCCCGTGGCCGACGTGTCGGCGATGGGCGCGGTGATGATCCCGATGATGAAGAAGGAAGGGTTCGACACCGACTACGCCGTCAACGTCACCACTCACGCCTCGCTGGTCGGTGCCCTGATGCCCACCAGCCACAATATGATCATCTATGCGCTCGCTGCCGGCGGCAAGGTCTCGATCGGCGCGCTGATCGCGGCCGGCCTGTTGCCGGCGCTCGTGCTGATGGTTTGCATGCTGGCCGCAGCCTATGCGGTCGCGGTGAAACGCGGCTATCCCGCCGGCAAGTTCCCGGGTTGGGCCGAGGTGTTCCGCTCGTTCGCCGCAGCGTTGCCGGGTCTGCTGATCGTCGGCATCATCCTGGCAGGCATCCTGTCCGGCGTCTTCACGGCGACCGAATCCGCCGCTGTCGCGGTCACCTACACGATCGTGCTGACCTTCTTCATCTACCGTACCATGACTTTACCGAACTTCCTGCGGGCGGCGGCGAAGGCGGTGAAGACGACGGGCGTGGTGTTGCTGCTGATCGGCGTCTCCACCATGTTCCAGTATCTGATGGGGCTCTATGAGGTGGCCGACTTCGCCGGCGACTTGATGAGCAAGGTGTCCTCGCAACCCTGGGTCATCTTCCTGCTCATCAACATCATCCTGTTCGTGCTCGGCACGTTTATGGATATGGCCGCGACTATCCTGATCTGCACCCCGATCTTTCTGCCGATCGCGATGAAGGCCGGCATGGACCCGGTACAGTTCGGCATGCTGATGCTGATCAACTGCGCCCTCGGCTTGAACACGCCGCCGGTCGGAACGACTCAGTTTGTCGGCTGCGCTATCGGCGGCATCTCGGTGGGCGCAGTGATGCGCACCATCCTGCCGTTCTACGCCGCGCTGATCGCAGCTCTGATGTTCGTGACCTACGTCCCCGCATTCTCGCTGTGGCTGCCCCGTCTCCTGATGGGCTACAAGGGATAGCAGCAACAGGAGAATCCCTTCGTGACGGACTATCGCAAGCTCTTCGATCTCACCGGCAAGACGGCCGTGGTGCTCGGCGCCGCCTCCGGCATCGGCAAGTCTTCCGCTGAAGCTCTGGCCGCGCTCGGCGCCCGCGTGGTCTGCGCCGATCGCGCGGCGGACGCAGCGGAGGCGACCGCCGCCGGGATCCGCGAGAAGGGCGGCTGGGCGGAGTCGGCTGGATGTGACGCCGCGAGCGCCGCTGATGTCGCCGCGCTGGCGAAGACCGTGATGCAAAAGTTTCCGCGGCTCGACATCGCGGTGACGACGCCGGGCCTGAACATCCGCAAGACCATCCTCGACTACACCGAGGAGGATCTCGACCGCGTCCTCAATTTGAACGTCAAGGGTACCGTCTGGTTC
>JAEWBW010000391.1 GCA_023390955.1 Pseudomonadota bacterium
CGCTCGCGCTCGGCGCGTGCGGATTTGCCGACAGCCGCGCGCCCGTCCCCGAATTCATGCGCCTCAAGGAGGCCGAGCAGCCGTCGCCCGAAGCGCCGCCCGATGTCAGGACCGTCGTCCGCGAGCAGCTGGATGTGGTCTTCCTCGCGACGTCCAATCCGCGTGACGTCCAGGTTGCCCCTCCCCATCACGAGGCGCGCGGCACCGGCTGGACGGCCTGCGTCCGCGCGCAACTGACGTCGGCGACCGGCACCGCACTCGGCCTGCAGACCTACATCGTCACGATCAACGGCGGAAAGATCGTCGACCGCCGCAGGGGCGACGTCGAAGACAATTGCAGCTCCGAGATATATGAGCCGATCTAGGGAACAGTGTTCCGCGATCAGGCCGCAGTTCCGGGAAAAACCTGCATCTCAGCCGGAACCAATACTCCCTCCTCTTCTTGTTACCGCCAAGGGCAGTATGGAGGAGGAGATGATGAGGACATTCACGATTGCACTGTTGGCGGGTGTTGGTGCGCTGGCGGCCGCGAGCGGCGCCAAGGCCGCCGACGTCTACACCACGAGCGAATACACCAGCCCTGACCTCGTTCAGGAAGTTCGGCTCGTCTGCGACGACGCGGGCAATTGCTATCGCAGCCGTGGCGGCGCGCGCGTGATCGTCCGCGACTCCTACAATTACATGCCGCGCGATCGCTATTACGAGCGCCGTCACTATCATCGCGATTGGGATGACGGCCCGCGCGTCGGCATTCGCGCGCCCGGCGTCAGCGTGGGCGTCGGCGTCGGCCCCGACCGCTGGTAAGCCGATCTGATCTACGCGCGATCTAATTTACGCAAAGGGCCGGGTGACACGTGTCGCCCGGCCCTTTGTTTTGCGCGATGCACCCGCCGTCGCGGGAACAACCGCTCGGAGCGGCGGTTAGGAAGACACAGGAGCCGCACGCCATGCGCCGCGCAAGACCGCAACCGATCCGCAACAGACTGGACCTGTCCGACCGCACGCAGGTCCGCCTCGTCAGGAAGCGCCTCCGCCTGTCGGATGCGCAACTCACCGAGATCGCCGACCGGATCGGCAACTCGATTTCCGCCATCGCCAAGGAAGTCGCCGCGCAGCGCGCGCGCAATCTTCCGCAGAAGGCGCCGGCTGACATCCCTGCGGCAGCGATTGCGGCGGTAGCCGCGGCCGAGCAAGCCGACAGCGAATTCACAACGACCGAACAAGCCCCCTGAGCGGGGCTGTTCTTTTGGGGGCATCGATGGATCAAGCCACAGCGTCGAACGACGCATTGCTGCATGCCGCCTCGAACCTGCGGCGCTCGCGGATTCTGGAGGGCAAGCCGTTTCCGCTGGGCGCCACCTGGGACGGGCTCGGCGTGAATTTCGCGCTGTTCTCGGCGCACGCCACCAAGGTCGAGCTGTGCCTGTTCGACAGTACAGGCGAGACCGAGCTCGAGCGGATCGAGCTGCCCGAATACACCGACGAGGTCTGGCACGGCTATTTGCCTTCGGCGCGTCCCGGCACCGTCTATGGCTACCGCGTCCACGGCCCCTACGAGCCGGACGCCGGACATCGCTTCAATCCGAACAAGCTCGTGCTCGACCCCTATGCGAGGCAACTGGTCGGCCAATTGCGCTGGGGCGGTGAGCTGTTCGGCTATCAGCTCGACCATCCCGACAAGGACCTCTCCTACGACGAGCGCGACAGCGCGCCGCTGATGCAGAAATGCCGGGTGATCGATCCCGCCTTCACCTGGGGCGCGGCGCGCAAGCCGGACGTGCCGTGGGAGCGAACGGTCGTCTACGAGATGCATGTGAAGGGATTTACCCAGCGCCATCCGCTGGTGCCGGAAGCCGACCGCGGCACCTTCTTAGGTCTCGCGCAGTCGGACATTCCCGCCTATCTGCGCGCGCTCGGCATCACCAGCGCTGAGCTGTTGCCGGTCCATGCCTTCGTCGACGACAGCTATCTGGTCGAGAAGGGCCTGCGCAACTATTGGGGCTACAACTCGATCGCCTTCTTCGCACCCGAGCCGCGCTATTTGAAGACGCCGGACGCGAGCGAGTTCAAGGCCATGATCAACCAGTTTCATGCTCATGGCATCGAAGTCATCCTCGACGTCGTCTACAACCACACCGCCGAGGGCAACGAGCTTGGTCCGACGCTCTCGTTCAAGGGCATCGACAATGTCAGCTATTACCGCCTGCTGCCGGACCAGAAGCGCTACTACATCAACGACACCGGCACCGGAAACACGGTCAACCTCTCGCATCAGCGCGTGCTGCAACTGGTCGCGGATTCCTTGCGCTACTGGGCGACCGAGATGCGCGTCGACGGCTTCCGCTTCGACCTCGCCACGATCCTGGCGCGCGAGCCCTACGGCTTCGACGAAGGCGGCGGCTTCCTCGACACCTGTCGGCAGGACCCGGTGCTGTCGAGCGCAAAACTGATCGCGGAGCCCTGGGACATCGGCCCGGGCGGCTATCAGGTCGGCCAATTCCCGCCGGGATGGGCCGAGTGGAACGACAAGTTCAGGGACAGCGTCCGCTCGTTCTGGAAGGGCGACGACGGATCGCTCGCCGATTTCGCCAAGCGTGTCTCGGGCTCCGGCGATCTCTTCAACAAGCGCGGCCGCAGGCCGTGGGCGAGCGTCAATTTCGTCACCGCGCATGACGGCTTCAACCTCAACGACCTCGTCTCGTACAACGACAAGCACAACGAGGCCAATGGCGAGGACAATCGCGACGGGCACGATCACAACCGGTCCTGGAATTGCGGCGTCGAGGGGTCGACGGATGATGGCGATGTCACGGCCTTGCGCGAGCGTCAGAAGCGCAATTTGCTGGCGACCACGCTCCTCTCGCACGGAACGCCGATGCTGCTCGCGGGCGACGAGTTCGGCCACACCCAGTCCGGCAACAACAACGCCTATGCGCAGGACAACGAGATCACATGGCTCGACTGGATGGGGATCAACGCGAGCGGTCACAGCTTGCGCGAATTCGTGCGCAAGCTGATCGCGATGCGCAAGGCGTTTCCGATCCTCTATCGCAGCCGCTTTCTGATTGGCACGCATAACGAGGAGCTGGACGTCAAGGACGTGACATGGCTGTCGCCCGCCGGCGAGGAGATGACCGTCGAGCAATGGCAGGATGGCCATGCGAGGTGTTTCGGCATGCTGCTGGACGGCCGCGCCCAGGAGACCGGGATCAAGCGGCGCGGATCGGATGCAACGCTGCTGCTGATCTACAATGCCCATCACGATGTCGTGCAGTTCACGCTGCCGGCCGTCGCTGACGGCCACGACTGGCAGGGCCTGCTCGACACCAATCAACCGGATGGACCGCTCGGCACGTTCGCTTTCGGCCATGTTTACGAGGTTACGGGGCGTTCGATGCTGGCATTCGTGCTGGCGACCTGACGCACATCCGGCCCCTTCGCGGGCGCTATGCTCAACGGGACGTTAACACTACCGTTCGAATTGACGCGGTCCGCCAACGGAGTTTTCCAACCTTTGCGCTATTGATGACCTCGTGACGCGGTCGTGCTCCACATGCCGGCCGACGGGAACGGGGAAAACAGGAACGTGGTCGATATCGCGCATCGATCTGCGATCAATCCTGCATCGGCAAGGGATGCAGCGACGCCGCGCGTCCGCAATTCTAGCCCGCTGATCCCGCTCACCTCCGTCGATGAAGATCAATGGCAGTCGCTCGCCGCGCGTGCGATCGAGCCCAATGGCTATTACCTGCCGGGCTGGGAGCGCGCGGTCAGCGCCACCGCTCGCGGCCGCACCGGGGCCTCCGCGCTGCGCGCGCTCGACGCGTCGTCGCGGCTGATCGGCTTGATGCCGGTCGTCTCGCTTTGGCGGGCCTACAGGATTCCCCTGCCCGCGCTGGTCAGCGCGCATCCCTACGGCACGCTGTGCAGCCCGCCGCTCGATCGCAATGCCGCGCACGAGGCCGCAGGCCAGTTGCTCGAACAGGCCCGCGCGGCCGGCGCCCGCGCGCTGATCCTGCGCGACATCGCGCTCGACGGCGCGGCGATGCAGGCACTCACGGACGTATCGGCCCGCGATGGCGTGGCGCCGCGCGTGCTGAGCTCCTATTCCCGCGCCGCGCTCGACGCGACCGAGGACAGCGAAACGCTGCTGCGCTCGGCGATGGGCACCAAGAAGCTCAAGGAGCTGCGGCGCCAGCGTCATCGCCTGGAAGAGCATGGCCCGGTGTCATTCGACGTCGCGCGCACGCCCGACGAGGTCGGCGCGGCCCTCGAGACCTTCCTGCAGCTCGAAGCCAGTGGCTGGAAGGGCAAGCGCGGCACCGCGCTGGTCCAGCACGACGGCGATGCCGCGTTCATTCGCCGCGCCGTCCGCGCGCTGGCGGAGACCAGCCAGTGCGAGATCATCACGCTCCGCACCGGCGCGACATCGGTCGCCGCCGGAATCGTGCTGCGTCACCAGCACCGCGCCTTCTTCTTCAAGCTCGGCATCGACGAGAATTTCGCAAGGTTTTCGCCGGGCGTGCAGCTCACGGTCGAACTGACCCGGCATCTCTGCGCTGACGCGACGATCACCAGCGCCGATTCCACCGCGAGCGCCGACCATCCCATGATCAACCCGATCTGGCGCGGCCGCCTCGCCATCGGCGACGTGCTGCTGCCGCTGCGCAGGAACGATCCGGTGGTGGCGATCATACACGCGGCGCTGGCCGCGCATGCCGGCGCGCTTGATCTGGCGCGCCGCGCGGTTCACCTCATCCGAAAATAGCGGCGTCTACTCCGCCGCCTGCGCGTTGATCTCCTGAGAGACCTGGCGGATGGCGCGCGCGAGCAGGTTCGGATCCTGCGCGCCGGAGACGGCGTATTTTTGCGCGAACACATAGGTCGGCACGCCTGAGATGCCCTTCTCGGCTGCCTCCTGCGCATCGGCGGAGATGCGGGCAACGTCCTCGTCGGTGGCGAGCCGGCGGCGCACATCGTCGGCGTCGAGCCCGACATCGGCGGCCGCCTGCACCAGTACGTTCACATCTGTGAGATCGCCGCCGTCGCGGAAATACAGCTCCATCAGCCGCTGCTTCATCTCGGGCGCCTTGCCGATCGCCTCGGCCCAGTGGATCAGGCGATGGCAGTCGATCGTGTTGGGCTGGCGCTTCACGAGCTCGGGCCGGTAGGTCAGCCCCTCTTCGCCCGCGGCCGCGACGACGCGGCCGGCGATGCCCTTATAGGCCTCGACCGAGCCGAACTTCGGGGTGAGATAATCCTCGCGGCTGATGCCCTCGCGGGGTACCCAGGGATTGAGGAAGAACGGGCGGAAATGCAGCTCGACCGGGACATCCGGAACGAGCGCCAGCGCGCTCTCGATCCGGTGCTTGCCGATATAGCACCAGGGGCACACCACGTCGGAGACGACGTCGATCTTCAGCGGTTTGAGCGTGCTCATGGTCGCCTCCTTCGGGCTGTTCTATGCCCGAACATAAGCCGAACCGGCCGCGAGGCAAGGGCCGACCCAAATCCGCTAACCCAGGCCGGCAGCCACCCGCTTCAGCCACTCCGCCGTGCGCTCGTCCGCCGGAAAGAACGTCTCGAGCGCCAGCTCCGACAGGGTGATGTCGACAGGCGTTCCGAACACCATGGTGGTTGAGAAGAAGCTCAGGACCTCGCCGTCATGGCGCAGCTTGAAGGGGATCGCGACATTGTCACTCGACAGCGGCGCCGAGCGCGCCGGGATCGGGTGGCTCTTGAGGTCGTTGTAGAGCTTGATCAGCTCGGAATCGGCGGTGGCTTCGCACTGCCGGTGCAGCCGCTCGAGCAGATGGCCGCACCATTCGGCGAGGTTGACGGTGCGCGGCGCCAATGCCTCCGGATGAAAGGCGAGCCGCAGCACGTTGAGCGGCGGGCTCAACAGCCGCTCCGGAATCCCGGCGAGCAGTGGCGCCACCATGCGGTTGGCCGACACCAGATTCCAGTGCCGGTCATAGGCCAGCGCCGGATTGGGCTCGTGTGCCTTCAGAACGAGATCGATGGCCTGGCGGGCTGATTTCAAGGCCGGATCCTCCAGGGCGCGCTGCGGAAACGCCGGCGCATAACCGGCCGAGACCAGCAGCAAATTGCGTTCGCGCAAGGGGACATCGAGCCGCTCCGCGAGGCGCAGCACCATCTCGCGCGACGGCGCCGCGCGGCCGGTCTCGACGAAGCTGAGGTGCCGCGCCGAGATTTCGGCCTCGCCTGCGAGATCGAGCTGGCTCATGCGGCGGCGCTGACGCCATTCGCGCAGGTGGTCGCCGATATGGACGGGCTGGGCTCGCTCGGCCTGGGCCGTGGATGCATGTGCGTTCATGGTCAAAAACCTAGCATGCGGATTTCCGCCCTTCCATTACGTCCGAGGTAATCGAAAGCACGACCGGCCTAGCGCATCTTTGGATCACAAGGAGATGACTATGATCGCGCTGCTGCTCTACCGGACCGTCGCAGACCACGTCCTGCCCTGGGGCCTCAAGCTCGGCACCAGACTGCTCGCGCGCAGCCTCAACATGCCGGAGCTGCTGGTGCAGTCGACCGGCCACTATGTCGTCGCGCAGGTCGTGACCTTCGAGCATGGCGTCGCCAGGAGCCTCTGCCCGTTCCGCCTCGCGCGGCTCTTCCGCGCCTGGTGGCGCACCCTTTCCTAAAACCCCCTCGTCCAACCAAGGAGAATGACGATGATCCACGCCTCAACATTCCTGCGCCGCGCCCTGCTTGCCGATGCCGTCTTCAGCGGTGTCGCGGCACTCGGCTTCACCTTCGGCGCCGGCGCGTTTGCGTCCATGTTCCACCTGCCCGAAGCGCTGCTCCGCGAGACAGGCCTGTTCCTGATCGCCTACACCGCGCTGGTCGGCTGGCTGGCCTCGCGCAGCGCGGTGCCGAAGGCGCTGGTGATGCTGGTCATCGTCGGCAACGCCGCATGGACGCTCGGAAGCATCGCGCTGCTGTTCTCCGGCGCGGTGTCGCCGAACCTGCCCGGCCAGCTCATGGTCGTGGCGCAGGCGATCGCCACCGGCGTGTTCGCCGAGCTGCAATATGTGGGACTGCGCCGCAGCGGCAGCGCGGTCACCGCGTAACGACGGCGTCCGGCCCCGGCCAAGCCGGGGCCGCACTGTTGACCCAAATCAACGCAGACGACGTCCGGCGGCCAACCATGGTGGTCGGCACGGTCTGCGTTGGGACGGGGAAAGCAGTGGACGATCTGTCGAAGATGGGCATCAACGGCGCCAGGCTTCCGGCCTGGCTCCGCATTGCCGTGGTCGTGGTGCTCGTGATTGTGGTCAGTGCCGCCAGCCTGTTCGCCTATCGCTGGTATGTCCGGCCGGTCACCCTGACGATCGCGGTCGGATCGCTGGATGGCGATGCGCCCAAGATCGTCTCGGCGCTGGCGAGCCGGCTCGTCGTCAACAAGGCGCCGGTGCGGCTCAAGGTCGTCGAGACCAAGGGACCGGCCGAGTCCGCCGCCGCGTTTTCGTCCGGCAAGACCGATCTCGCTGTCGTCCGCGGCGATGTCGGCGCCCTCTCGCAGGCACAGGCCATCGTCGTCCTTACCGAGGCCGCGGCCTTGCTGGTGGCACCTCCGGGCTCATCAATCACGGATGTCGCCGGCCTGAAGCGCGCCACCGTCGGCGTTGTCGCGGGCGAAACCAATCAGAAGATGGTCGACGTGTTGACCAAGGCGTATGACCTCGGCCGCGCCAACGTCACCTTCAAGAATTTGGCGCTCGACGACGTCCGCCGCGCATTGGAAACCAAGGAGGTGCGTGCGGTGCTGTTCGTCGTCCCTCTCAGCGAAAAGTATCTGGCGATGGTGCGCGGGCTGTTCCCACAGAATGCGAAGACCGCACCGGTCCTCATTCCGATCGAGAACGCGGGCGCGATCGCGGAGAAGCAGCGCGCCTATGAAAGCTTCGACATTCCCAAGGGCACGTTGCGCGGATCGCCGCCCGTCCCCGAGGACGATGTCACGACCTTGCGCGTGGCGTTCTACATCGTCGGCAAGGCCGGCCTCGACAACGACACGATTGCGAACTTCACGCAGGCGATCACCAGCGCACGCAGGGACATTCTGGCGGAGTGGCCGATCGTCGCGCAATTCAAGGCGCCCGATACCGATCCCGGCGCCCTGCTTCCGGTTCATGCCGGCGCCGCCGAATATTACAACGGCAGCCAGCTCTCCTTCCTCGACAAATGGGGCAATGTGATCTTCCTGGCGCCGATGGCGCTGGGCGCTCTCGCTTCGATCGCCGCCGCGCTCTGGCAGTTCCTGAAGTCCGGAGAATACAAGCCGCGCGAGCCGGCGCTCGATGCGCTCTATGCGCTCGCGCAACAGATACGGCACGCCAAGAAGGAATCAGACCTGCTGACGATCGAGAACCAGATCGACGAGGTGCTGCGTGCGCAACGGGCCAGAGCCGGCGAGGACGAGAACGCGCTGGACGCGGCTACGCTGAATGTCGCCGCCCACCGCCTCGAAAATCTCATCCACGATCGCAAGGTCGCGCTGGGCGCGTCCGCCAATGGACGAGAGCCGGCTTAGCTCAGCACCACCGCACCGATCATGCCGACCAACGTCAGCACCAGGCCGACGATGAGCATCGGCACCAGGCTGCTGCCCGAATAAGGATTGGCCGCGGCCTCGCTCGTCACATGATGTGTCCGATTGATCATGGGTGTTCTCCTGCCTGAGATCGTCGAAATCGTTCGCCGCGTCCCAACATGACGCCTGCCCCGGTGGCGATGCCCATTTCGAGGCTTGAAGCGATCCGCCGCGCCCGTTCGACGAAATGCGCCTCGGCTTCAGGCGGACAGATGTCGCGAGCGGTCGCCTCGAACAAGGCGAGCCATCGGTCGAAATGCGCAGCATCGACCGGCAACGGCATGTGCTTGACCATCGGCGTTCCGTGATAGCGGCCCGACATCAGCGCGACCGAGGACCAGAAGGCGCACATCTGCTGCAGATGCGGTTCCCAATCGCTGATGTGGGCGTCGAAGACCGGCGCCAGCACCGCGTCCTCGCGCACCCGGTCATAGAAGGCGCGCACCAGACGCTCGATCATGGCTTCCGTGATCCCGGTGCGCTCCGCGATCTCCGCCGTGATCTTCTCGCGCCGTTCCGCTCCGCTCACGAGCTGCTCTCCTTAAATATGCATTTCAAATACCTATTTATATCGCTATACAGGATTTGCAAGCGAATCTTGCCCCGAGGATCCCATGCGCCTGACATCGTTCACGGATTTTGCGCTGCGCGCGCTGATGCGGCTCGCGGGCGAGCCGACGCGATCATTCGCGACCAACGAGATCGCCGCCGAGTTCGGCATCTCCCGCAATCACCTCGCCAAGGTGGTGCGTGACCTCGCAGGCTCCGGCTTCATTGCGACCCAGCGCGGCGCGGGCGGCGGCTTCACCCTCGCCCGGCCCGCCGAGGCGATCACGCTGGGCGAGGTCGTGCGTGCGCTGGAAGGGCCCCACGCGCTGGTCGAGTGCTTTCGCGACGATGGTGGTGGGTGCGTGCTCACGCCGCGCTGCCGGTTGAAGTCGAAACTTGCGTCCGCCCGCGAAGCCTTCATGCGCGAGCTCGACGGCACGACGCTCGCGGAGTGCGCCTATCCCGCACGTCCCAGGCGCATCCCCACCCCGGCGTGATCGGAGCGGCAAGCAGGAGAAGCAATCGTGACACCCGTTCATCTCGAGGACGACGCCTTTCAGATCGACGCAGCCATCGTCGCCGAAGGTCTGCACGTGTCAGAAAGCTCGCTTCGGGAGGAGATGCGCGCAGGCCGGATCAGCGGTTTCGCCGAACGAGGGACGGGCGACGACGCCGGACGGCACCGCCTGAGCTTCCTGTCAGCCCATCGCAGATTCCGCGTCGTCATCGACGACAGGACCGGCGAGATCATCCAGCGTTCGTCGATTGCCTTCGAGGGATCGCCGCTGCCGGGATCAGCCCGCAGGCCCGGCCGCTAGCTGGATCAGGCTACTTGCGTGCGCGGCCGTTGGCCTTGGCAACGGCGTGGCCGTTCAGCTTCTTCTTTTTCGCAGGCGCCTTCGTGCCTGCCTTCTGCGCCTTGCGCTCGGCACGCGCCTTGACCTTGGCCTTTTCGGCCCTCGCCTCGGCGCGCAGCTTCTTGCGCTTGGTCTCGCAGGACGGGCATTTGCAGCCGATCGGCTTCAGATAGGCTTTGAAGTAATCGGTGCCGTAATCGTAGTTGATCTCGTCGCCCGGCTCGATGTTCCTGATGGCGCGGATGAAGACCTTGCGCTCACGCGGGCGCACGTCGGATTCCGAATTGGGCCGGCAGGAATGATTGATGTAGCGCGCGACGTTCTTGCGCGCCGAGCCGTCGATGGTCCAGCGGTTGTTCAGCTCGAACAAATACTTGTTCTCGATGTCGTCCTGCTCGGGGATGCGCGAATCCAGGATCGGTCCGAAATAGCGGATGATCCGGGTCCCCTTCTTGATCGGCAGGGTGGCGAACAGGCCGAGTCCGGTCTTGGAGCGGCCGACACGATAGGATTTCTTCGAGGCGATGGCTGGCATGATCAAGTGCTGAGAGAAACGCGAACGACGCTGAATGAGCGCGGGCGGAAGGCGCCCTTCTAGAACGATTCCGCGCGCCTGTCAGGTGCCTGGAAGGCTGGTTTGAACCTTCCCCACAGCGAACACGTCTGAATGGGAGTAAGTTCCGCCAAACGAGGCTCGTCATGACGCGTGTCACCATCGCAGGCCTGGTTGCAATTCTCGCCTGCACCAGCCCTGGTCAGGTGAACGCCCAATCCTTCGGCAGCAGCTACACGTCTACGGCGCCAAAGGACTGCCGTCAGATCGGCAAGCCGAACGAGCTCGACGGCAGCACCACGCGGGTGTGTCCGGGCAAGGCGGGGCTGGTCGTGCTGGTCGCCGAGGACGATCTCCGCGAGATCGTGTCGGTCGGCCGCAGCCGCGATGCGGCCGCCAAAGAGCCGGCGGCACAAGCCTGGTTCCACCCGTTCAATTCGAGCCAGACCACAGTGGAATGGCGCGCCGTCGATGCAAAGCCGTTCGCGATCATCCAGCGCTGGCACATCGCCGACAATTCCGATCCCGACAAGGATGGACGTCCCAACACCAAAGCCATGCTGGCGGTGACGCGGCTGCCGCCTGGACCGGTCTGCCATGTCGCCTATGTTGACGTGAAGGCTAATGCCAATTCCAACGAGCTGGCGCGCCGGGCCGCGGATGAATTCGCGCGCACCTTCAAATGCGGCAAGGACGAGGTGAAGATCGTCGGCGCGAGCGGCCGCGCCGTCGAGCTCGCGGCGCGTTAGCGATTCCGTTTGACGCGGCGATAGCGCGCCAGCAGCCGCTCTCCCCTCGCCGCGATGCGCCGTGCAGCCGACACCGTCTTCGGCACAGGCTCACCCCAGGCACGCGCCGAGAGCGCGTGCCGCGTCGGCCGGCCCTCGGCATCCACCAGCGGCGGCAATTTTTCGCGGCCGTAGAAGCGCACCGCCCAGCTGCCCTTGCGCCGCATCTCCTGCGGCGTCATCTCGCTGTCGTTCTTGGTCACGCCTGGCTTCAGGTGAGCGCCCTGCTTGCGGGCAAATGCCTTGCGCCCGGCGGCGGTCAGACCGCCGCGCGGATCCTTCTCACGGCTCGCCGCAGAGCGCTTGCGCTTCTTCGCGGTCTTCCGCGCAGTGCTCTTGCGCGTCTTCTTCGCCGACTTCTTCGCTGACTTCTTCTTGGAAGACTTCTTGGCCGACTTCGCTTTGTTCGTCTTCTTAGCTGCCATGCGCATGTTGTCCACGAGGTTGGGATAGCGGCGGCCGGCACGCCGCGCACGCGCCTTCGCCGCCGATCTCTCGGCGGGCGAAAGATGCTTTGACGCCTTGCCGGCGCGTTTGCGGGGGTTTGAGCGCTTCCAGGGCGCGCGTGGTGCTCTTGCCATGCGCCGACAACGCATGACCGGGCCGAGGGTTGCTGCCGGCCGGACCGATCAGGACGTCGGCAGCTTGCCCGGCCCCATCGACTTCAGCATCGCCTCGAGCAAGTTCTCGGCCGTCGTGCCCTTCGGCAGGCGCTCCAGAATGTCCTCGAGCCGGCCATCGAGCAGCAGCATGGTGAAGCCATGCACCATCGACCAGGCGCGCGCGATCGCGGCGGCCTGATCCAGCGTCATGGTATCGCGGCTGATCTGCTCCTGCCGCATCGCGCCGATGGCGTTGGCAAGCCCGGCAAAGGAGGCTTCCGCGGCTTCGTGCAGCGAAGGCCTGGAATAGTCGAGACGCTCGGTGCGGAACATGATGCCGTACATGCCGGGATGAGCCTGCGCATAGGCGACATAGGCCTTGGGCCGCGCCAAGGCGCGCTCCAGCGGCGTGGTCGCGGCATCGGAGGACGCGGCCATGGTGGCGTTGAACTGGCGGAAGCCGACGGCGGCGAGCTCACTGACGAGGCCGGTCAGGTCGCCGAAATGATGGGTCGGCGCGGCATGCGACACCCCCGCCTCGCGCGCCACCGCGCGCAGTGTCAGGCCTGCAAGCCCATCGCGCTCCAGCACCCGCTCGGCCGCCAGCAGCAGCGCCTCGCGCAGCGCACCGTGATGATAGGGCGTCTCCGCTTTGGTGCTTGCCGCGCCGCGTGCCGCCCTCGGCCGTGCCGGGGTCGACGATGACGTCTTGCGGGTGCGCGTGCGGCGGGCTGGTTCTGTCGCGGTCTTTGTCTTGGCCATGAACGCGTTATATGACGTCATTTTGACAGTGTAAAGATTTCGCTTGACGCGGGTTCCTGTTGGCCGCTAGTTTATCTTTACGATGTAAAGATAATGGGAGGATCCAATGCAGCAGGACGCACTCAGCCGGCCGTTGAGCAATCGTGGACCGATTCCGTTCGAGGCCGACGCGCCCGTGCTCAAGATCATCGGCGAATTGCCGCGCGAGCTGAACGGCACGCTCTATCGCAACGGACCCAATCCGCAATTCGATGCGCCCGGCGCGCACTGGTTCGTCGGCGACGGCATGCTGCACGCCTTCCATCTGGAGAACGGCCGCGCCTCCTACCGCAACCGCTGGGTCCGCACGCCGAAATGGCTCGCCGAGCACGATGCCGGCCGCGCGCTGTTCGGCGGCTTCGGCCGCAAGATGCCGGATGCGCCGGCGCATTTGACCGACGGCGGCGTCGCCAACACCAACATCATCTCCCACGCGGGAAAACTGCTCGCGCTGGAGGAAGGGCATATGCCGACCGAGATCGAGCCGGGCACGCTCGCCACCCGCGGCTATTGCAATTACGGCGGACGCATCGCCGGCACCTTCACCGCGCATCCCAAGATCGATCCGATCACCGGTGAACTGGTGTTCTTCGGCTACAATGCCAGCGGCCCGCTCACGCCCGCCCTCTCCTACGGCGCGATCGACGCGAGCGGCAAGGTGACGCGGTTCGAGCGCTTCGAGTCGCCCTATGCCAGCATGGTGCACGACTTCATCGTCACCGAGAACCACGTGCTGTTTCCGATCCTGCCCATCACCGGCAGCATGGAGCGCGCGATGCGCGGCAAGCCGCCTTATGCCTGGGAGCCGGAGAAAGGCAGCTATGTCGGCGTGATGAAGCGCTCGGGCTCGAGCAAGGACATCGTCTGGTTCCGCGCCGAGTCCTGCTACGTCTTCCACGTCATGAACGCCTGGGAGGACGGCAACCGCATCATCGCCGACGTCATGCAGTTCGAGGAAGCGCCGCTGTTTCCGCATCCGGACGGCTCGCCGACCAATCCGGAGAAGTCCTACGCCCGTCACTGCCGCTGGACGTTCGATCTCGATGGAAACACCGACACGTTCCAGCAGACTTATCTGGACGAAATCCCCGGCGAATTCCCCCGCGTCGACGATCGCCGCGCCGGGCTGAAGACCAGCCATGGCTGGTACGCCTGCGCCAATATGGGGCTGCCGATGTTCGGCGCGTTGTCCGGCATCGTGCATGTCGACGGCGCAGGCAAGCGCCTCGGCCAGTATCTGCTGCCGGCCGGCGACACCATCTCCGAACCGGTGTTCGTCGAGCGCGGCAAGGACGCTGCTGAAGGTGACGGCTGGCTGCTCGCGGTGGTCTGGCGTGCGCGGGAGAACCGCAGCGATCTCGCCGTGTTCAACGCCATGGACGTCGAGGCCGGCCCGGTCGCACTGGTGCAGCTCGGCCACCGCGTGCCCGACGGCTTTCACGGCAATTGGGTGGGAGCGGCGTAAGCCGTCTCCTGCCCGTCGTTCCGGGTTCACGCTTCGCGTGCCCCGGAATGACAGCAAGACAGAGCATGCCGCACCTCTGCCCGGGAGCCGCAGATGCATATGCCCGCGATCACCGCCTGCTATCTCGCGATCCTCGCCTTGCTCTACGCCGCCCTTGCGTTCCAGGTGATCCGGCTGCGGCGATCGAGCCGGGCCGCCTTCGAGGACGGCGGCAATACGCGCCTGCGCAGCGCGATCCGTGCCCACGGCAATTTCATGGAATACGTGCCCATCATCACGTTGATGGTCGCCTTTCTCGAAATGTCGGGCGCTTCGCCGTCACGGATTCATCTGCTGATGGGCGCTTTGTTGCTGGCGCGGCTGCTGCATCCGCTCGGCATGTACGCAACGACGAATTCCGTTCCATTCTGGATCTGCCGCGGTGGCGGCGTCGTCATCACGATCTTCCTGCTGATCTCCTGCGCGGTCGGTATCCTGTCGCGCCTGCTGCCGATCGCACTGGCGTGACTGACGCAGTCAAGCCACTGAAATAAAATCACATTTTTACATCACCTCACATTATTTTGACAGTGTAAAGATTTTCATTGAACCCTGCCGGCTTCCGCGCTACAAAATCTTGACAGTGTAAAGATTTGGTCCGACCGAGGCGACCATGGCGATTTTCCTGATCCTAGCCCCCTACGGTGTCTTCACCTTCCTGATGCTGGTGAGCTCGTCCACGGTGAGCACATTCGCGGCCGCCACGGCCTGCCTCATCACCATCGCGGTCGACGTCGCACGCGGCCGCTCGGTCAAGATACTCGCCGCAGGCTCGGCGATCCTGTTCGCGATGATCGGGCTCACCCTCGTGTTCTGGCATCCGGAGCTGAGCACGCTCGGCGTCAAGCTCTCGGTCGATGTCGGCATCTTCGTCATCTCGCTCGGCTCGATGCTGCTGCGCCGGCCCTTCACCCTGCAATACGCGCTCGAAGCCGTCCCGGCCGAAATCGCAGGAATGCCCGGCTTCATGCGCGCCAACTACATCATCACGGCGGCATGGACTGCAGCTTCGCTCTTGATGATGGTCTCCAACATCGTGCTGCTCTATGTGCCCGGCCTGCCGATCTGGTCGAGCCTTGCGGTCGCGTTCGCCGCCCGCAACAGCGCCATCTATTTCACGAAGTGGTATCCCGAGTACCAAAAGATCAAGTACGCTACATCCCCACAAGCGCCGCACTGAACAGGACAGACGATGAAAGACGTATTCCGACGGCTTGCCTCCGACTTCCTCTCCACCATCGTCTTCCTGGTGATCTATCTCGCGACCGACAACGTCATCCTTGCAACGACGGTCGCAATTCTCGGCGCGATCGCGCAGGTGGCCTGGGCGCGCTACAAGGGCCAAAGCCTTGGCTACATGACCTGGGCGAGCCTTGGCCTCGTCATCGTGCTCGGAGGCGCGACGCTGCTCACCCACGATCCGCGTTTCGTGCTGGCGAAGCCCGCGATCGGACATGCGGCGATCGGCATCATCATGCTCAAGCGCGGCTGGATGCTGCGCTACCTGCCCCCGATCGTGACCGAGACCATTCCGGAATATGTCACCGCCGCGGGCTATGCCTGGGCCGCGCTGATGTTCGTGCTCGCCGCAGGCACCATCGCGGTTGCCATGACGGGCGATATGAAGCTGTGGGCCTTCTATATTTCGGTGGTCCTGATCGGCGCCAAGATCGCGGCCTTCGCCCTGCAATATCTGACCTTCCGCCTCGTCGTCGGCAGCCGCATGCGCGCCGCCGCCCGCGCCTAAAACAGTCGCGCCGAAACGTCGCTTGCAAAGGGTTAGGCAGGCGCAACGGTTTGGGCTATACGCACGGAATTGGAGCAACCGCGGATCGTCGCGGTTCGCCGGGACAGATCAGGAGACGGGAATGGCCGCAGACGGCAATTGGAATCTGACCATGACGACGCCGATGGGCGACCGCCAGGCGACGCTGAGCCTGAAGACCTCCGGCTCGACGCTGACCGGCACGCAGGGCGCCGACGGCAACACCGGCGAGATTTTCGACGGCACCGTCAATGGCGATGACGTCTCCTGGAAGGTCTCGATCACCAATCCGATGCCGCTGACGCTCGAGTTCACCGGCAAGGTTTCCGGCGACAGCATGAGCGGCGAGATGGGCATCGGCCCGATGGGCAGCTTTCCTTTCACCGGCTCGCGGGCGTAACGCGACTTCGCTAGCACATCATGCGCGCGCTCCGTCACATCGCGGCGACAGCGTTGCTTGTCGCGACGGCGACGGTGGCGCGTGCTGACGACACTGAACCGGCGTGGCGCGCAAGCGCGCTCGCCTTTGTGCCGGCGGGTTACGTCGCCGGCGCCGTCTACCGAACCGATGGTGCGACGGGTTATCTCGCCGTCTATCCGGCGACATCCAATGATCCGAAAACGCCCGGGAGCGTGTTCGCTGCACGCCAGGCTCTCGTCGTCACGCTGACGCCGGATGCAACGCGCGCCGTGTCCGGCGAATTGAAGCCGCGCACCGAGCCGGATCCGGACACCGACGATACTGATTTTTCCAAGATGCATGCCGAACTGGCCGGCAAGCGCGCGTCGCTGCCCGAGGGCACCGAGCCCTGCGATCTCGGCGCCTGGTCGATCGACAAGGACCGGAATGGTCTCAACGTGCGCGCCGAGCCGTCGGCGAAGGCGCGTGTGCTCGGCACCCTGCCACCGCCCTACCGGCTGAAGCTCGGGGGCGCCGAGAACACGCCCGAGGGCGGCTGGCTCACCGAATTCCGCATCATCGGCTTCAGGGACGGTTGGTTTCTGATCGAGGGCGCCAAGCCGCCGGGCAAGGACTACGAGGACGAGACCAGATATCCGCGCAGTGCGCCAAAGCCCTATGCAGGGCGCGGCTGGGTCGCCTCCAACAAAGTCGGTGCGTCCTACGCCAATGGCGGCACACGCATGGGCGGGCTGTTTCAGGCCCCCTTCACCGACGCCAAATGGACACAGGCAGAGCGCGAGCTCGGCGGTCCGATCGACACCGACGGCGGTCCGAAGCGCCTCTTCGCCTGCAGCGGCTATTGGGGCCTCGTCGAGAGCCAGGACGGCGTCCGCGGCTGGTGGCGCGCGCTGTGCTCGAACCAGGTCACGAACTGCAGTTAGGCTTCTGCCTCTCCCCGCCTTGCGGGGAGAGGTGAAACGACTAGCCCAAATTCAAGGCCTTGAAGAAGTCGTTGCCCTTGTCGTCGATGATGATGAAGGCGGGAAAGTCGACGACCTCGATGCGCCAGATCGCTTCCATGCCGAGCTCGGGATATTCGAGCACCTCGACCTTCTTGATGCAGTGCTCGGCGAGGTTTGCCGCCGCGCCGCCGATCGAGCCGAGATAGAAGCCGCCATACTTCTTGCAGGCCTCGCGCACGGCCGGCGCGCGATTGCCCTTGGCCACCATCACCATTGAGCCGCCGGCGGCCTGGAACTGGTCGACGAAGGAATCCATGCGGCCTGCCGTGGTCGGCCCGAACGCGCCGGAAGCATAGCCATCGGGCGTTTTGGCGGGACCGGCGTAGTACACCGGATGGTTCTTGAAATAGTCCGGCAGCGGCTCGCCCCGCTCCAGCCGCTCGCGCAGCTTGGCATGCGCGGAGTCGCGCGCGACGATCATGGTGCCGGTCATCGAGACCCGCGTCTTGATCGGGTATTGCGACATCGTCGCGAGGATGTCCTTCATCGGCTGGTTGAGGTCGATCTTGACGACCTCGCCGCCGAGCGTCTGCTCGACCTGCGGCAGATATTGCGCGGGATTGTGCTCGAGCTCCTCGAGATAGATGCCGTCCCTGGTGATCTTGCCGACGACCTGGCGATCGGCCGAACAGGACACGCCAAGACCGATCGGCAGCGAGGCGCCGTGGCGCGGCATGCGGATCACGCGGACGTCGTGGCAGAAATACTTTCCGCCGAACTGCGCGCCGACGCCGAGCGACTGCGTCATCTTGAGGATTTCCTGCTCCATCTCAAGGTCGCGGAAGGCGTTGCCATCGGGCGAACCCTGCGTCGGCAGCGCATCGAGATAGCGCGCGGAGGCGAGCTTCACCGTCTTCATGCAGAGCTCGGCCGAGGTGCCGCCGATCACGATGGCGAGGTGATAGGGCGGGCACGCCGCGGTGCCGAGCGTCAGCACCTTCTCCTTCAGGAAGGCGAGCAGACGGTCCTTGGTCAGCACCGACGGTGTCGCCTGGAACAGGAAGCTCTTGTTGGCGCTGCCGCCGCCCTTCGCCATGAACATGAATTTGTAGGCGTCATCGCCCTCGGCATAGATCTCGCACTGCGCCGGCATGTTGTTGGCGGTGTTCTTCTCCTCGTACATCGAGAGCGGCGCGACCTGCGAGTAGCGCAAATTGCGGCGCAGATAAGCGTCGCGCGCACCTTCCGACAGCGCCGCCTCGTCGTCGCCGTCGGTGATGACGTTGCAGCCCTTCTTGCCCATGATGATCGCGGTGCCGGTGTCCTGGCACATCGGCAGCACGCCGCCGGCGGCGATGTTGGCGTTCTTCAGGAAGTCGAACGCAACGAACTTGTCGTTGTCGCTGGCCTCGGGGTCGTCGAGGATCGAACGCAGCTGCTTCAGATGGCCCGGCCGCAGGTAATGGTTGATGTCGCCGAAAGCCGCCTCCGACAACGCCCGCAGCGCCTCGCGCGACACCACCAGCATGTCTTTGCCGAGCACCTTCTCGACCCTGACGCCCTCGCTGGAAATCTTCTTGTAGGGCGTGGTGTCCTTGCCCAGCGGGAACAGCGGCGTGTGCTTGTAGGGCGGAACCGGCTTGGACTGGTCGGGAAAAGCGGTCGGAGCGTTCATAGGGTCGATCTCGGGTTTTGGGGCCCTCGTGCGGGTCCCCCGGATAGAAGCGTTCTAAGCCGATTTTAGAGCGAAATGGAAGGGATCGGCGCGCATGGGAGAGGCCTGTTCGGCCCTCGGAAGGCATTGGCAGTGCACGTGGAAATACCGTGCCCGCCCTTGCACTTCGCGCCCGCCGACGCTTGAATGCGCCTCCGAAGGGGCTTTTCATCATGACATTGAACTTGAACGTCCGCGGCGCGATCCTGGTCGCCGCCGCCATCACCGGCCTTGTGACCCTCGCCTCGCCCGCGCGCGCCGACCGCTGCGACGACAGCGCCAAGGAGCTCGCGAACCAGATCGACCGCCTCAAGGTGAGCTTCCGGGCCGCCAATGTCGTCTACATGACGCATCCGCTGGCGAAGGAGCTCTCTGTCGGCTGCCGCGGCGACAAATATTCGATCGAGCTCTTCGCCAAGAGCGACCGCAAGCCCAAGCCGGAGTTCATGGCACTGGTGGGATCAATGGCGGCGATCGTCTTCACCGTGACCAAGGACGACACCACGACGGGCGCGAGCCGCTGCCTGAAGCGGATGGGACTGCTGCGCGGCGACAAGGTCGTGATGCGCTACCGCCGCCTCAACATGGAATGCACCCGCACCAAGACGGAAGCCTCGATCGCGATCACGCGCGGCAAGGACGAGT
>JAEWBW010000474.1 GCA_023390955.1 Pseudomonadota bacterium
GTACGTTGTGACATCCCACCAGATGCAGGAATTGCTGCGGATACATTTCGTGGCCGTGGGCACCGGAATTCTGATGCGACATCGGAAGGCAATTGATGTCAGCCGGCTTCCTGCGCACCTGCTCTGCAGGCCGCTGGCCCTGGTTCGAAGAGGTCATATTCGACGAGGCCATAAACTGCTCCCTGTCGATTAGGGCAGATCGATTGACGTAACCCGATCGCTTACGCGGCATCTTATGACCAAATCCGGCAAAATGAAATTGAGCCGGATCAATCCGTTTGTCGCAACAGGGTTCCTATGCCGTATTGCCAGCGTCGATGGTGAACACCGTTCCCGTGACGTTGCGACCGCCATCGCCGAGCAGGTACTCGACCATGCGTGCGATGTCATCGGTCTGCGGCAGGCGACGCAGCGCGCTGCGTCCGACGATGCGCTTGCGGCCCTCTTCGGAGAGATTATGCGTGAGCTCGGTGTCGATGAAGCCGGGCGCGATCGCATTCACGGTGATGCCGAGCTTGCCGACCTCGCGCGCCAGCGAGCGGGTGAAGCCCGTGGCGGCTGCTTTCGTCGCGCCATAGACCGACAGGCCGTTGTAGCCGGTGGTGGCGATGATCGATGAGATGTTGATGATGCGGCCGGCGCCATCGGCCATCATCTGCCGCACCACATATTTGCTGAGGATGATCGGCGACAGCACGTTGAGCTGCACCAGCGCCTCGATCTCCGAATTGTGCATGGTCGCGAGCAGGCCCTCAGTGCCGAGACCGGCATTGTTGACGAGGCCGTAGATCGGGCCGAATTCGTCGCGCACCTGCTTCGCGAAGGTCGGGATCGCATCGGTGACGGCGAGGTCGCAGGCGCGGAAGTGCAGGCGACCATCGGACGCCGCGATCGCAGCCTTGAGCTCGTCGCTCTCGCGCCGCGCCGCCGCGATCACGTTGTAACCATTGCCGGCGAGGCGCGTGGCGATCGCAAGGCCAATGCCGCGACTGCCGCCGGTGACGAGGACGTTATGCATCGGTGCGCGCCAGTTTGCCGGCCGGGGTGACGTCGAGCGTCTCGACGAAGCGGATCACCGCCGGCACCTTGTGCGAGGCGAGCTGCGCACGGCACCGATCCAGGATCTGTGCACGGATCTCGCCGGCACGCGCCTGGTCGGTCCCGTCGGCGAGGATGACGTCGGCAACGACAATGCCGCCGGTGATCGGACTGCGCCGTGATTTCGCCCGCGACATCCGCACGTCGGCATGTCGGTTGATGACGGCTTCGATCTCTTCGGGATGAACCTTGAGACCACCAATGTTGATGATGCCGCCGCGACGGCCGACGAAGTAATAGCGCTCGCCGCGCAGCTCGACCATGTCGCCGGAATCGACAAAGCCGTCCCCATCGGTCAGCGCAGCCGCATTGCGGCCGATATAAGCGTGTGCCGTACGGGTCGAGCGGATCCGCAGCGAGCCGTCGACAACCTTCATCTCGACGCCGTTCCTGATCACGCCGACATAATCGGCCGGAAAGCCCTCCAGCCCGTCATTGACGGCGAAGCCGACGCCGGCCTCGGTCGAGGCATAGGCATGACCGACGGAAGAATTCGGGAATGCCGCCTTGAGGCCGTCGAGCACCGCCTGGTCGGCAATCTCGCCGGAGAGCCGGACATAGCGCGGCGCGAACTGCGCGGCGGCGCCGCTCATCAACAGCTTCCGCCAATGCGAGGGCGTGCCGGAAATATGGGAGACGCCGCGGGCGTTGAGCCGCGCGACGTGATCGCCAAGCGCCTCATGCGGGTCCGACAGCACCATCGAGCCGCCGGAGAGGATGGCGCGGAGGAATATCTGCAGGCCACCGTAGCGGCGAATGTCGTAGAACGTGGCCCAGACCGGCGCTTCGCCACGCGACGGGCCTTCAGCGACGATCGCACCGGTCAGCGCTTCCAGCGTATGACCGACGATCTTCGGCACGCCCGAGGTGCCTGAAGTCAGCATCAGCCATTCGGTGGCGCGCTCGGTCTTTGCCGGCGGCGTTGACACCGGCGGCAGCTGCGCGGTCACGATCAAGGGAATGCCGGAGGCGGACCATTGATCCGGGGCGTCGGTAACGACGGCGTCGATCTCGGCATCCGCAATCAGCGCCTCGAGATGCGCCGGATTGAGATCGGGCGGGCACAGCAGCATGCGACGGGCGACGCCGTCGAGCTCGATCATGGCGATGCCAGACTTGAGCTGATCCGACAGCCTCAACAGCACCGCGCGGCCGGACAGCTCGCGCAGGCGGCCGCCCAGGACCGTCTGCGACAGGATATCCGTCAGCGACACCACATGGTGCGCATCCGACAGCGACCGGCCGGTCAGCTCCGCGCCGAGATGGTCGCGAAGCGCGAAGATCTCACGCGGGGACATTTTCGTAGGCCCGCACGAAATCGCCCACGGTGGCAGGAAACGCTGCGTCCTCGGAAATGGTGAAGGGGTCGACGCCGGTTTCGTCCTCGAGCCGCGCGACCAGAATCGCGAAGGCGAGCGAGTCGAAACCCGTCTCGTGCAGCGACAGGTCGTCGGTCAATTCGGGGAGCGTGACGTGCTGCTCCTTCGCGATCTGCCGGATTGCGTCAATGACTATCGATTTCGTCGACATGGCTGGCTCGCTTCCGTTGTTCTTGTTCGTATCGCGGCGGCTCTTGATGGCCGCCTCCCATGCCCGCTGTTTACCGGACAGAAGTAAATGGCTTCTTGGACAATTCAGATAAAATTGGACCTATCTCTGCATTTTGTGCGGTCAGAGCCTGATCGAACCGTCGAGAATCCCCTCATAGGCTGGTTGGTCGAGCGCGACATATCCCCCCGACTTTGGGTCGGCCATGAACAGCGGATCGGCAGTTCCTACCGGGTCAAATCCCTCGCGCGCCAGCTCGACCTTCTTCTGCTTGAAGGTCTCGGTCGCATCGAGCTCGCGCGAAATGCGGACAAAGACGGGGCGCGCGTAAGCCGGCAGCCGCGTGGCGAGGTGGCCGGCGAGCGCGGCGATGTCAAAACCTTCATTGACGACGATCGCGCTCATGCCGGCGCGACCATCGGCACCGGGAATGCTGACGCCGTAGGTCGTGGCATCGACCACACCGGTGCAATCGCGCACGGCGTCGTTGACCTCGGAGGTCGCGACATTCTCACCCTTCCAACGGAAGGTGTCGCCGATGCGGTCGACGAAATGAAAGAAGCCCTTGTCGTCGAGCTGCATCAGATCGCCGGTGCGGAACCAGGCATCGCCCTTGGAAAAGACATCGCGCAGGACCTTCTTCTCGGTCTCGCCGGCGTCGGTGTAGCCCTCGAACCGGCCGCCGCCTTGATCGGCGAGACCAATGCGGCCGATCGCTTCACCGGCCTCACCGCGCGCGGACGCGACGCACAGGCCATCGGCGTTGCGCAACGGCGCCCCGGTGGCGGCATCGACCTTGACGATGGCAGCGGGAAAGCGGTGCGCGAGCAGGGGCGGGATGCGGCCGATCGCGCCCGGCTTGCCCTCGACGTTGAACAGCGAAAAATTGCCTTCCGTCGCGGCGTAGAATTCGAGGATGCGAGGCAGCGCAAAGCGCGCCTGAAAATCTTCCCAGATGTCGCCGCGCAGGCCGTTGCCGCAGACGAGCCGCAGGCGGTGGCGGTTCTCGTATTCCGACGGCGGCGCTCTCAGGAGGTAACGGCAGAGCTCGCCGATATATTGGAACAGCGTGCAATCGTGGCGCACGATGTCGGACCAGAAATTCGTCGCCGAGAATTTCTCCGCGATCACCACGGAGCCGCCGGCGGCGAGCACGCTGCAGGGCGCGACGATGCCGCCGACCGAATGGAACAGCGGCAGGCAGTCGTAGAGCCGGTCCTGCGGCGTGGCCCCGGTGAGGCCTGCGAACCAAAAGCCCCAATTGAGGATGCGGCGGTGGCTGATGCTGGCCGCCTTCGGCAGGCCGGTGGTGCCGGAAGTGTAGATCAGGAGCGCACGGTCATTGATGGTGACGTCGCCATGCTCGTCCCGCGACAGCGGGCCATCATCAAGTGCGGCGAGTGCGACATCGATGGCGCGCTCGCTGCGCGCATCGCCATGGGTCCAGACCTTCGCGGCCGACGCCAGATGCGGCGTCGCGCTGTCCAGCGTCTCCGCCAGATCGTGCGAAATGATGATGTGCGAGGGCTTTGCGACGTCGATGCAATGCGCCAGCGACTGGCCGACCAGTTTTGTGTTGATGAGGGCAACGACGGCGCCGACGCGGCTGATGCCGAGCCAGGCCGCGACATAGTCGATCCCGTTCGGCATGATCAGGCCGACCGTGTCGCCCTTTGCAAGGCCGACCGAACGCGCCCAGCGCGCATAGCGGTTCACGCGCCTGGCGAGCCCCTCATAGTCGAGACTCGCATCGTCGGTCATGAGCGCGACGCGGTCCGGCTGGCGCTTGGCCCAGTCCTCCACCACGTCGGCAAACAGCCGGCCCGGCAGCGTCTCGATGCGCGCGGTGAGCTCGATCGCCTTCAGCCAGATCTTTGAAGCCGACGGGGCGCGTGCGGCTTTGGGCTGCTCGATGACGCCGGTGGTCATGTTCTTGATGTCTCTCGGCTGGTCGCTCCCGCTGTCTATAGACCGCGGGCGCCTGACCAGTTGTTAAGAGACACGGTAAAACACGGTTAGTCCGGCATTAACGCTAGCCGTTCTTTACCAGATCGCCGGGGCGAGCGGTGGCGCCTACCCGCCTTGTCTCAGTTGACCCGTTTGCGCTTGCGAGCCGGGGGTGGCTGATCGAAGTTAAAAAAGGGGTTCATGTCGCAGCTTGCGGCGCGGCCCGAGGCCGACGCACGGCACTGCGGCAACGATGTGAACGAGCAATCGTAGTAATCGCCGCCACCACCGCGGCCGCCGGTCGTAAAAACGTGCATGCAGACGGGATAACGGGGATCGTAGGTCTGGGCGCTGGCGGGAGAAACGGCCTGCAGTGCGGCAATCGCCATGAGGGTCAGGAATGGGATGCGCATGTGAATTCCTCGAATTGGCCGCGACAGCGTATGGAGCCGGCCCGATATGGCATAACCCCGTGCCGGAGGCGACTGTTCCGCAACCAACTCGCCCGTTTGTGACCCGCGCTTAGTCACGGGGATGCCGCGCATCACGATCGGGCGGAGCGAGCGGTCAACCTTCGGACCTGCATAAAGCGCATAACTCGCACGGCCCCGGTTCGACAAAGGTCGCACGCTGGGAACGCAGGATTCCGTTCGCAAGCCCCTACGAACAGCCTAATCTTGCCTGACAACGCCGGCTCCCGACCACCGAAGTTCTGGAGCGCACTCAACAAACATGTGGGCTGAAGGAAACGCACACCCGCGCACGGGCTCTCCCGGGCGCGGCTCCGCTTTGCGGAGAAAGATGCGCTGACCAGTCGATGGTGTCAGGGCATGCAAGAGAGTTTCTCGTCTCCGTTCATCCGCTATCCGATCGGCACCTCGCTGCTGATGGCCGGCATCCTGTTCGTCGGCCTCGTGTCCTATCCGCTGCTGCCGGTCGCGCCGCTGCCGCAGGTCGACTTCCCCACCATCCAGCTCTCGGCATCACTGCCCGGCGGCAGCCCGGAGACGATGGCCTCCTCCGTGGCCCAACCGCTGGAACGCCAGCTCGCGCAAATCCCCGGGATATCGCAAATGACGTCGACGAGCTCGCTGGGCTCGGCGTCGATCACCATCCAGTTCGACCTCAACCGCAAGATCGACGCCGCCGCCAACGACGTCCAGGCCGCGATCAATGCGGCAAGCGGCCAGCTGCCGAAGAACCTCCCCTCGCCGCCGACCTATCGCAAGGTCAACCCGGCGGATTCGCCGATCATGATCCTGTCCGCGACCTCGGACACGCTGCCGCTGACCGTCGTCAGCGACCGCACCGATGCGCAGCTTGCCCAGCAGATCAGCCAGATCTCCGGCGTCGCGCAGGTGTTCGTCGGCGGGCAGCAGAAGCCGTCGGTGCGGATCCAGATCGATCCGGCAAAGCTCGTCGCCAAGGGACTGTCGCTCGAGGATGTGCGTGCCCAGATCGCGGCAGCGACCACCGACAGCCCGAAGGGCAATATCGACGGTGCCACGCGCGCGTACACGATCTACGCCAACGACCAGCTCACCGACGCCGAGCAATGGAAAGACGTCATCATCGCGTACCGCAACGGCGCGCCCTTACGGATCCGCGACATCGGCGAAGCGGTGGCGGGGCCAGAAAACATGAAGACCGCGGCCTGGGCCGACGGCCAGCGCGGCGTATTCCTCGTCATCTTCAAGCAGCCCGGCGCCAATGTCATCGAGACCGTCGACCGCATCAAGGCGCAGCTGCCGCGGCTGATTGCGGCAATCCCGCCCGCGGTCTCGATCAAGATCATCAGCGACCGCACCATCACCATCCGCGCCGCCGTCGAGGACGTGCAGATCACGCTGATGATGACGATCGCACTGGTGGTCATGGTGATCTTCATCTTCCTGCGCAGCTTCTGGGCCACGATCATCCCGAGCATCACCGTGCCACTGGCGCTGCTCGGAGCCTGCTCGCTGATGTGGGTATTCGGCTATTCGCTCGACAATCTCTCGCTGATGGCGCTGACCATCGCGGTCGGCTTCGTCGTCGACGACGCCATCGTGATGCTGGAGAATATCACCCGCTATGTCGAGCAGGGCGATTCCCCCATGGTCGCTGCCTACAAGGGCGCGGCCGAAATCGGCTTCACCATCGTCTCGATCAGCATCTCGCTGATCGCCGTCCTGATCCCGCTGCTGCTGATGGGCGGCATCATCGGTCGGCTGTTCCGCGAGTTCGCGGTCACGCTGGCCATGGCGATCCTGGTCTCGCTGGTCGTGTCGCTCACCCTGACGCCGATGATGGCCTCGCGTTTCCTGCGCGCCAGCCACGAGGCACGGCACGGCCGCTTCTACCAGTGGAGCGAGCGGATGTTCGACAAGCTGCTCGGTGCCTATGAGCGCGGGCTCGACGTCGCGCTGCGCCACAGCTTCGTCACACTCCTCATCTTCTTCGGCACGATTGCGCTCTCGATCTATCTCTTCATTCTGATTCCGAAGGGTTTCTTTCCGCAGCAGGACAACGGCTTCCTCACCGCAGTGTCCGAGATGCCGCAGGACATTTCCTTCGACGAGATGAAGCGGCGGCAGGAAGAACTCAACGCCATCGTGCAGGCCGATCCCGCGGTGGATTCGATCGCGATGTTCATAGGCGGCGGCGGGACGGCGCTCAATTCCGGGCGCATGTACATCACCCTGAAGCCAATCGAGGAGCGCGACGCCGGCGCGCAGGCGATCATCGCGCGGCTGCGCCCCAAGCTCGCCAAGGTCGAAGGCGCAAAGCTCTACATGCAGGCATCACAGGATGTCCGCCTCGGCGGCCGCGCCACCCGCACCCAGTTCGAGTTCACGCTGCAGGATGCCAATCTCGCGGAACTGAACGAATGGGCGCCAAAGATCGTGGATGGGCTGAAGACGCTGCCGGAACTTCGCGAGGTCGCGACCGACCAGCAGACCGAAGGCACGACGCTGCAGCTCAAGATAAATCGAGACACCGCCGCACGTTATGGCATCCAGCCGCAACTGATCGACGACACACTCTATGATGCGTTCGGCCAGCGCCAGGTCGCACAGTACTTCACCCAGACCAACAGCTATCGCGTGGTGATGGAAATCACGCCGGAATTACAGGGCCAACTCGAAACGCTCGACAAGATCTATCTCAAGTCGCCCTTGACGGGCGACCAGGTCCCGCTGTCGGTGTTCTGCAACTGGACCAATGTGCCGGTACGACCGCTCGCGATCTCGCATCAGGGCCAGTTCCCGTCGGTGACAATCAGCTTCAACCTCGCTGAGGGTGTCGCGCTGGGGCAGGCGACGGACGCGGTGGTGCGCGCCGTCAACGACATGCGCGTGCCACCGACGCTATCGACGAGCTTTCAGGGCACCGCGCAGGCCTTCCAGCAATCGCTTGGCACCGTGCCGCTGCTGATCCTCGCCGCGCTTGTCGTGGTCTATCTGATCCTGGGCGTGCTCTACGAAAGCTACATCCACCCCCTGACCATCCTCTCCACGCTGCCATCGGCCGGCGTCGGGGCCATCGCGATCCTGATGATGTTCGGTTTCGACTTCAGCCTGATTGCCCTGATCGGGGTCATCCTCCTGATCGGCATCGTCAAGAAGAACGGCATCATGATGGTGGATTTCGCCATCGCGGCCGAGCGCGAGCAGCATCTCACGCCGGAGCAGTCGATCCGCCAGGCGGCGCTGCTGCGGTTCCGCCCGATCATGATGACGACGATGGCCGCCCTGCTCGGCGGCGTGCCCTTGATGCTGGGCACCGGCACCGGCGCCGAGATCCGTCAGCCGCTCGGCTATGCCATGGTCGGCGGCCTGATCGTCAGCCAGGCGCTGACGCTGTTCACGACGCCGGTGGTCTATCTCTATCTCGACCGCTTCTCCGGCCTGCTGTCACGCACGATGCAGAGGAAGCCGACGCCGCCGGCAAGCGGCGTCGAGGAGGAACGACGAGACGTCGCGGAGTGAGCTGCGTCAGCTCAGCCCCTGCAGCACCAGCCGGTTCAGCCGCGCGGCAAAAGCCGCCGGGTCCTCAGGTAGCTCGCCGTCCAGAATTTGCGCCTGCTCGAGCAGGAGCAGGCAGAGATCGTCGATCACCTCCGAGCCGGCCGGCGCCCTGGTGATGGCGGCGACCATCGCGTGGTGCAGGTTGATTTCGAGGATCGGCTTCGAGCGCTCGCCCCGGTTCTGCTGCGCCAGGATGCGCTCGAGCTCGCGGCTCGGACCCTGGCTGTCGGCGACGAGGCACGAGGCGGAGCTGGTCAGGCGGGTCGACGCCTTGACGTCGCTGACGCGCTCGCCGAGCGAGGCTTTGATCAGCGCGATGGTGGAGGCCTCGTCGGCGGCAGGCTGCTCGTCCTTCTTGTCCTCGTCGACGCGCGGAACCTGATCGAGGTTGAGATCGCCCTGGCTCAGCGACTTCAGTGGTTTGCCCTCGAACTCCGTCGGCATCGAGGTCCAGAAGGCGTCGACCGGATCGGACAGCAGCAGCACCTCGATGCCGCGGGCGGTTGCGGCCTCCAGGCGCGGATTTGATTTCAGCCGCTCGATACTGTCGCCGACGAGATAGTAGATCTCGGTCTGGTTCGGCTTGAAGTCGGCGACCACCTGTTTCAGCGAACGCTTCTCGCCCGAGGTCGTGGAAAAGCGCGACAGCGCCAGCAGCTTTTCGCGGCGCTCGAAGTCCTCGTAGATGCCTTCCTTCAGCACCACGCCGAAGGCATCCCAGATCTTCGCGAAATTCTCAGGGTCCTTTTCAGCCAGGCCGTCGAGCTCGCTGACGACGCGGGTCGTCACCGCCTTGCGGATCTGGGCGAGCTGCGGGTTGTTCTGCAGCATCTCGCGGGAGATGTTGAGCGGCAAATCCTCGCTGTCGATGACGCCGCGGACGAAACGCAGATAGCCCGGCAGCAGATCGGCGTCGTCGGTGATGAAGACGCGGCGCACATAGAGCTTCACACGGCCCTTGCGGTTCGGCTCGAACAGGTCGAACGGCTTTGTCGACGGCGCGAACAGCAGCACCGCGTAGGAATAGCGACCCTCGGCGCGGTAATGCAGCGTCATGGCGGGATCGTCGAAGGCGGTCGCGATCTGCTGATAGGCCTTCTTGTAGTCCTCCGCCGTCAGCTCCGATTTGGAGCGCTGCCACAGCGCGCTTGCCGAGTTGATCTGGCGCGGCTCGCCTTCGGTCGGCACGAGCTCGATCGGGAACAGGATGTTGTCGGAATAGGCCGAGACGATGCGCTGGATCTCGTAGTCTTCCAGATATTTCTTCGCATCGTCCTTCAGGTGCAGCACGATCTCGGTACCGCGGGTCACGCGCGCCGCATCCTCCTCGCCGGCGCGGGCGATCTCGAAGCCGGAACCGCCAGAGGAGGTCCAGGTCCAGACGTCGCTCTCGCCGGCGCGGCGGCTGATGACGACGATCCTGTCGGCGACCATGAAGGCCGAGTAGAAGCCGACGCCGAACTGGCCGATCAGGCCGAGGCCGTCCTTGGCCTCCTTCAGCTTCGACACGAAGGCCTTGGTGCCTGAACGCGCGATGGTGCCGAGATGGTCGATCAGCTCCTGCCGCTCCATGCCGATGCCGTTGTCGGCGATCGTGAGCGTGCCGGCCTCCTTGTTCGGGATGATGCGGATCTTCGGCGCGTCGCCTTCCCCGAGCAGCGCCGGATTGGCGATCGCCTCGTAACGCAGCTTGTCGCAGGCATCGGACGCGTTGGAGATCAGCTCGCGCAGGAAGATGTCGGTCTCCGAATAGACCGAATGCACCATCAGGTGCAGCAGCTCGGAAACCTCGGCCTGGAAGGGCTGCGTATGGGCGGCCGTATCTGTCGTCGTCATGCGTTTACCCGGATCGAATTGAGGCAGGGAAAACCCCGATATAACGCCGGCAAGGATTGGATCAAGAGGATGTGAAGGCCCCCTTTCGCTTTCCGGACGAGAGGGTTAGCTCTGGCCTGGGTCTCTGCGCCGGCCTGATCTTCCACAGGCGTTCACGGAAACGCTATTCGGACCGGGGGGACGCAACCGCTAAAAGCGGCGCCCCTGATTCCAAACCAATTTATTTGATGCACCCGTCCGTCAAGACCGCCCTGACCACGCAGACCCATGATGCCCGGCTCTATTTGACGCTCGGCATCGCGAATCTGTCGATCTTCATCGACCACATTCCGAACAATGTCGTTAATCTCCTGACGCTGCGCAATTTCGGCTTCAGCGGCGCGGCCGACCTGTTCGTGTTCGTGGTGGGCTATGGCGTCACCATCATCCATGGCCGGATGGCGATCGAGCGCGGATTCATCGTCGCCGCGACCCGCATCTTCCGCCGGGTCTGGCGGCTCTATGCAGCCTATGTCGTGCTGTTCGTGATCTATATCGACAGCATCGCCTATGTCGCCTCGCAATCGACGGCGCCGGAAATCATCCACGAATACAACATCTCCGGCATTCTCGAGCATCCCCTGCGCATCCTGATCCGCGGGCTCCTGCTGCAGGAGGAGCCGCTGAACCTGGACCTGCTGCAGCTGATGGTCCCGCTGATGGCTTGGTTCCCGCTCGCGCTGTGGGGGCTGTTGCGGCGTCCGCATCTGACGCTCGCCCTATCGGTCGCGCTTTATCTCGCCGCGCGATATTTCGACTGGAACTTCCGCGCCTATCCGGACCAGGAGTGGAGCTTCAATCCGTTCTGCTGGCAGATGCTGATGGTCGCGGGCGGCTGGGCCGCCGTCACGGGTGGGCCGGGCAAGGCCCTGCACCGCATGGCATGGCTGCGCGCGCTCGCCGGCGCCTATCTGGTGGCAGCGCTCGCGGTCACGCTGGCGCGGCATGTGCCTGCGCTTTCGGTCTACCTGCCCGATGTCCTGCAGGCCGCGCCGCTCGACAAGGAAAACCTCGCACCTTACCGCGTGCTGCACTTCATCGCGCTCGCCTTCCTCGCCACCTATCTGATCCCGGCCGATCATCCGGCGCTGCAATGGAAGACGATCCAGATCGTCATCCGCTGCGGCGAGGAATGGCTCGCGGTGTTCTGCGCCGGGGTGTTCCTGTCCTTTGCCGCGCATCTGATCCTGATCACCGGCCCGAACCTGGTCGCGATGCAGATCGCAGTCAGCCTGGCGGGCTTCGCCGCGATGGCGGCGGTGGCCTATTACGTGTCCTGGTCCAAGGCGCAGGATTTGCCTGCGGCGCTGCGGCAGCAGGCGTAGGCGATTCCGCTAGTCCGCGCGCTGTGGCTGCGCTATGCGAAACTATCAGGGCCGCTCGCGTCGCGTGGCCGTTCGGGACCGGGCAAGGACCATGGCAAAGGCAACGACCGAAGCGGCCGAGAACGCGCCACGCCGTGGTCGCCCGCGCTCGATCGAGACCAGCAACGCCATTCTGGAAAGTGCCTACACGCTGATGGCCACCACCGGCCTGTCCGCCACCACGATCGACGCCGTGGCGCGGCATTCCGAAGTCTCCAAGATGACGATCTACAAATGGTGGCCGTCGCGCGAGGCGCTGCTCATCGACGCCTTCCTCCATCACGCAGCCCAGATGTTGCCGCTGCCCACCTCCGGCACTCCCGCCGCGCGCGCAAAGCGGCATGCGGCGGCCTATGCCGAGGCGCTGCAGGGTGAGTTCGGCAAAGTGCAGCTCGCGGTCGTCTCGGAATGCATCTCCAAGACGGGATCGGCCGAGATCTTTTACGCGCGATACCTGCAATTCCGGCGCGATGCGCTGGTCGACATGATCGCCGCCGGCCAGAAGGACGGCAGCATTCTCGCCACCGCCGTTGCCGAAGACCTCTACGATGCGATCTATGGCAGCCTGTTCTACCGCTACATCTTCGGCATCAGGCCGCTCACGCCGGCTTATGCGAAGGGTCTCGTCGAGATGGTGCTGCAGCCGAAAGGGTAGCTTCCTTCTCCCCTTGTGGGAGAAGGTGGCGCGAAGCGCCGGATGAGGGGTCTCTATCCG
>JAEWBW010000481.1 GCA_023390955.1 Pseudomonadota bacterium
ATGCCCGGGCCGTTGTGCATGCCGTAGACCTGCTCGATGCCGAAGCGCTCCATCAGGCCGTCCTTGACCATGGCCGCACCGCCGGCACCGCCCTCCTCGGCCGGCTGGAAGATCACGACGGCATCGCCGGCGAAGTTGCGTGTCTCGGCGAGGTAGCGCGCCGCGCCCAGCAGCATCGCGGTGTGACCGTCATGGCCGCAGGCGTGCATCTTGCCCGGCGTCTTGGAGGCGTAAGGCAGGTTGGTCTGCTCGTCGATCGGCAGCGCGTCCATGTCGGCGCGCAGGCCAATGGTCTTGAGTCCCGCACCCGCGGGCTTCTTGCCCTTGATCAGCCCGACCACGCCGGTCTGGCCCATGCCGGTCACCACCTCGTCGCAACCGAACTCGCGCAGCCGGTCCGCTACGAATGCTGCGGTGCGATGGACGTCGTACAGGAGCTCGGGGTGCTGATGGATGTCCCGCCGCCAGGCCTGGATCTCGGGTTGAAGCTCGGCGATGCGGTTCACGATGGGCATGGACGGTGATCTCAAACTCTTGGTTGCGATGAAGGGCTGTCTACCATGCAAGCGGCGGTCCACCTAACCTCGGGAAGAAGGGGTAGCCCTGTCCGGCCGTCATGGCCGCTCCTTGGCCGGTACTCGGCGGTTCCTCCCCGGGCCTTGTCCCGGCCATCAGCCTCTGACACTTAAGGCAGCAACGGCCTGCAGGACGCGCGGGCGATCGGGGTGGACGCAGAATGCCAAGACGGCTCGAAGGTGAATTCGACTACATCGTCGTGGGGGCCGGCACTGCCGGCTGTATCGTTGCCAACCGCCTGTCGGCCGATCCCAGGAATCGCGTGCTGATCCTCGAAGCCGGCGGCAACGACAACTGGATCTGGTTCCACATCCCGGTCGGTTACCTCTTCGCCATCGGCAATCCGCGCTCGGACTGGATGTTCAAGACCGAGGCCGAGCCCGGGCTGAACGGCCGCTCGCTGTCTTACCCCCGCGGCAAAGTCATCGGCGGCTCGTCGGCGATCAACGCCATGATCTCGATGCGCGGGCAGGCCGCCGACTACAATCACTGGCGCCAGCTTGGGCTCACCGGCTGGAGCTATGACGACGTGCTGCCGATGTTCAAGCGGCTCGAGGATCACTTCCTCGGTGCGAGCGAGCATCACGGCACCGGCGGCGGCTGGCGCATCGAGGCGCCACGGCTGTCCTGGACCATTCTGGATGCAGTCGGCGATGCCGCCGCGGAGATGGGCGTCAAGCGCATCCCCGATTTCAACACCGGCGACAACGAAGGCACGAGCTATTTCCACGTCAACCAGAAGCGCGGCCGGCGCTGGTCGTCGGCGCGCGGCTTCCTCAAGCCGGCGCTGAACCGCCCTAATTTACGGCTCGAGAAGAACGTGCTGGTCGACCGCCTGATCATCGAGCAGGGTCGCGCGGCCGGCGTGCGTTTCATCCAGAACGGAGAAACCATCGAGGCGCTGGCAAAGCGTGAGGTGATCCTCTCGGCCGGCGCCATCGGATCGGTCCAGGTGCTGCATCGCTCCGGCATCGGACCGGCTGACTGGCTGTCGCCGCTCGGCATCGACATCGTGATGGACAAGCCCGGGATCGGCCGCAACCTGCAGGACCACCTGCAGCAGCGCGCGATCTACAAGGTCGAAAACGTACGCACGTTGAACGAGACCTATTACAACCTGTTCCGCCGCGGCCTGATGGGCCTCGACTATGCATTCCGCCGGCGCGGGCCGCTGACCATGGCGCCGTCACAGCTCGGCATCTTCACGCGCTCCGATGCGACCCGCTCGCGCGCCAACATCCAGTTCCATGTGCAGCCGCTTTCGCTCGACAAGTTCGGCGATCCCCTGCACCGCTTCCCCGCGATCACGGTCAGCGCCTGCAACCTGCAGCCGACCTCGCGCGGCACCATCCGCCTGCGCTCAGGCACACCGGATGAGAAGCCAATCATCGCGCCGAACTACCTGTCGACCGACGACGACCGCCAGGTCGCTGCCGATGCGATCCGCACCACCCGCCGCCTGATGCAGCAGCCCGCGCTCGCCAAATATAACCCGAGCGAGTACCTGCCCGGCCCCACCGTCGGCGATGACGATGCATCGCTGGCGAAGGCCGCCGGTGACATCGGCACCACGATCTTCCATCCCGTCGGCACGGCGAAGATGGGCGCCGTGAACGACCCGATGGCCGTTGTGGATGAACGCCTGCGCTTCTACGGCCTCGACAATCTGCGCATCATCGACGCCTCCGTGATGCCGACGATCACCTCGGGCAACACCAATACGCCGACCGCGATGATCGCCGAGAAGGGCGCGACGATGATCCTGGAGGACGCGAAGTAGCGCCCGCCTTCATGATCACCCCACATCGTTTTTCAATCGGAGGCGACGACGCCCAGATCGCAATGGTGCAATGGGGCGAGCGCGGCAAGCCGCCTGCCCTGCTGCTCCATGGCACCGGCTTCGTGGCCGATGTCTGGGACGAAGTCGCGCGCGAGCTTGCCTCGACCTACACCG
>JAEWBW010000602.1 GCA_023390955.1 Pseudomonadota bacterium
CTTCGGCGCACCGCGCATCACCAAGGACGGTGTCACGGTCGCCAAGGAAATCGAGCTGGCCGACAAGTTCGAGAACATGGGCGCCCAGATGGTGAAGGAGGTCGCCAGCAAGACCTCCGACATCGCCGGCGATGGCACCACGACGGCGACGGTTCTCGCCCAGGCGATCGTGCGCGAGGGCGCCAAGGCGGTGGCCGCGGGCATGAACCCGATGGACCTGAAGCGCGGCGTCGACATGGCGGTCGACGCGGTCGTCAACGACGTCAAGAAGCGCTCCAAGAAGGTCTCGACCAATGACGAGATCGCCCAGGTCGGCACGATCTCGGCCAACGGCGACCGCGAGATCGGCGAGATGATCGCCAAGGCGATGCAGAAGGTCGGCAACGAGGGCGTCATCACGGTCGAGGAGGCCAAGAGCCTCGAGACCGAGCTCGACGTCGTCGAGGGCATGCAGTTCGACCGCGGCTACCTCTCCCCGTACTTCATCACGAATGCGGACAAGATGGTCGCCGAGCTCGAGGACCCCTACATCCTCATCCACGAGAAGAAGCTGTCGTCGCTCCAGGCGCTGCTGCCGATCCTCGAGGCCGTCGTTCAGACCGGCAAGCCGCTCCTCATCATCGCCGAGGACGTCGAGGGCGAGGCGCTCGCCACGCTCGTCGTCAACAAGCTGCGTGGCGGCCTGAAGATCGCCGCCGTCAAGGCTCCCGGCTTCGGTGACCGCCGCAAGGCCATGCTCGAGGACATCGCGATCCTCTCCGGCGGCCAGATGATCGCCGAGGACCTCGGCATCAAGCTCGAGTCCGTGACGCTCAACATGCTCGGCCGCGCCAAGAAGGTGCGGATCGAGAAGGAGAACACCACGATCATCGACGGCGCCGGCAAGAAGAAGGACATCGAAGCCCGCATCGCGCAGATCAAGGCGCAGATCGAGGAGACGACGTCCGACTACGACCGTGAGAAGCTCCAGGAGCGCCTGGCCAAGCTCGCCGGCGGCGTCGCGGTGATCCGCGTCGGCGGCGCGACCGAGGTCGAGGTGAAGGAGAAGAAGGACCGCGTGGACGACGCGCTCAACGCCACCCGCGCCGCGGTGGAAGAGGGCGTTCTCCCCGGCGGCGGCGTTGCTCTGCTGCGCGCCGTGGCCGCTCTCACCAAGCTGAAGGCCGCCAACGAGGACCAGAAGACGGGCATCGAGATCGTCCGTCGGGCCATCGTCACCCCGGCCCGCCAGATCGTCGACAACGCCGGCGACGACGGCGCGGTCGTGGTCGGCAAGCTGCTGGAGTCGAAGGAGTACGGTTGGGGCTACAACGCCCAGACGGGCGAGTATGCCGACCTCGTGAAGACCGGCATCATCGACCCCACCAAGGTCGTGCGCACGGCCCTGCAGGACGCCGCCTCCGTGGCCGGCCTGCTGATCACCACCGAGGCTCTGGTCGCCGAGCTGCCGAAGAAGGACGCCCCCGCGATGCCGGGCGGCGGCGGCATGGGCGGCGGGATGGACTTCTGAGTCCATTCTCCACCGGAACACGGGAAAGGGCGCCGGCGACGGCGCCCTTTTCTTGTGGGGGCGGCTCCTGACATGACGGACCGCGCGTCTTCAGACGCGCAGTCGCCCCGGAGCGGGTCTGAAGACCCGCGGTCCGACCGCTCGCCTTTCCGCGATTTAACCTTGCAGCAGGGTTGTGGTATCGCGGCCCATCACAGAATCGACATGCGCCGCGGTGGGCCGGCGTCGATCCGGAGAGGACACCCCATGAGTTCGGTCACCGTCCCCGCGTCGAGCGCGCGTGCCCGCGGCCCGGTCCCCGGCGAGGGGCGCGCCATGATCCCGCTCGCCGCCGCGGTGCTGGTCTGCGCGATCGCCTTCGGCGCCATCGGTATCGGCAAGGGCGCGGGGATGCTGATCGGCATCGGCGTGGCCGGCGTGCTGCTCGCAGCGGTGACCTTCCGCTCCGCCGCGATCTCGGCCTTCATCCGCATCTTCGTGGCGATCTTCGCCGCCGAGTACATCGTCTTCGGCGCGCTCGTGGCGTTGGAGGCGCTCGGCCTCTGGCCCGAGGGCTACGAGGAATACACGCTGCCCGGCAGCCTTCCCGCGACCGTGGCGGTGTTCGGCATTCTCGCCTGGGGCGCCTGGCACATCCCGGTGGTGCGCACCATCATGGGGATCGCCGACCTCTATTTCCGCCACAACGAGGTGGGGACGGCGCGGATCTGGCCGTTTGGCGAAGTCCGGGTCCGCGAGAGCCGCCTCGCCGCCGCGGCCATCGTCACGCTCGTGCTGATCAACCAGGCGCAGGTGGCGATCTCCGTGCGCCTGTCCTTCTTCAACCGCGACTGGTTCAACGCCATCCAGGACAAGAACCAGCCGCTGTTCTGGTCCCTCCTGTTCACGGTCTTCTTCTTCTGGGCGATCATCTACATCGCCTCGGCCGTCATCGAGTACGTCATCAAGTCAGGCCTGACGATCCGCTGGCGCCAGTTCCTCACCGACCACTACATCCGGGAGTGGCAGAGTGACGGGGTTCACTACCGTAT
>JAEWBW010000619.1 GCA_023390955.1 Pseudomonadota bacterium
TGTTCAGCTTCATCTATCTCAGCGCCAATCATTTCCCCTGGGAGACGCGCTTTCGTCCCGACCTGATGACGAATTGGCGTGCGCCCGGCAACGCCGCCTCGATCGACGAATATCTGCGCCGGCAGGCGATTAGCGCCGAGCAGTACCAGGCCTTCGTCGCCGGGTTGAAGAAGCGGTTTCCGGATCAGCCGTTCCTGATCGTGCTCTATGGCGATCACCAGCCGGAGTTTGCGCCGCAGATCCTCGAGCCCGGCCTCGACGAAGGCGCCATCGGCAAGAAGCTCGACGCCTACGATCCGCGCCTCTATGCGACCTATTACGCGATCGACGCCGTCAATTTCGAGCCGGTGAAGAGCGAGGCCGTGATGGACACGGTCGACGGTCCGTACCTGCCGCTCGTCATCCAGGAGGCCGCCGGCATCCCGCTCGACCCGTCCTTCGCCGAGCAAAAGGAGATCATGCTCCGCTGCAAGGGTATCTTCTACGGCTGCAAGGACGGCGCCGAAGCCAAGCGCCTGAACCGGCTGCTGATCAAGGCGGGCATGATCAGGGGATTGTAGCGTTCATCGCACTTGGTCGCGCGGCAAGCTCCGCTGCGCTCCCTCCCCCCTTGCGGGGGAGGGCGGGGGAGAGGGGTAGCCCGGAAAAAAGTTCATCCGTTCGTATCGATCGAAGGCGAGAGAGTCCCCGTGTGGTACCCCCCTCCCTGACCCTCCCCCGCAAGGGGCGAGGGAACGGCGAGAGTGTTCCGCGCCGCTACCTTCCGCCCACCTTCTCCCACAGCCATTTCGCCACCGCATCCGGCGACGAATTCGCGTCATTGCCGCTGGCGCGCAAATTGGCTTCGCGCATCGTGGCGATGTCGATCTTGCCAAGCAGCGGCGTCAGCGCGGCCTTGAGCTTGTCGTCGCCGGCGCGCTTCGGTGCGAGCAGCAGGATGGCGTCGTAAGGCGGTATGGCGTGTTTGGGATCGTCGAGCGCGACGAGATCGTACTTTGCGATAAGCCCGTCGCTGGTGTAGCCGGCAATGACGTCGACCTCGCCGCTGGCCACCGCCGCATACATGAAGTCAGGCTGCATCTGGCGCTGGGCGCGGAAGGAGAGGCCATAGGCCTTTTGCAGCGCCGCCCATTCCGGCCGCGAGAAGAATTCATAGTCGCCGGCAATCGACATCGTCGCGGCATGGGCGGCGAGATCGGCGACGGTGCGGATGCCGAGCGCCTCGGCGCGCTTCTTCGGCATCACAAGCGCATAGGCATTCTCGAAACCGAGCTCGCCGAGCAGCGTGATGTTCTCCTTCGCGAGCGCCGTCTTCAGCTCAGCCACGATCTCCGCGCGCGGCTTGATGTCGGTGCGGTGCAGCTGGTTGGCCCAGAGCGTGCCGGAATAGTCGACATAGAGATCGATGTCGCCGGCCCTGAGTGCCTCGAAGATCACGCTCGAGCCGAGCCCCGAGCGCGCCACCGCGGGAAGGCCGCTTGCGGCGAGGCGGTCGCGCAGCAGCGATGACAGCACATATTGCTCGGCAAAGGTCTTTGCGCCGACGACATAGCTCGCCGACGAGCGCCCGAGCGTCGGCACCAGCGTCACTGCGACCAGTGCCAGAATTCCGATGCCGCCGAGCGCTGTGCGTACGCGGCTGCGATTGCGAAGCCCCGTTTCGATCAGGCCGAGCAGCTGATCCACCGCAAGGGCCAGCAGCGCGGAAGCAAAACAGCCGAACAGCACGAACACCCAGTTCTGGGTCTGCAGTCCCGCAAAGATGTAATTGCCGAGGCTGGTCTGTCCGATCGGCGTCGACAGGGTCGCGGTGCCGATCACCCAGACCGCGGCGGTGCGGATGCCCGCCATCATCACGGGCAGAGCGAGCGGCAGCTCGACCATCAGCAGCGATTGCCGCGGCGTCATGCCGACGCCCTGCGCGGCTTCCAGCAGTGCCGGGTCGATGCCGTTCAGCCCGGTGATGCCGTTGCGCAGCACCGGCAGCATCGAATAGAGCGCCAGCGCCAGCATCGCCGGCAGGAAGCCGAACGCCGAGAACGAGACGCCGAACCAGGACAGCGTCACGGACGCCGCAAGCAGCAGCAGCGGATAGAACAGCGCGAGCAGCGCCAGGCCCGGCACCGTCTGCACGATGCTCGCGAGCGCCAGCAAAATGCTGCGCGCCACCGGCCGGTTGCGGCAGAGGATCGCGAGCGGCAAGCTGATGGCAAGGCCAAGCGCCAGCGCGGCAAGGCTCACCCGCACATGATTGCCGAGATAGTCGGGCAAATGCGACAGCGCCTCGCCCCAACGCGGATCGGAGAACAGGCTCATGCCGCACCGCCTTGGGGCAGCCGTTCGTTGAGCCGTTCGACCTGCCGCCGTGGCGTGCGCAGCAAATCCAGCACATAGGCATCGTCGCTCGCGGACAGTTCCGCCGGCGTGCCCTGCGCCAGCAACCGGCCGGCTCGCATCACTGCGATGCGGTCCGCGAGCAGGATCGCCTCCGTCATGTCATGCGTGATCATCACGGTGGTGAGGCCGAGCTTGCGGTGCAGCTCGCGAAAATCCTCGCCCAGCGCGTCACGGGTCAGGGGATCGAGCGCCCCGAACGGCTCGTCCATCAGCACGATGCGCGGCTTTGCTGCGAGCGCCCGCGCCACGCCGACGCGCTGCTGCTGACCGCCGGACAGCGCCTCGGGTCGCCGGTCCCGATAGTCGCCTCCATCGAGCCGCACCAGCGCGAGCAGCTCGTCGACGCGGCCGGCGATCTCGTCTGCCGACTGGCCCAGCAGTTTGGGCGTGATGCCGATATTGTCGGCGACGCTCATATGCGGAAACAGGCTGCCGCTCTGGAACACATAGCCGATGCGGCGGCGCAGGCTGACGGGATCGAGGCCGGCGATATTTTCTCCCTCGACCTCGATCGTGCCGGCATCGACCTCGATCAGCCGGTTGGTGAGCCGCAGCAGCGTGGTCTTGCCCGATCCGGAGCCACCGACAATGGCGACGAACTCGCCGTCGGCGATGTCGAGCGAGACGTCGTCCACGGCGTGTACGCGGCCGAAGCTCTTGCGGACGTTCGCGTAGCCAATCATCGGCTTGGACATCGGGCGTGGGCTCGCTCTCTTGCTTACCCTCCCCTGGAG
>JAEWBW010000666.1 GCA_023390955.1 Pseudomonadota bacterium
ACCACAGGCCATGCGCACGTTCAACCTTGCTGTCGTCCTGGCGAAAGCCAGGACGACAAAGAAGAGGTCACTCCATCAGCGTGAACTGCAGCATCAGCGTGCGCTGGAGCAGGGAGAAATTGTCGTCCGACACCAGCGTCAGCACGGTCTCGCCATCGGCGCCGACATGGCTGTCGATGCCCTCCATGTTGTCGATCTCGTGGCCGAGATCGGCCTCGAACAGCGAGGGGCCGTCCACGACCGCGTTGGGCGCAATCGACTTCAGCGGAATGGAGCGGATGCGGATGTTGACGCCGGTGAACCAGGAGAATTTCCGCTCCAGGATCAGGAGATCGCCCGACGGCAGCAGCACGGCATCGCTGATATCGAACTTCTCGGTGCGGCGGATGCTGAACTGGCCGGGCGTGGGACCGCCGATCAGGAACGCGATCAGATTGCCGTCATGGTCGAGCCCGCGCTCGGACATTGCGATCAGCGTGCCTGCGAGCGGACGGCCCTTCGGCACCGCGACCAGCGCCTCGAGCCCCTTGTTGAAGGGAAGTTTTCGCGCAGCCGCGGGCAACGGAAGGATTTCGCCGCGGGCGCGGACAAATCCCCTGGAGGCGTCGAAGCGCAGCACCTGGTTGACGCGCTCGAGCCCGACATAGGCCGTCGTGCCATCGAGCGCGAGCGACTCCGTATCGTACCAGAGCTTCTTCTCGGTGATCGGCTTTCCCGCGGCATCGAGGATCGGAGCGGCCTCGACCTCGTCGAGCCCGGCCAGCGCGCGGCCGTCATAGCGGATGCGGCCGGTGAACCAGCCGCCCTGGTCGGAGATTGCGACGAAGCGCTCGCCCTTTCGCTCGCCTTGCGTATCCAGGAAGCGGAAGCCGGAGAGGCCGCCGAAGCCGCGATGCGGCGAGGTCAGCACCAGCCCGCTGCGAAACTCCAGCGAGCCGAACCGTACGCGCGCGCGGTCGCGCGGCTCGAAGGATGCGATCCTGCGCGCATTGACCTCGATCGCAGCAGGCTCGGTGACGCTGTGCTCGGGCGGCGGCAGCGGCCCACGCGGCGGCGGAGGCGGCGAGCCCTGCGCACGCGCGATCTCGGGCAGCGAAGAAAGGAAGAGTCCCGCCGCCGCGTGATGGAGAAACCGGCGGCGGGATGTGTGCGTCGTCACGAATGCAGTTTGCGGCGAGGACGGCTTCCGGGCGACGGCGCCGCCGTGTTCGTCTCGCTGAACAGCTCGGCGAGCTTTTCAGTGATGGCGCCGCCGAGCTCCTCGGCGTCCACGATCGTCACCGCGCGGCGATAATAGCGGGTGACGTCATGGCCGATGCCGATCGCGATCAGCTCGACCGGCGACCGGGTCTCGATCTCCTCGATGATGTGGCGCAGGTGCCGCTCGAGGTAGTTGCCGGCGTTGACCGACAGCGTGGAATCGTCGACCGGGGCGCCGTCCGAGATCATCATCAGGATCTTGCGCTGCTCGGTGCGGGCGAGCAGGCGCTTGTGGGCCCAATCCAGCGCCTCGCCGTCGATGTTCTCCTTCAGGAGACCCTCGCGCATCATCAGGCCGAGATTCTTTCGCGCACGGCGCCAGGGGGCGTCGGCGGATTTGTAGATGATGTGGCGCAGATCGTTGAGGCGACCGGGATTGGCCGGCTTGCCGGCGGCAAGCCAGGCTTCGCGCGACTGCCCGCCCTTCCAGGCGCGGGTGGTGAAGCCCAGAATCTCGACCTTGACGCCGCAACGCTCCAGCGTGCGCGCCAGGATGTCGGCGCAGGTGGCGGCGACCGTGATCGGACGTCCGCGCATCGAGCCGGAATTGTCGAGCAGCAACGTCACCACGGTGTCGCGGAACGTCGCCTCCTTCTCGTGCATGAAGGACAGCGGATGATAGGGATCGGTCACCACGCGCGACAGGCGCGCGGGATCGAGGATGCCTTCCTCGAGGTCGAACTCCCAGGCGCGGTTCTGCTGCGCCATCAATCGCCTCTGAAGGCGGTTGGCGAGGCGGGCGACGATGCCCTGCAGATGCGCGAGCTGCTTGTCGAGATAGGAGCGCAACCGCTCCAGCTCGTCATGATCGCAGAGGTCTTCAGCGGCGATCACCTCATCGAACTTCGGCGCAAAGGCGTGATATTCCGGCCCGCGCGGCTCGTTCTTGCCGTGCGAGTTCGGACGCGTCGCCTCGCCCGGCGTCTCGTCGTCGCCAAGCTCGCCGTCGTCGAATGTGTCTGATGTCGAGGCCTGCGCGCTTTCCATCGCGCTGTCGCTCATCTCCTCGCTGGTCGCCTGCGCCTGGTCCGCGCTCATCTCCTGCGCGGCGTCGGAATCGGGCGAGCCCTCGGCGCCGGACTGATCGTTGTCGCCGTCGCGGTTCTCGTCCTGGTCCTCGTCCTCGTCGGAATCGGCGTTGCGGTCCTCGCCGAGATCCAGCGCAGTGAGCAGATCATGCACGGCGTCGCCGAACCGGGTCTGGTCCTCGACCAGGCGGTCGAGCCGGTCGAGCCGCGCACCGATCTTGTCCTCCAGCGCCGGGCGCCAGAGATCGACCATCTTCTTGGCGGCCGCCGGCGGTGCGAGGCCGGTCAGGCGCTCGCGCACCAGCATGGCGAGCGCATCCGACAGCGGTGCGTCGGCGCGATCGGTGATCTCGTCGAACTTGCCGCGATGAAAATGGTCGTCGAGCATCGCGGTGAGATTCTTGGCAACGCCGGCCATGCGGCGCGCGCCGATGGCCTCGACGCGTGCCTGCTCCACCGCCTCGAACACGCCGCGTGCCTGCGGATTGCCGGGCATCAGCTTGCGATGCAGCTTCGGATCGTGACAGGCGAGCTTCAGCGCGATGGAATCGGCGTGGCCGCGCACGATGGCGGCGTCACGCTTGGTCATCTTTCGCGCGGGCTCGGGCAGGCGCGCCTTGCCGGGCGCAAGGCCGGGACGTTCAGCGGCAAAGCTGACGTCGAGCTCGGGCGACTTGGCGATCGCCTTCAGGCACGACGTCACCGCTCGCTTGAACGGCTCGGTCGGCGCTTCCTTGGTGTTGCGGAATTTGGAGTTGGAGGGTGTGCTCATCTCGCCCTATCCGTCGTCCCGGCGAAGGCCGGGACCCATAACCACCGGCCGTAGTCGGTCAGGGAAATTATCGGCGTCGCTTCAATCGAGGCATCACGCGGTATGGGTCCCGGCTTTCGCCGGGACGACATCTTACGAGAGATCAGCTGAGCGCCACGTTGACTGCCGATTCCGGCAGCTCCGCGTTGAAGCAGCGCTGATAGAACTCGGCGACCAGGGGACGCTCGAGCTCGTCGCACTTGTTGAGGAAGGTGACGCGGAACGCGAAACCGATGTCGCCGAAGATGTCGGCGTTCTCGGCCCAGGTGATCACCGTGCGCGGGCTCATCACCGTCGACAGATCGCCATTGGCGAACGCGTTGCGGGTGAGGTCGGCAAGGCGGACCATCTTGTTGACGATGTCGCGGCCTTCCTGGGTGCGATAGTGCTTCGCCTTGGACAGCACGATCTCGACTTCCTCGTCATGCGCCAGATAGTTCAGCGTGGTGACGATCGACCAGCGGTCCATCTGGCCCTGGTTGATCTGCTGGGTGCCGTGATAGAGGCCCGAGGTGTCGCCGAGGCCAACCGTATTGGCGGTCGCGAACAGGCGGAAGGCCGGATGCGGCTTGATCACCTTGTTCTGGTCGAGCAGCGTCAGGCGGCCGGAGACTTCCAGCACGCGCTGGATCACGAACATCACGTCCGGGCGGCCGGCGTCGTATTCGTCGAACACCAGCGCGATGTTGTTCTGCAGCGCCCAGGGCAGGATGCCGTCACGGAATTCGGTGACCTGCTTGCCGTCGCGGACCACGATCGAGTCCTTGCCGACGAGGTCGATACGGCTGATGTGGCTGTCGAGGTTGACGCGGACGCAGGGCCAGTTCAGGCGGGCGGCGACCTGCTCGATATGGGTGGACTTACCGGTGCCGTGGTAGCCGGTGACCATGACGCGGCGATTCCGGGCGAAACCGGCGAGAATGGCAAGCGTGGTGGCGCGGTCGAAACGGTAGTCGGCGTCGACTTCGGGCACGTGAGGATCGACTTCGGAATAGGCCGGCACTTCGAGATCGCTGTCGATCCCGAACACCTGGCGCACCGACACCTTCATGTCGGGCTGGCCGGAAACTTGCTCAACTTTTGACAGGGCGGCGGTCGTCATCAATCCTCCGAGGTCCCGGGCGGTCCCGAAACCGGTTATTTGCACGTCGGCTGCGGCAGGGTGCGGCTGCGAACCTATCAGAGACCGCAGGCCGGCAGAAGCCCGCGCCCAAATCAAAGTTCCATTGTCTTTTCATTTAGATAGGCAAGGAACGCGATTTTGGGAAGGCTGCCCTGCGAATCGTGTGCGAATTTTCGGCAAGGCACGGCCGGCCTGCTCGGACGAATGGCACTTTCGCCGGCCTTCCTTACTTATTGAGGGTCTGCTCCAATGACCCCGCCCAGCCCAGAGATGACGTGACGTCCTTCCTCGATCCCCTGATTTCCTTCGTTTCGGCCCATGCGTGGCTGGCCTATCTGACCCTGTTCCTGGCAGCGCTGCTCGAAGCCGTTCCGGTGCTGGGATCGGTGATCCCGGGCTCGACCATCATCCTGGCGCTGAGCGCGCTGGTCCCGGGCGGCGAGCTGAAACTGCAATGGGTGCTGCTGGCGGCCGCGCTCGGCGCCGTGCTGGGTGACGGCTCGGCCTACTGGATCGGGCACCGCAGGCAGCGCGAGATCCTCCAGACCTGGCCGCTGACAAATTATCCCCGCCTGATCGCGCAGAGCGAGGCCTTCTTCAATCGCTTCGGCACCTGGGCGGTGTTCTTCGCCCGTTTCGTGCCGCCGGTGCGGGCGTTCGTGCCGGTCACAGCCGGCGCGCTCGGCATGGCGCCGCCGCGCTTCTATGCGGTGAACATCCCGGCCATTCTCGTCTGGGCGCCGGCGCATGTGCTGCCGGGCGTCCTGGCCGTGTCGGCGCTGCACGACTATGTCGGCCTGCATCACCATGGCCATCTCGGCAAGAGCGTCTGGATGCTCGGCGTCATCGCGGTTGCGATCATCGTCGGCGCGGGCGTCTGGATCTATCGCCGCCGGCAGAACGGCAGCGTCGCTGAGGTGAAGCCGCGCGGCTAGCTCTTACCCTCCCCTGGAGGGGGAGGGTCGGCTCACATGGAGCGCAGCGGAATGTGAGACGGGGTGGGGTGACAGTCCCTCCACGTCCAACAGTGCCCGAGCGGAGAGATGGCCCCCCCCCCCCCCCCCCCCCCCCCCCCCCCCCCCCCC
>JAEWBW010000020.1 GCA_023390955.1 Pseudomonadota bacterium
GCAATGAGGTTGCGGCCCTCGCCCACCCGTGCTTCGAAATCATGCCCGGCCCCCACGAAAATAGGGGTGGGGGTGGCCGCGAAGACGTCCATGTGGGTGGTCTTGAAGGTCCCGCCGTCGCGGTTGAACACGCCGATGATGCGCATTTTGTCGGATGGTCCCAGGGCCTCGCGCAGCAACGGCTGCCGCCGTCGCTTCGTTCCCTCAGATCAGCGGCCGCCGCGTTTCCGGCGGAACGGTCCATCCGGCCACCTCCATCAGTCCTTCCGGATCGAGCACTTCGCACGCCCGGTCGTGCCAGCGGATCAGCTTGCGGTCGATCAGCTTGCGCAGCGTCTTGTTGGTGTGAACGATCGACAGGCCGAGCGTGTCTGCCACGTGCTGCTGGCTTATGGGGATCAGCAGGCCCTTCGGCTCGGCGGGGTCGATCGCGGTCGCCCGCTGGTAGAGGAACGCCACCAGATAGGCCGCCCGCTCGATCGCGGAGCGGCGTCCGACGCTGAGCAGGTTCTCGTCGAGCATCCGCTCCTCGCGCGAGGCGAGCCATGTGACATCGAAGCTGAGCCCGGGATGATGGCGGAACAGGTCGGCCAGCCGATCGCGCTGGAAGACGCACAGCACCGTCGGCGTCAGCGCCTCGACCGAATGCTCCATCGCGCCGATCACCGAGCCCTGCAGGCCGACCAGGTCACCCGGCAGGCAATAGTTGAGAATCTGCCGCCGGCCGTCCTCCAGCATCTTGAAACGGAAGGCCCAGCCGCTGAGCAGGGTGAACAATTGCGCGCTGTGGGCCCCCTCGGCAAGGATCACCGTGCCCGGCTCGGCCACCAGCTCGCCGCGCTTGAAGCCCGAGACGAATCGCAGCTCCTCCGGCGTGAACGCCCGGAACTGGGCCATCGCACGCAGGGGACATTGCTCGCAGGGGACTCGTCGCGTGGAAACTGGCAGAATGACGCTCAATCCTTCGGGAACTCCGCATCATTACCAGCCTCGCGCGCAACGCCATCACTTATGTTGAAGTTGCACACGTTCCGACGTGTCATTATTAAATGACGGTTCAGGGCTTCGACCGCCATCTGCCTCGGTCTTTGAGGTCCTTCAGTGTTATCGGGTGAGCGTCTCTTAATCGTCGAGGAGGAGTTCCTCATCGCGCTGGACATCCAGCGCGTGCTTGAGGACGCTCACGCCCAGACCGCCGTTTTCTGCCGTAATTTCAGCGAGGTAGAAGCGCTGGCCGATCGTCTTTCTGAGTTCGATTTGGCCATCGTCAACCCGCCCCCCAATGCCGCCGCCTTCGCCATGGCCGAGCGCCTGCTGGCGGCGGGCGTTGCGGTCGTGGTGTGCTCGGCGTTCTCCGGTGAACTCAAGGGCACTGCCCTCGAAACCGCCGAGTTCGTCGGCAAGCCCTTCAGCGATGACGAGTTGCTGACCGCATGCCGCCGCGCCCTGGCGCAGCGAAAACCCGCCTAGCGGCAGCCGTTACGGCAGCGAGTGCGTGGTGACCTGCGACGACACCGCGTCTGGCCCGAAATCGGCCTCGCCGGATATCTTGAGGATGTCCTGCAGCCGGGTGCGGGCGCGGCTGACGCGGCTCTTCATCGTGCCGACGGCGCATTTGCAGATCTCGGCCGCCTCCTCGTAGGAAAAGCCTGAGGCGCCGATGAGCACGATGGCTTCGCGCTGGTCCGGCGGCAGCGTGTCGAGGGCTTTCTTGAAATCCGCCATGTCGAGCACGCCGTATTGGCTCGGATGCACGGACATGCGCTCGGTAAAGGCGCCGTCGGTGTCCTGCACTTCACGGCCGCGCTTGCGCATCTGCGAGTAGAACTCGTTGCGCAGGATGGTGAACAGCCAGGCCTTGATGTTGGTGCCCATCTGGTAGCTGTCCTGCTTCGCCCAGGCCTTCATCATCGTGTCCTGCACGAGATCGTCGGCCCGGTCGTGCCGGCCGCTCAGAGAGACCGCAAAGGCGCGCAGCGACGGCAGCGTCGCCAGCAGCTCCCGCTTGAACGACGGGGATTCCTGCAATTAGTTGCCCTTCCGCTTCGCGGCCTGTTCGACCTGATCGAGTTTTTCCAGCAAATCCAGGAATTTATCCGGGATAGGCTGATCCTGCACCGCGCCATAGAAAGCGCGCAGTTTCGCGCCAATATCGGAATTTGGGCCAAGCCCATCATCCGTGCGCCGCTGTCGCGGGACACTCATTTCGTTCATCTTGGATTTGTCTTTCACTACCCGGACCTTGAACCAGAGTGACGCTATACTCTGACGTGGTAGCATAAATGCGAGTTCAGTCGAAAAGTTCCGCAACGGTGGAACGAAGTCCGAATCCGCTCGTTAACGACCCGGGTTGACCAACAAAGCGTCAAAGGGAGCCTTCTGAATGACCTTGTCCACGCGGATCGCGCCGCACCTCCCATATTTGCGCCGTTTTTCGCGCGCCGTGACCGGATCGCAAACCTCCGGTGACGCCTATGTGGCCGCCACGCTGGAGGCCCTGATTGCCGACGTCTCGATCTTTCCTGAAGCCTCGAACGACCGCATCGCTCTCTACAAGCTGTTCTCGCAGCTGTTCTCCTCCTCCGCCGTCCGCGTCCCCGCGCCCCAGCCGCATTTCGTCTGGGAGCAGCGCGCCGCGCACAACCTCGCCAACCTGTCGCCGCGGCCGCGCCAGGCCTTCCTTCTGGTTGCCGTCGAAGGCTTCACCAATGAGCAGGCGGCTGAAATCCTCGACGTTTCGGACGAGGAGTTCAGTGGCCTGCTGGACCAGGCTTCGCGCGAAATTTCCCGCCAGGTGGCGACGGAAATCCTCATCATCGAGGACGAGCCGCTGATCGCCATGGATATCGAGCAGTTGGTGGAATCGCTGGGCCACAAGGTGGTCGGCATCGCCCGTACCCACAAGGAAGCGGTGGCGCTTTATGGCAAGACCCACCCCAAGATGATCCTCGCCGACATCCAGCTCGCCGACGGCTCTTCCGGCATCGACGCGGTCAACGACATCCTGTCGACCGAGGCGCTGCCGGTGATCTTCATCACCGCTTTCCCCGAGCGGCTGCTGACCGGCGAACGGCCGGAGCCGACCTTCCTCGTCACCAAGCCGTTCAACCCCGACATGGTGAAGGCGCTGATCAGCCAGGCGCTGTTCTTCGACGAAGGCTCGCGCGTCGCGGCGTAGCGGCAGCGAATAGCGAATAGTTTTCCGGCCGCCGGCGCTCTGATCAGGGGCCGGCGGTTCTTCTTCCCCCTATTGGCTACTCGCTATTCGCTATTTGCCACCCGCTACTCGTTCCTCGCCCCTCTTGCATCTGCCGCCCGTTGCCCGCACTTTGCCGGGCATGTCTGCGTCCGATCCCCGCCCCGCTATCCCCGTCGTCGAGCTCGACTCGATCCACAAGAGTTTCGGCGACGTGGAGGTGCTCAAGGGCGTTTCCATCACCGCCCATGAGGGCGAGGTGGTGGTGCTGATCGGCTCGTCCGGCTCCGGCAAGTCGACCCTGCTGCGCTGCGTCAACATGCTCGAGGTCCCCGACAGCGGCACGGTCAAGATCGCCGGCGAGACCATCGCGCTGGCCGGCGCCCCGCCGCACCGCCGCGTTTCGGACGAGGCCCAAATCCGCCGTATCCGCTCGGGCCTGGGCATGGTGTTCCAGCAGTTCAATCTGTGGAGCCACATGAGCGTGCTCGACAATGTCATGGAAGCGCCGATCCTGGTGCAGAAGCGGGAGAAGGCCGAAGTCCGCAACGAAGCCATGGAGATGCTGGCCAAGGTGGGCATCGCCGACAAGGCGCATAGCTATCCCGGCCAGCTCTCCGGCGGCCAGCAGCAGCGCGCCGCCATCGCGCGCGCCCTGTGCATCAATCCGCGCGTGATGCTGTTCGACGAGCCGACATCGGCGCTCGACCCCGAGCTCGAGGTCGAGGTGCTGCGCGTCATCAAGCTGTTGGCCGACGAGGGCCGCACCATGATCCTCGTCACCCACGACATGGATTTTGCCCGCACCGTCGGCGATCGCGCCGTGTTCCTGCACCAGGGCAAGATCGAGGAGGAAGGCCCGGTTGCCGAGGTTTTCGGCGCCACCCGGTCGCCCCGGCTCCGCCAATTCCTCAGTGCCGGCAGCCACGCCTGATTTGACGCATGCGTCAATTGCGGTAAGCCTACCTGCCAGAGCCGCGCAGCAGAGGCGGCCAATGCGTCGAACGTTAGGAGAGACCCATCATGAAACGGCTGATACTGGCCGCGGCTGCCCTGGCAGCGCTGACCCTTGGGGCGCAGGCCCAGAGCTACAAGATCGCGACCGAGGGCAGTTATCCGCCCTACAATTTCACCGACGACAGCGGCAAGCTGGGTGGCTACGACGTCGACGTCGGCACCGAGATGTGCAAGCGCGCGGGCGTCGAGTGCACCTTCATCGTCAACGACTGGGACAGCATCATCCCGAACCTGCTGGCGGGCAATTACGACGCGATCATGGACGACATGTCCATCACCGACGAGCGCAAGAAGACCATCGCCTTTACCGATCCCTACTTTCCGCCCGATCCCTCGACCTTCCTGACGCTGGCCGACAAGAAGGTAGACTATGCCAACATCAAGGGCATGAAGCTGGGCGCGCAGAAGGCGACCATCCAGGCCAACTACCTCGAGGCCAACCTCAAGGACGGCAACACCATCCTGACCTATGACACGCAGGACCAGGAACTGGCCGATCTCAACGCCGGCAACCTCGACATCATCTTCCTCGATGGCTCGGTCGTAGGCGAAGCGGTGTCCGCCTCAGGCGGCAAGCTCAAGGCCGACGGTCCGGAAATCCTGATCGGCGACGGCGTCGGCGTCGGCATGCGCCAGACCGACACCGACCTCACCAAGAAGTTCAACACCGCGCTGCAGTCCATGAAGGACGACGGCACGCTGGACGGGCTGATCGCCAAGTACTTCCCCGACAAGAAGGGCGGTCCGTTCTACAAGAAGTAAGGTTCGGCAGGCGGGGCCCCGGCTCCGCCTGTTGTCTTTCCGGGGGGCATAGGGCGTGCTGGTCGATATCCTGCCGCAGGGGCTGAAGGATTTCCTTGGCCAGGATCTCGTGTTCTGGCTGGGCTATGTCAGCAACGGCAAGCACCTCAACTGGTACGTCAGCGTCCAGTACACCCTCGCCGCCATGGTGCTGGGCGCCGCCATCGCCCTCGTCATCGGCCTGGTTGCCGCCGCCGCCCGCAGCAACGGCCCGCTGCCGCTGCGCTGGCTTGCCGCCGCCTATATCAATATCGTGCGCGGCGTGCCGGACGTGCTGTTCTTCCTGTTCTTTCCGCTGGCCTTCGAGCAGGCGGTGGAGTGGATCTATTCGTTCCAGGCCTGCACGCCGGAAACGCTGGCCCTCAACGCCGGACGCTGGCCGCCCTGCGATGCCGCCAACATCAGCTTTTCGAGCTTCGGCTACCTGATCCTCGCCAGCGTCTCGCTCGGCATCGTCTATGGCGCCTTCGTCGCCAGCGTCATTGCCGGGGCGCTGCGCGCCGTACCCGCGGGACAGCTCGAGGCGGCGCGCGCCTATGGCATGACCCGCATGCAGGTGCTGCGCCGCGTCCACATCCGCCAGATGTGGATCTACGCCCTGCCCGGCATCGCCAATGTATGGATGAGCATCGTCAAGGCGACGTCGCTGCTGTCGCTGCTGCAGATCCTCGACTTCGTCGCCTGGGCGCAGCGGCTGGGCGCCGCCAATTTCTCGCGCGCCGCCGGCCTCGTCCATGACGACTGGCGCTGGCGCTACTATTTCGTGCTGCTGGTATTCTACATCCTCGTGACCTTCGTCTCCGAGAAGATCTTCGGCGCCATCAGCCGCCGGCTGCGCCGCGGCATGCCGCTTGCCGAGCAGAACGCCACATGAGCATCCTCGACGTGCTCATCGGCGAAGTGGTCCGCATGGCGCCCGCCGCTCTGTTCAACATCTATTTCGCCGTGGCGGCGATCCCCGCCGGCTTCGGCTTCGCCATCCTGCTGGCGCTGGGCAAGAACTCGCCCAACCAGCTCGTCAACCGGCTGAGCCGGGCCTACATCTATTTCTTCCGCGGCTCGCCGTTCTTCATCCAGCTGTTTGCCTTCTACTCGCTGGTGCTGGCCTTCAATCTCAGCACCTGGAAGCCGCTCGGCATCGACTGGTTCGTGCTGCACCCGCTGTTCCTCGGGCCGGCGATTCTGGCGCTCAACACCACCGCCTATACCGCAGAAATCTTCTATGGCGCGCTGATCACCGTGCCCAAGGGCGAGGTCGAGGCCGCCCGTGCCTACGGCATGAGCCGCCGCCAGCGCTTCTGGTCGGTGACCTGGCCCAATCTGATCCGCCTTGCCTGGCCCGCCTACACCAATGAGGTGGTGTTCCTGTTCCAGGCCACGGCGCTGGTGTATTTCACTTTGCCGGTGATCGGCGACCAGCGCGATCTGATGAACCTCGCCGAGGTGCTGTTCCAGCGCGACTACAACGTATTCCTGCATTTCGGCGTCGCCGCCGGCTACTTCCTCGTCATCTCCTTCGCCATCTTCTACCTGTTCGGCCTGATCTACCGCCGGCTGATGCGGCACCTGCCGCAGGAGCGCCGGCTGAAGTTCAGCTGGCGCCGCGTGCAGGGGCTGTCATAAGCAAGGCCACACTACCGTTCTAGCGGACAAATCGAGACTCTGCCGACAGGCCAAAAGCAAAGGCGCCGTCTCGCGACGGCGCCTCGCAGATGGTCATCGGACTGCTCAGGCTGACAGGCGGGCGCCGGTCTGGCTGTCGAACAGGTGCACGGCGCTCGCATCGGGACGGATGCGGATGGTCTCGCCCGGCCGCGCCGTGACGCGCTCGCGGAACGCGCCCATGATTTCCTGTCCGGCAAAGCGGGCCACCACCTGCGTCTCCGAGCCGGTGGGCTCGACCGTCAGGATTTCGGCGGGCAGCCCGGCCGGATCGAGGTGGAGATGCTCGGGGCGAACGCCCAGCGTCACCGCCTTGCCCGCGGCCCCGGCCGGCGGATTGCTGAGCTCGACGCGCGTGCCGTCGCCGGCAACGAACGTGTTCCCCTCCATCTTGCCCGCGATCATGTTCATGGCCGGCGAGCCAATGAAGCCGGCAACGAACAGATTGGCCGGACGATCGTAGAGCTCGAGCGGCGAGCCGATCTGCTCGATGATGCCGTCATGCATCACCACGATGCGGTCGGCCATGGTCATGGCCTCGATCTGGTCGTGGGTGACGTAGACGGAGGTGGTGCGCAGACGCTGGTGCAATTCCTTGATCTCGGCGCGCATCTGCACGCGCAGCTTGGCGTCCAGGTTGGACAGAGGCTCGTCGAACAGGAAAACCTGCGGGTCGCGCACGATGGCCCGGCCCATGGCAACGCGCTGGCGCTGCCCGCCCGACAGTTGCCGTGGGTGGCGGTCGAGCAGGCCGGTCAGGCCCAGCACCTCCGCCGCGCGCGCCACCCGCGCCGCGATCTCCCGCTTGTCCACGCCCTTGAGCGTCAGGGCAAAGCCCATGTTCTGCGCCACGGTCTTGTGCGGGTAGAGCGCGTAGTTCTGGAACACCATGGCGATGTCCCGGTCCTTGGGCGGCACGTCGTTCACCACACGCCCACCGATGCGGATCTCGCCGCCACCGACCTCCTCCAGCCCGGCGATCATGCGCAGCAGCGTGGACTTGCCGCAGCCCGACGGGCCGACGAGCGTCACGAACTCCCCTTCCGCGATGTCGATCGACACGCCGTGGATAACGGCGGTGCCGCCGTAGGACTTGCGAAGGTCACGGATGGTCACGGAAGCCATGGGAGCCCTCATTTCAGCCCGCCCGCGGTCAGGCCGCGGACGAGGTATTTGCGGACAAGCAGCGTGAAGACCAGCACCGGCAGCATCACCAGCGTGCCGCCCGCGGCGATCTTCCCCCACTCCCACCCCTCGTACTGGAGGAAGTTGGTGATGGCGACCGGGGCTGTGATGGCGTTGGTGCGCGTCAGAATCAGCGCGAAGAAGAAGTCATTCCACGAGAAGATGAAGCAGAACACCGCCGTCGCGGCGAGGCCGGGGGCGGCCAGCGGCAGCGTCACCCGCCAGAAGGCCTGCCAGACGCCGCAGCCGTCGATCCAGGCCGCTTCCTCCAGCGCCTTCGGAATCGCGGCGAAGAAGGTCTGCATGAACCAGATGACGATGGAGATGTTGAAGGTCATGTAGATCAGCGCCAGCCCGATCACCGTGTCCTGCAAGCCGACCCAGCGGTAGGCCAGGAAGAAGGGGATGGTGAAGGCGATGGGCGGGGCCATGCGCGTCGCCAGGATCCACAAGGACACCCGCCCCCGCGCGCGGAAGCGCCAGCGCGTCAGCACATAGGCCGCCGGCACGCCCAGCGCCAGCGAGGCCGTGGTGGACAGGGTGCTGACCAGCAGGCTGTTCACGAAGGACCGCGGGAAGGTGCCCTGCCAGAGGGACGCGAAATTCTCCAGCGTCGGCCGGAACAGCAGCGCATCGCCCAGCACGTCGTCCGCCGGGCGGAAGGCCATCTGCACCATCCACAGGAAGGGGAACAGCACGGCCAGCAGCAGCGCCAGCGCCGCGACATGCAGGCCGATCCGACGGCCCCTCAGCAACGGCCACGGTCGGGGCGACGACCGGACGTCGACACGGGCCCGGAGCGGCTTTGCAGGGATCGGCAGGACATCAGTCATGGTGCACCTCGTTCCAGCCCATTCGGCCGACCAGCCAACTGACGGCGAAGACGCCCCACAGCATGATCACCGCGATGGCGCTGGCGTATCCCCAGTAGGAGAAGTTGAAGGCTTCGATGAAGCCGTAGAAGTTGGTGACCTCCGTGGCGCTGCCCGGCCCGCCGTTGGTCAGCACGTAGATCAGCGGGAAGGCCTTGAAGCTGTCGATCAGCCGGAACAGCCCGCAGACGACCAGCGCCGGCCGCAGGTAGGCCAGCGTGATGTGGCGGAAGACCTGCCAGCGGTTGGCCCCGTCGATGCGCGCGGCCTCCAACGGGTCCTCCGGGATCAGCTGCAGCGTCGCCAGCACCATCAGCATGGTGAAGGGGAACCACTGCCACGTCTCCGCCACGCCGATGGCCCAGATCGCCAGCGCCGGGTCGGTGATCAGGGAGTCCACCGGCAGGCCGACGCTGTCCAGCACCCGGTACAGCGGGCTGACGTCCGGCGTGTAGAGGATCTTCCAGATCAGCGCGACCACGATGGGCGGCAGTACCATGGGGATCAGGAAGGCCGCGCGGATCGCCTCGAAGAAGCGCGACCGGACGTTCAGCAGCAGCGCGACGCCGAGGCCCACCGCCAGCTGAAGCACCACGCTGACCGTGGACAGGTGGAGTTGCAGCAGGACGGAGTTGTGGAAGCGGCCATCCCACAGAAGCTCCCGGTAATTGCCCAGCGGATTGGAAAAGTCGAAGGCCGTGCCCGGCTTCACGAGGCTGAGCGGCGTCAGGCTGACCGCCAGCAGGAACAGGGCCGGCAGCAGCGTGATGGCGCTCAGCACGACCAGCGCCGGCAGCAGCCCGGCCAGATAGGCGCGCCGTCGGCTCCGCTCCCAGCCGAGGGACGCGCCGGTCAGGTTGAAAAACGTCATATCGGCGTCTCCCCGGCCGCGTCAGATCGCGACGCCGGCGCGCTTCAGCTCGGTGATGGAGTTGGCCTGCGCCTGGGCCAGCGCCTCCCTGGCCGTCAGCTGGCCGGAGGCGATGTTGGCGATGGCTTTGTTCAGCTGCTGGTCGACCTGCGGGTAGACGGGCACGGTGCGGTACTTCATGTGCCCTTGGCGGGCCGCCAGATCGACCGACGAGGCGATGATCTCCGCAAGGTTGTAGCCGTTCAGCGTGGCGATCCGCTTGAACTCCGCGGACTCGAAGTCGCTGTGCCGGGTGGGCGAGGCGTAGCGCTCCTCCACGATGGCGCGGCGCGTGTTCTTCTTGGACAGCGCCCATTGGATGAAGGCCCAGGCCGCGTCCTTGTTCTTCGACGCCGCCGGAATGCCCAGCCCGTGGGTCGCCACCCCGGGAAAACGCCCGGCCGGCCCGCGCACGACGGGGCCGTATGCGACGGTGGCGGCGGTCTTGCTGTGGGCGGCCCCGACCTGCGACAGGTAGGTCTGCCCGATGGCCGTGTAGTTGGCCCGCCCGGCCTGGAGCGCCTGGAGCGTCTGGTCCTCCGTGTAGGACAGCACGCCGTTGGGGCCGAACTCCTTCAGCAGGCGGGCGAAATACTCCGCCGCGGCCGCGGCCTCCGGCGTGTCGAGCGTCGGGGTCAGGTCGTCCGGCGGGTTGCGGAAGACGTTGCCGCCGAAGGCCTGGAGGAAGGGCACGAAGGTCCAGCCATAATGGTTGTCGGTGACGAAGCCGGCCACCCGCTCCTTCCCGTGCACGGCCTTCAGCGCGGTGACCAGCTCGTCCGTCGTGTCGGGCAGGCCGAGCCCGGCGGCCTTGAACAGGTCGAAGCGCGAGGCCCCGGCGACGAAGGTGTCCACCGTCCAGGGAATGCCGTAGAGCTGCCCATTGCGATCGCTTTCCGACGCCCGCAGGCCGGGCAGGAAATCCTCCACGTCCCAATCCGCCGGCGTGCGGTTCGCGTCGCGGATGTAGTCGTCGAGCGGCGTGAACCAGCCCGCGCCGATCCAGCGGCTGGAATAGATGAAGGTGATGTTCAGCACGTCGTAGGAGGCGCCACCGGTGGACAGTTCCAGGTCGGCGCGCTGGTTGTAGACCGGGAAGGACGGCGTGTCGTAGGCGACCTTGGCGCCGGTGGCCTCCTCGAACTCCGGAAGCCACTTGGTCAGGATGCGGGCGAAAGGCGCGTTGAAGGTGGACACGTTCAGCGTCGTGCCGGCGAAGGGCTTGGCGCCACCAATCGCTGGGCCAATGGCCGGCGCCTTGCCCGGAAGCAGCAGCCCGCCGCCGAGCGCCGCGGCGCCTGCAAGGAGGTGACGGCGGGAAAAGGACGGCGTCTGGATCATCGCAGCGCTCCGTGTCGGATTCATGGTCGTCGGCAAGGCGGTTCCGGGGCTGCGAGGCCCCTGGAACCGGATCGGGGTGCGGCTTACTCGGCTGCGGCGGGTTGCACGGAAGCTTCCGGCGAATGCCGGACGGAGCGCGCGAAGCTGCGGCGACCGTCCACGGCGACCGGCGGCTGGCCGGCGACCGTGACGCGGCGGACGATGCGCGGCTGCTCGTCGTAATCGTCCACCGCGCGGTGCTGGGTCGCCCGGTTGTCCCACACGGCGACATCACCGACCGCCCAGCGCCAGCGCACCACATTCTCCGGCCGGGTGACGTGGTTCTGGAACAGCTCCAGCAACAGGCGGGAATCGGTGCTCGGCAGCCCGATCAAGCGCTGCACGAAGTGGCCGAGGATGAGAGACCGCTCCCCCGTTTCCTCATGCACATGGACCAGCGGGTGCTCCGTCTCGAAGACGGTGGAGGTGAAGACGGTCTGGTACTTCCGCAGGCCCTGCGCGTGGGTGCTCTGCCGATCGCCGACATAATCATAGACGTTCGAGTGCAGCGCCCAGAGCCGGTCCGCGAGGTCGCGCAGCGCGTCGGGCAGTTCCTTGTAGGCCGCGGCGGTGTTGGCCCACAGCGTGTCGCCGCCGCGCTCGGGCGCGGTGACGCTGCGCAGGATGGAGATGGCCGGGTAGTCGGGCACGAAGGTCACGTCGGTGTGCCACGAGCTGGCCCGCTCCCCGCGGCTGCCGTCCACGTCCAGGATGCCCTCGGTGCCGTTCAGCGACGGTACGGTCGGGTGCGGCACCAGGCTGCCGAACAGCCGGCCGAACGCTTCCTGTCCCGCCTCGTCCAGGTGGGTCTGGTTGCGGAAGAACAGCACCTTGTGCCGGCCCAGCGCCTGCCGGATGGCGCGCACGGTCGCCGGCGGGAGGTCGCCGGACAGGCGGACGCCGTGGACCTCCGCCCCGATGCGGCCGGCGACGGGACGGATGTCCAGGCCGATGGTGGCAGAGGACTCCGTGGTGGACTCGGCATTGGGTTTGGTGGACGCAAGGGTGGTCATCGCTTCTGTCCTTGTATTCGTTGTGTGGTTTGTTGGGCGGGCATCCGCAGGCATGGGGAGCCCGTCGCGCGCCACGGCTGTCCGCCGCGATCGCGCCTGTGCACTCAGGTCATTGAAGACGTGTGCGGGCGGCCGTCAGCCGCGACAGTCGTCCGGGTTCCAGCCGGTCATGCCGGCAAGGCAAGCGGCGCGCTGCGCCGGGGATGATGCGGGAAAGGAGACCTTGGGCATGTCCGGTCACTCCTTCAGGGATCCACGACCGGGATCGTGGCGCTTTAGCGTTTGATGACGCGGCGCAAGGCGCGATTCAAATTGCCGCGGACGGCGCGATGGGGCCGACGCACAAAATCTACTTACATAGTAGGTTATGAGTCAATGGGGAGAATCGCATTCTGTGTGATTAAATCTCTATAAACAACAGTTTTATTATGCTGTTTGTGTGCGAAGGGGTATCATCCGGTGCGGTCGTCGGTCTAGGATGCGGCGCACCCGCAGCCCGGACCAGAGACCATCATGCCCGACGCCTCCGCCGTTCGAACGCACGCCTCGGCCTGCCCGCACGACTGTCCCTCCACCTGCGCGCTGGAAGTGGAGGTCGTCAGCGGCGCTGACGGCGGCGCGCGCATCGGGCGCGTGCGCGGGGCGGCCGACAACAGCTACACCGCCGGCGTGATCTGCGCGAAGGTCGCCCGCTATGCGGAGCGGGTGAACAACCCCGACCGGCTGACCCGGCCGCTGCGCAGCGTTGGACCGAAGGGCTCCGGCCAGTTCGAGCCCATCTCCTGGGAAGACGCGCTGGACATCGTGGCGGAACGCTTTCTGGAGGCGGAGCGGCGCTTCGGGCCAGAGACGGTGTGGCCTTACTATTACGCCGGCACCATGGGGTTGGTGCAGCGCGACGGCATCAACCGGCTGCGCCACGCCCGGCGCTGGTCGGGCTTCTTCTCGACCATCTGCACCAACCCGGCCTGGTCGGGCTGGATCGCCGGGACCGGGCGGCTGGCCGGGGCCGACCCGCGGGAGATGGCCAAGTCCGACCTCGTGGTGATCTGGGGCACCAACGCCGTCTCCACCCAGGTCAACGTCATGACCCACGCCGTGCGCGCCCGGAAGGAGCGCGGGGCGAAGATCGCCGTGGTGGACGTCTACCGCACCCCGACCATGGACCAGGCGGACATTCCCCTGCTGATCCGGCCGGGCACCGACGGCGCGCTGGCCTGCGCGGTGATGCACGTGCTGTTCCGCGACGGGCTGGCCGACCGCGCCTACCTCGCCAGCCACGCCGACGACCCCGCGGGGCTGGAGGCGCACCTCGCCGACCGCACGCCGGACTGGGCGTCGGCCATCACCGGCCTGCCCGCGGCGGAGATCGAAGCCTTCGCGCGGGTGGTCGGGCAGACCAAGCGCAGCTTCTTCCGCTTGGGCTACGGCTTCACCCGGTCGCGCAACGGGGCGGCGAACATGCACGCGGCCTCCTGCATCCCGGTGGTCAGCGGCGCGTGGCAGGTGGAGGGCGGCGGCGCCTTCCATTCCAACAGCGGCATCTACGGCTGGAACAAGACGCTGATCGAGGGGCTCGACCTGCGCGACCCGGCCGTGCGCATGCTCGACCAGTCGCGCATCGGCCCGATCCTGGACGGCGACGCGGACGCGCTGAGCGGCGGGCCGCCGGTCACCGCCCTGTTGATCCAGAACACCAACCCCATGGCCGTCGCGCCCGACCAGACGCGCGTGCGCCGGGGCTTTGCCCGCGACGACCTGTTCGTCTGCGTGCACGAGCAGGTGATGACCGACACCGCGCGCATGGCCGACATCGTGCTGCCCGCCACCATGTTCGTGGAGCACGACGACCTCTATCAGGCCGGCGGCAACCAGCACATCCTGTTCGGCCCGAAGCTGGTCGATCCGCCCGGCGAGTGCCGCCCCAACCACGCGGTGATCGGCGACCTCGCCCGTCGCATGGGCAGCGACCAGCATCCAGGATTCGGAATGACCGAGCGGGAGCTGATCGACGCCACGCTGCGCGCCTCCCGGCGCGGCACGCTGGACGAACTGGAGGCGGCGCGCTTCCTCGACGTGCAGCCGGATTTCGACACGGCGCATTACGTGAGGGGCTTCCACTGGCCGGACGGCAAGTTCCGCCTGAAGCCGGACTGGCCCCGCGTGCCCTACGCCGCCCCGTCCACCTTCGGGCCGGTCGCCGACATGCCCGGCTTCCCCGACCACTGGGCGGTGACGGAGGAGGCCGACGCGGAGCATCCCTTCCGCCTCGTCACCGCACCGGCGCGCAACTTCCTGAACACCTCCTTCACCGACACGCCGACCGGCACGGCGCGGGAAGCCCGTCCCTCCCTTCTGATTCACCCGGAAGACGCGGCGGCGCTGGGCGTGGCGGAGGGCGACCGGGTCGAGGTCGCCAACCGGCGCGGGGCCGTACTGCTGCACGCGCGGCTGTTCGACGGGGTTCGGCGGGGCGTGGTGATCGCGGAATCCATCTGGCCGAACCGCGCCCATGAGGGCGGGCGCGGCATCAACACCCTGACCGGCGCGGATGCTGTTGCCCCGTTTGGCGGTGCGGCGTTCCACGACAACCATGTGCGGGTGGTGTTGGCCTGATTCCCTCGCCCGCCTCCGGCGGGAGAGGGAGGGGCCCCCTACCCAGACAACGTCGCCACGCCCCCGAACACCAGCAGGATTCCGCCCCAGCAGGCCGGCGAGATGCGTTCGCGCAGGAAGGCCCAGCCGAGCAGGACGACCACCACCATGAAGGCGGAGCTGGCGACGGCGGCGGCGGACGCGTCCTCGCCCTGGCTGCCGACGTAGAAGCAGAGGTAGGCCAGCGCGTCGACCAGCCCCTGCACCAGCAGGACCGGCCACCAGCGCACGGGCAGCACCGGCCGGACACGCGCCGCCATCATCGCCGCGCCCAGCGCCAGGAAACCGACCACCCGGCCGACCCATAGTGTCTGCACCTCCCCGTAGGCCTCCACCGCGTGGCGGCCGGCGAGCAGGGCCACGGCGAACAGCACGCTGGCGAGTGCGGCGCAGGCGATGGACTTGCGGCGGTTCGTCCGGTCGGCGGCCAGGGCTTCGTCCGGATCCTCCCCGGCGGTGCGGGCGACCACCACGGTGCCGAGCAGGGTCGCGGCCATGGCCGCCCAGTCCAGCACGCCCGGCCGGGCGCCGAAGGCGACCTCCACCGGCACGATCAGCGCCGGGTAGGCCGCGGTGATTGGGGCCGCCAGCGACAGCGGCCCCAGCGTCAGGGCCTTGTAGAAGACCAGCGGCGCCACCATCGACGCCACACCGGCCACCAGCAGCACAGGGACCGTCTCCGCCCGCCAGGGCACCGGCAGCCCGGAACCGAAGCCGTAGAGGCTGAGCAGCACCGCCCCGACCAGCATCAGCCCCAGCAGGGCGTTGCGCGGCCCCAGCGCTCGGCCGGTGAAGCGACCGAGGAAATCCGCGAGCCCGAAGAACAGGGCAGCGGCCGCTCCCCACAGGGCAGCGTTCATGGATGATCCTCCACAGGGCCATTGGGGCGGAGCCGTCTCGTCCGCCCAAACCCTGTGCAGTCACACCCGGACTGCCGCCGGTTAAGGCAGAGCGGCTACAACGCCCCGCGGCCGTTTCGTTCGTTTCGCGCCGCCTCGGCCATCATCGCCCCGGCGGACGCGGCGGTCCCCGTCGCGGTGAAAAGCCAGGGGTGCAGGGCGGTGGCGCGGGTCTGGAGCAGCGCGTGCAGCGCGCCCAAGCCGGCCTTCCCGATCCGTCGCAAGCCGTGTCCCATGGCAGCCCTCCATTGCTTTGACCGATCCACCGTCGCAAGGGGCGTGCCACCGGACACCCGCCTCAGCCGGCGGGCACCAGACCGGCCGCACCGGCCGCCGCCGCCGCCATGGCCGCCTTCTTCAGGGTCAGCGGCAGGTCGTAGGTGATGCGCGCGCCATAGGCGCCGGGGTCGGTCGGGTCAACGCGCACCTTGTCGAAGGCGAGCACGCGGGTGGCCAGCGTGAAGCCCTCCTTCAGGTCGTGGGTGACCATGAAGACGGTCATCTTCTCCTCCGACCACAGCCGCAGCAGAAGCTCGTACATCTGCGCCTTGGTGCCGGGGTCGAGCGCGCCGAAGGGCTCGTCCAGCAGCAGGATCTTCGGCTTCAGGATCAGCGCCTGCGCGATGGCGAGGCGCTGCTGCATGCCGCCGGACAGCTCCGCGGGATACTTGCCCAGGTGGTTGCCGAGGCCGACCGCCTCCAGCACCCCCCTCGCCTCCTCCACGGCGGCGCGGCGGCGGGCGCCGAACAGGCGTCCGAGGAAGCGGGACTGCTGGAATTCGCGGCCCAGGATCACATTCTCCAGCACCGTCAGGTGCGGGAAGACCGAATAGCGCTGGAACACCACGCCGCGGTCGGGGCCGGGCTCCGCCACCAAGGGCTCGCCGTCCAGCCGGATGCTGCCGCGGGTCGGCCGCTCCTCCCCCAGCAATAGGCGCAGGAAGGTGGTCTTGCCGCAGCCGGACGGGCCGACCAGAGCGCAGAACTCGCCGGAGGGGATTTCCAGGTTGACGCGCTCCAGCACCACCTGGTTCGGGTATTCCATCCAGAGGTCGCGGACGGTGACGTTGCTCATGAGGAGGCCTTTCCCGCCCGCAGCCAGGGGAAGCAGCGCGCGTTGAACCAGCGCAGCAGGAGGTCCGACGCGAAGGCCAGAAGGGTGATCCAGGCCACGTAGGGCAGGATCACGTCCATCGCCATATAGCGCCGCACCAGGAAGATGCGGTAGCCGAGCCCCTCCGTCGCCGCGATGGCCTCCGCGGAGATCAGGAACAGCCAGGCCGGCCCCAGCGACAGCCGCAGCGCGTCGGCCAGCCGCGGCAGCATCTGCGGCAGCACCACCCGCAGGACGATCTGCCAGGTGCTCGCCCCCAGCGTCTGCGCCTTGATCAGCTGCTCGCGCGGCATCTCCACCGTGCGCATGGCGAGGTCGCGGACCAGGAAAGGCGCCACGCCCACCACGATCAGCACCACCTTGGACAGCTCGTCCAGCCCGAAGACGATGAACAGCACGGGCAGCACCGCCATGGGCGGCACCATGGACAGCATGGCGACGAAGGGCGACAGCCCCGCCCGCACGTAGGGGATCAGCCCCATGCCGATGCCGATCACCAACGCCAGCGCCGTGGCGACGCCAAGCCCCAGCCCAAGCCGGTGCAGGCTGGCCAGCGTGTCCGCCCACATCAGGTAGTCGCCGGTGCGGGCGTCCGGGGTGAAGGCCACGCGGGCGACGGCGGCGACCATGGAGGACAGCGGCGGCAGCAGCTTGTCGTTCGGGTTTTCCGCCAGCCGCAGGGCCGACGCCACCCCATAGCCCGCGCAGGCCACCAGGAACGGGAGGGCGCCCCAGAAGAGCGCACCCCCGCGGCCCGGACGCCGGTTGATGATCCGGCGCATGGATCAGAGCTTCCCGTCGGCGGCTTGCTTCATGACCGCGTCGTCGAAGCGCAGCTTCACGTTCTTCACGTCGCCCAGCACCGTGCCGCCGGGGAACAGGATGCCGACGGCGTCGCGGCTCTTCGCGCCCTCGCCCAGCAGGCCGTGGTCGTAGGAGAAGCTGCGGACGAGGTCCATGGTCTTCACCAGATCGGGGCTCGCCGCGAAGGTGGCGCCGTCGGCCGGGGTGTAGAACATCTTGGTGGTGACCAGCTGCTGCTTGTAGCCGGCCAGATCCGTGCCCGACGCCTTGGCCATCGCCTCCAGCGCGGCCTTGCCCTCCGCCGTGTCGGGCTTGGTCATCAGGCCCATGATCTCGTACCAGGCGCCGACCAGCGCCTTGGCGAAGGCCGGGTTGTCGCGCATCGTGCCGGTGTTGACGACCATCAGGTCGATGATCTCGCCCGGCACCTTGGAGCTGTCGAAGACCATGGTGGAGCCCTGGGTCTTGGCGACCTCGCTCAGCTGCGGGTTCCAGGTCACCGTCGCCGTCACGTCGGCGGAGGAGGTGTAGGCCGACACGATGTCCGCATCGGACGTGTTCACCACCGTGACGTCCTTCTCCTTCATGCCGACGCTGTCCAGCGCGCGGGCCAGCAGGTAGTGCGACACCGACAGCTCGACCAGATTGACCTTCTGGCCCTTGATGTCCTTCAGGGCGGTGCCCTTCTTCAGGACGATGCCGTCGTTGCCGTTGGAATAGTCGCCGGAGATCAGGGCGGTGGTGTCCACGCCGCCCGCCGCCGGGATCGTCAGCGCGTCCATGTTGGTCATGACGCAGCCGTCGAAGGCGCCGGCCGTGTACTGGTTGATGGATTCGACATAGTCGTTGATCTGCACGATCTCGACCTTGATGCCGTACTTGTCGGCCCACTTCTTCATGATGCCGCTGTCGGCGGCGTAGCCCCAAGGCATCCAGCCGGCGTAGATCGACCACGCCACGCGGAAGTTCTTCTTCTCCGCCGCGAAGGACGGCGCCTGGGAGGCTGCCACGGTGGCGGCGAAGGCCACGCCGAACACGACGTTCTTGAGCAAGGTCCGCATCGTTTAAACCCCTCTTCCGGAATGGTGGTTATCGCGTCGGTCGTTATCGCGCCAGCCAGCGGCGCCAGCCGCCGAAGCCGGTGATGTCCTCGGCCCCCGGCAAGGCGGCGGGTTCGCACAGGAAACCCTTCACCGCCGTGCCGTCCTCCAGCAGGACGGTGCCGATCGCCATGGGCGGCGGAACCTCGGCGACGAAGCTGCCGAAGGCGGACTCCGTCAGCTCCCAAATCTCCAGCTCGATGCCGCCCGCCCCACCGGCGTCTCGGACCAGCCCCGGCTTGGCCGGCACGGTGCCGGCCAGCGCGAAGAGGCGGTAGCCGCCGTCCGTCCGCGCCGTGCGGACCAGCCGTGCACCCCGCCCGGTGAGCTGGTGGTTGAGCGGCTGGCCGCTGAGATGCGCGCCGACGACGGCCAGCCGCACCGTGCCGGGCGTCGCATGGTCCGCGTCCAGCGCCGGCCCTTGCGGCAGTTGCCGCGTGGCGCCGATGGGCAGGGCCTGCGCCCGGTGCAGCCGGTCGGCCAGGACCGCCAGCGCCCCGTCCGCAAAGGCCGGCCCGACCAGTGTCACGCCGAAGGGCAAGCCCCCCTTCGGCCCGTTGCCCGGCCGGAAGCCAGCCGGCACCGCGATGGCCGACAGGTCCATCAGGTTCACGAAGTTCGTGTAGTACCCGAGGTTGCTGTTCAGCCGCACGGGGTCGGCCAGCAGTTCCTCGATCGTGTAGGTCGTGCCGGTGGTCGGCAGCAGCAGCACGTCCATCCTGGCCCACTCGGCCTCGCCCCGGCGGGTCAGTTCGGCCAGCCGGTACATGCCGGCGAAGGCGTCCACAGCGCCGATGGCCTCCGCCCCCAGGACGATGCCCCGCACCACGGGGTGGATCGCCTCCGGCGAGGTCTTGGCGAAGTCGCGGATGGCCGCCAGCCGCTCCGCCACCCAGGGGCCGGAATAGAGCAGCTGGGCGGCGTCGCGGAAGGGTGTGAAGTCGATCTCCACCCGCGTGCCGCCCAGCGCCTCCAGCCGGTCGGCAGCAGCGGCGAACAGGCGCGCCGCCGCCTCGTCCCCGAAGAACTCCAGCCCATCCCGCGGCACGCCGAAGCGGAAGCCCAGCGGCCAAGCCGCGGGCTGCGTCGCCGCGGCCGGTGCCTTGCGGGAATAGGCGTCGGCCGGATCATAGGCGCCCATCACCTTCAAGACGGCCAGCGCGTCGCCCGCCGTTCCGGCGAAGATCGATACCACGTCCTGCGTCCGGCAGGCCGGGACGACGCCGCTGGCGCTGACCAGCCCCTTGGTCGGCTTCAGACCCACGACGTTGTTGAAGGCCGCCGGCACACGCCCCGACCCCGCCGTGTCGGTGCCGAGCGCGAAGCTGACCAACCCCGCCCCCACCGCGACGCCGGAACCGGAGCTGGACCCGCCCGACACATAGCGGTCATCGAAAACCGAGGACGGAATGCCGTAGGGCGACCGCGTCCCGACCAGCCCGGTGGCGAACTGGTCCAAGTTGGTCTTGCCGATCAGGATGGCCCCGGCCTCCACCAGCCGCTGCACGACGGTCGCAGAGCGGTCCGGGGTGTAAGCGAAGTCCGGGCAGCCGGCCGTGGTCGGCACGCCCGCCACATCGATGTTGTCCTTCACCGCGAAGGGGATGCCGAACAGCGGCAGATCGGCGCCCGCGGCCTTGCGCGCTTGCGCGGCCTCCAGCTGCCGACCGGCCTCGGCGCGGTTCAGCAGGTGGATCCACACCGGCCGCTCGCCCCGTTCGTTGATGCGGGCGTAGACGGCGTCCAGCACCGCCTCCGGTGTCAGGCCGCCCTCAGTGTAGGCCTTGACGAGCGCCGCAATTTCCAGGCTCAGGTTGGTCATAGATTTCTCCATCACGCGGCTTCCGGCAGCAGGACGGCGAGCGTCTGGCCCAGCGTCACCGCCTGCCCCTCGGCGCAGCGGATTTCGGCGACGGTGCCGGCCATCGGCGCGGCGACCGCGATTTCCATCTTCATCGATTCCACGATCAGCAGCGGGTCGCCGGCCTTCACGGCGGTGCCGGGCTCCGCGGCGATCTTCCAGACGCTGCCGGGCACGGGGCTCGGCACCGCCTCCCCGCCGGGTGGCAGGTCGGCCTCAGCACCGCCCGGTCCGGCGTCCGGCAGGTCGGCGGCGTAGCCGATCTGGCCCGAGGCCTCCCACCGCGCGCGTTCTTCCTCGAAGGCGGCCTGCTGGCGCGTCTTGAAGGCGGCGATGCTTTCCCGGTTCTCGTCCAGGAAGCGGTTGTAGTCGGCGAGGCGGAAGGTCTCCTCCTCGATGCGCAGGCTGGCGCGGCCGAGCGGGAAGTCGGCGCGGAAGGCCATCAGCTCGTCGTGGCTGACGGGGTGGAAGCGGACTTGGTCGAAGTGGCGCAGCAGCCAGGGCTTGCCGGGCTCGAAGGCGTCGGTGGTCCGGTGCGTGTTCCACATCTGGCAGGTGCGGCCGACGAACTGGTAACCGCCCGGCCCCTCCATGCCATAGACGCACATGTAGGCGCCGCCGATGCCCACCGCGTTCTCCGGCGTCCAGGTGCGGGCCGGGTTGTACTTGGTGGTGACCAGCCGGTGCCGCGGGTCCACCGGCGTGGCGACCGGCGCACCCAGATACACGTCGCCGAGGCCGAGCACGAGGTAGCTGGCGTCGAACACGATGCGCTTCACCGCCTCGATATCGTCCAGCCCGTTGATGCGCCGGATGAATTCGATGTTGCTGGGGCACCAGGGCGCGTCGGCGCGCACCGACTGCATGTATTTGGCGATCGCGAGCCGCGTGGCCTCGTCGTCCCAGGACAGCGGCAAATGGATGACGCGGGTCGGGACTTCCAGGGCGTCGATGCCCGCCAGTTCCTCCTCCGCCTCGACCAGCCGGTCGAGGAGGTTCGCGAGCGGCAGCACGCGGCAGTCGTAATGGACCTGCAGCGACCGGATGCCCGGCGTGAGGTCGAGAATTCCCGCAAGCTGCTGCGCGATCAGCGCCTGCTGGAGCGCGTGGACGCGGAACCGCAGGTTCAGGTCCAGCACCAGCGGCCCGTATTCGACCAGCAAATACTTGTCGCCGGCGCGCCGGTAGACGACCGCGGGACGGGTGTCGGTGGCCGGAATGCGGTGGAGGATGGCGTCATTATCCCCTCTCCCCGCTGGGGAGAGGGGTAGGGTGAGGGGGTTCTCCCTCTCCCCTCCGGGGAGAGGGTGGCCCGCAGGGCCGAGTGAGGGGGTTGCGCGTGGGCCGGACGTACCGAGGTGGCCGGGGGCGCCCCGCCCCCCCCCCCCCCCCCCCCCC
>JAEWBW010000031.1 GCA_023390955.1 Pseudomonadota bacterium
TCGACATTGGCCTTCAGCGGCACCTTCTTGCCGCCGCGCAGGCCCTCGTCGGCGGTGATGACCACCTTGGATTTGCAGTCGTTGATGCGCTGGGCGAGGCTGTCCGGCGAGAAGCCCGCGAACACCACGGAGTGCACCGCGCCGATCCGCGCGCAGGCCAGCATCGCGTAGGCGGCCTCAGGAATCATCGGCAGATAGATGGTGACGCGGTCGCCCTTCTGGACGTTGCGGGTGCGCAGGATGTTGGCCATCCGGCAGACTTCGTCATGCAGCTCCCGGTAGGTGATGTGCTTGGACTGCGAGGGATCGTCCCCCTCCCAGATGATCGCGGTCTGGTCGCCGCGCTTGGCCAGATGCCGGTCGATGCAATTGTGAGCGACGTTGAGGACGCCGTCCTCGAACCATTTGATGGAGATGTTGCCGGGCGCGAAGGAGACGTTCTCGACCTTGGTGGGCGCCTTCATCCAGTCGACGCGCTTGGCCTGCTCGGCCCAAAATCCGTTCGGGTCCGAGATCGAGCGGGCGTACATGTCCTTGTACTTGGTCTGGTCGATCCAGGCGCGTTTGGCCCATTCCGCGGGGACGTCGTAAATCTTCTCGGACATGTTTCCCTCCACCTTGCGGCCGGCCGAACGCGATCGCGCGGCATGCCGACTTCATCGTTGAAGTAATTATGCGTTGGGCTAACCGTGCCCGACAAGGAGCACAAGCTGGACCTTCGACGGGCGGCCGATGCTGCGCTGGATCAAGCTGCGCGTGTCGATTTGTGCGGGCCTGAACCGGCGCCGGGCCCCGCCTGATCGCTCTTTACCGAGATCATCGGAAGTGCCGGCTGCAGGGCCCCCATGCGCATATGGCGGTATTTAGGAACCGCTCCTCACTGATTCGGGACTCGCAATGTGGTTCGGAACACCCTAAATGCCCTCCCCGAGCCCAACGAGGCTCACAGGGAACGAAAATCATAATCACGGCATTGAACGGTAACAGGCAGGGCTTAGGCGTAAAGCTATGATGGATCAGCAGAATCTCGGGACACTACAGCCCGCGTCGGCCGATCCGGCAGCTATTGCGCTGGCCAAAGCCCTCGGACAATGGCCGAAACCGGCGACTTTTCGGCGTCCCAGCCCGAAAAAGACCTTCGACAGCGCTCCCGCGGCCTCGGTCGAGGCGCTCGCCAAGGAAATGGGGCTGCGGCTCGGCGACCAGAACGAGCTGACCATCCGCCGCGTCCGTCGGGGCAAGAGCTACTCGTTCGTCCGTTCCAACGGCTCACATGTCCGCGATCCCCGCACCATTCGCCGTCTGCATTCGATGGCGGTGCCGCCGGCCTATCGCGAGGTCCGCTACTCCGCCGACCCGAATACGCACCTGCAGGCCGTGGGGCGCGATGCCGCAGGCCGGCTGCAATATCGCTATCACGCCGATTGGGAGAAGGTCCGCGAGCACCGCAAGGCGCATCGCCTGGAAAAGCTCGTCGGCGCGCTGCCAAAGATCCGGCGCAAGGTCTCGGCGTTCCTGTCGGGTGACGAGCCGACGCGCGAATTCGCGCTCTCGGCGGTGATCGAGCTGATCGCCCGCACCGCGATCCGCCCCGGCAATGAATCCTATGCCCGCCTCAACGGCACCCGTGGCGCCACCACGATGCTGAAGTCCAACGTCACGCTGGAGGACGACAGCTTCGTCCTGACCTTCAAGGCGAAGGGCGGCAAGGCCGTGCGCAAGGAGTGCGACGCGGCCAAGCTGGTCCGCGCCATCCGCATTCTGCAGGGCGTGCCCGGCAAGCGCATGTTCCAGTACCGCGACGGCTCCGGCATCGTGCGTGCGGTCAGCACCACGCAGGTCAACGCCTTCCTGCGTGAGATCGCCGGCATCAAGATTTCGCTGAAGGATTTTCGCACGCTGATGGCGTCGGCCGTCGTCGTGGAATCGCTGTCGCGGATCACGCCGGCCACCAGCCAGCGCGGCCGCAAGAAGCAGGTGCTGGATGCGATCCGCGCCGCCGCCGACAAGCTTTCGAACACGCCTGCGATCTGCCGCAAGAGCTACGTCCACGACACCATCGTCACCGCGTTCGAGGATGGCATTCTGGAACGCTTCGCCGCGACGATGAAGGGCCAGCGCTCGCAGGCGCGGCGTGAGCAGCTACTGGCGCAGGTCGTCGCGACCGCCGCGGTGTAGGCGGCGAGCGAGGCTGTAACTACAGCCCGCCCATCTTGCAGACGAGCTTCCATTCCTCCGCCGTCACCGGCTGCACCGAGAGGCGCGAATATTTCACCAGCGCCATGGCGGCGAGCTTCTTGTCAGCCTTGATCGTGGCCATCGTCACCGGTGTCTTCAACGGTTTGTCGGCCTTGATGTCGACGCAGACGAACTTTTCCGTCTTGTCGGTCGGATCGGGATAGGCCTCCTTGATGATCTCGGCGATGCCGACGATCTCCTTGCCCTCGTTGGAATGATAGAAGAAGGCCTTGTCGCCCTTCTTCATCGCGACGAGGTTCTGTCGCGCGGTAAAATTGCGCACGCCGGTCCAGGCCTCGCCCTTGGCGCCCTTGGCCACCTGCTGGTCCCACGACCAGACCGACGGTTCGGATTTCACCAGCCAGTACGCCATGCTCATTCCTCTGCCTTGAAGGGGCGCGTCAAAAGTCCGGAGATCGCGGTGTCGATCGTGCTCGAGCCGTTCAGGATCGACACGACCGCCTGTGATACCGGCATCTCGATGTTTCGCGAAGCCGCCAGCTCGACCAGCACGGGGGCGGTATACTCACCTTCGGCTAGTTTGCCGGCCGGTGGTCCGTCGCCGCGGCCGAGCGAAAGGCCCAGCGTATAGTTGCGCGACTGCAGGCTCGAGCAGCTCAGGATAAGATCGCCGAGACCGGACAGGCCGCCGAGCGTTTCACTGCGCGCGCCGAGCGCGCGGCCGAAGCGGGCAAGTTCGGCAAAGCCGCGCGTGGTGAGCGCGGCCTGGGCGGAAGCGCCGAGCTTGCGGCCGACGGCGATACCGACCGCGATCGCCAGTACGTTCTTCGCCGCGCCGCCGATCTCGACGCCGCGCACATCGGTCGAGTGGTAGGGACGGAAGGTCGGCGATCCCAGCGCCTGCACCAGCGCGCTTGCGAGCTGCTCGTCGCATGCCGCCAGCGTCACCGCGGTCGGCAATCCCTGCGCGACGTCGTCGGCAAAGCTCGGGCCGGACAGGATCGCCGGCATCGCATGCGGCGCGGCTTCGGCGATCACGTCGGTCATGAATTTGTGGGTGCCGTGCTCGATGCCCTTGGCACAGGCGATGAGCGGCACAGGCTTTGTCAGATGTGCGGCGAGGGTATTAACGACGCCGCGCAGATGCTGCGCCGGCGTTGCGATGAGCAGCATGTCCGCGCGCGCGGCGAGCGCGAGTTCGTTCGTCACCACGATGTCGGGCGACAGGGGCACGCCGGGCAGCCGCGGATTTTCGCGCGACGATGAGATCCGCGCTGCATGCTCGGCATTGCGCGCCCACAGCGTGACGTTCCGCCCAGCGCGCGCGGCAACCATCGCCAGCGCCGTACCCCAGGCGCCCGCGCCGATCACCGCGACGGATTGGAACGCGGCCATGATCAAAACCCCGCGCGCGTATTGCCGTATCCCGCGGGCGCGGTGGCGTTGGCATCGAGCAGCCAGCGTGCGCGCGGCTGGGCTTCCATCGTATCGGTCAGGCCGAGCGCGAGGCGTTCGGCACCGGCCCATGCGATCATCGCGCCATTGTCGGTGCAAAGCGCCGGCGGCGGCATGATCAGCTTCGTCTGCGCGCGGTCTGCGACGTCCTGCAGCGCGCCCCGAATGGCCTGGTTGGCAGCGACGCCGCCGGCGGCAACGAGCGCATGCGGCGCGCCGAACTGTTCGCGGAACAGCTTGAGGCCGACACTGAGACGGTCTGCGGTCGAGTCGAGCACGGCGGCCTGAAAGCCCGCGCAGAGATCGCTGATGTCCTGAGGCTCGAGGGGTGTGATCCGGCTCGCCTCGTTGCGCACCGCCGTTTTCAATCCCGACAGCGAGAAATTGGCGTCGGGCCGCCCCTGCATCGGCCGCGGAAACGCGAACCGCGTGGCATCGCCATCGGCTGCCGCGCGCTCGACCTGCGGCCCGCCGGGATAGGGCAGTCCCAGCATCTTCGCGACCTTGTCGAAGGCTTCGCCGATCGCGTCGTCCACGGTGGTGCCAAGCCGCACATACTGTCCGACGCCGACCACGGCGACGATCTGGGTGTGACCGCCCGAGGCGAGGAAGAGGCAATAGGGGAAATCCAGACGATCGGTCAGCCGCGGCGTCAGCGCGTGCGCTTCGAGATGGTTCACCGCCACCAGCGGCGTATCGTGCACCATCGCGATCGCCTTCGCCGTGGTGAGGCCGACGATGACGCCGCCGATCAGGCCGGGCCCTGCGGCGGCGGCAACCCCGCTCAACTCCGCGAAACCGATTCCGGCCTCGCGCATGGCGCGGTCAATGATACCGTCGAGCAGGTCGACATGGGCGCGCGCCGCGATCTCGGGAACCACACCGCCGAAGCGGGCGTGTTCCTCGATCTGCGAGCGCACGATGTTGGACAGGATCTTTCCTTCACCGTCGGGTGCGCGCGCGATCACGGCCGCGGCGGTTTCGTCGCAGGTGGTTTCGATGCCCAACACCAGCATTGGCGAATTGTTATCCAATTTGCGGCCTTGCGCTCATCCGGAAAGCGGAGTTCTGGTACGTCCGGTAGCATTCCGGGGTCATCGAGCGCAATTGTTGCTTGTGGTCCCCTTGCAATCTCCGCCGGGAAAGTTCGCGCATGGCCATTCTCGTCACACGGCCGCATCCTGACAATGAAACGACAGCGGCGAATTTGCGCGCACGAGGCCACGAGGTGCTGTTGGCGCCGGTGCTCAAATTCGAGCCGGTCGCAATCCAGGACGAGAGCGAGGCCGATTATGCGGCCGTCATCGTCACCTCCGCCAACGCCATCCGTGCGATCGCGCCGCAGCTGCCGAAGCTTGGCATTCTCGGCCTGCCACTGTTCGCGGTCGGCGCGCACACCGCCGAAGTCGCGCGCGAGGCCGGCTTTACCGAAGTGATCGTTGCGGAAGGCGATGCAGTCGCTCTGCGCAAAAAAGTGCTGCAAGGCGCACGCGACAAGGTGCTGAAGAAAAAGAGCACGCTGCTTTACCTTGCGGGTGCTGATCTGTCGCGCGATCTCGCCGGCGAGCTCGGCGCGGAGGGATTTGCCGTGGTGACGGTGACCACCTATCGCATGGCGCCGCTCAAGATCCTGCCGCGCGAGGCCTGCGAGGGCTTTGCCGCAAACGGCATCCAGGCCGTGCTGCATTATTCCCGCCGCAGCGCGCGGGCATTCCTGGATGCGGCGCGCGACGAGGGCGTCGAAATCTCGGCGCTGGCGATCCCGCAATGCTGCCTGTCCGAGACGGTCGCGGCCGTGCTGCGCGAAGCCGGCGCGTCGCAGGTCGCAGTGGCTGCCGCGCCGGACGAAACTGCCTTATTTGAGACCTTGGAGCGTGCTTTGCGCACCCGTTTGGCGTAAGAGGACGGGCCGAATCCCGTTTTTGGGCTGAGGCCCAAATACGTGTCTTGAGTACGTCGCTTGCAAGTGTGAAGGAAACGTCACGATGGCCGATGACAAGCCTGAAGACGCAGGACTGGCCCCGGATTCCGGCCGCGCCAAGCGCGCTCCGCCCACGATAGACCTCGAGGCCACCGAGGTTTCCACCCAGCCGCAGGAAACCGCCAGCGAGGCGCCCCCCGCCCCGGAGGCGCAGGCCGAGCCGACACCGACCGAGCCCGAGCCGGAGCGCCTCGAAGCCGAGGCTGCCGTTCCGCCGCCGCCCGGCTCCGCGCCGGTGTCACCGTGGGTGGTCGCGCCGCTGTCAGGCGCGGTCGCAGCCGCGCTCGTGATCGCGGTCGGCTGGATGCTGGGCTGGCCCGCCGTGCAGGCGCCACCTGCTGCGCCACAAATTACCGCCGCAAGCGTCGATGCCCTGAGCGGCCGCATCGCCAGTGTCGAGGCGAAGGTCGGAAAGCCGGCATCGCCTGCTGCTGACCCTGCGACGTCATCGCGGGTCGATGCCCTGGAAAAATCCGTCGGCACGCTGCGCAATGATATTGCAGCCCTGCGCACGCAATCCGACAAGCTCGGCAGTGCGCTGAACGACGCCAAGGCGGCGCCGCGCGACACGGCGGCTGCACCTGATATGTCGGCGTTCAATGACCGCATCGCGCAGCTCGAGCGCTCGATCAAAGCTGAACGCGCCGAGCTTGCGCAGCAGGGCGAAAAAATCGCCGATGCAAAATCCACCGACGACAAGGCGCTGCGCCGTGTCATTGCAACGGCGCTGCTGGATGTCGCCGTCCGGCATAATGACCCCTACACAACCCAGCTCGCGGCGGCGAAATCCTTCGCGCCGAATGCCGACGTGCTGAAGCCGCTCGAGGCTTTTGCGTCGACGGGAATTCCGAGCCCTGTCATGCTGTGCCGGGAGCTTCTCAACATCGTGCCGAAATTGTCGCCGCCGGTGGAGACGCCGACCAGCGGCACGGGGATCGTTGATCGCCTGCAGGCGGGCGCGGCAAAGCTCGTCCGCGTCGAGCGCACCGATGCCGTCGGCAACGATCGCGGCGCCATCGTCGCGCGGGTGACGGCGGCGGCGCTGCGCAACGACTACAACGAAGCGCGGCGCGAACTGAAGACGCTGCCGGAAGCCGATCGCGACGCCGCAAAGGCCTGGCTTGCCAAGTCCGATGCGCGCGAGGCTGCGCTCGCTTCGTCCCGCAAGCTCGCCGACGACGCCATGGCGGATCTCGCAAAACCCGCTCAATAAGGTTCGCGCAATAACTCGCGCGTATAGGGATTGCCATGCTTCGCATTGTGTTCTTTCTCATCCTGATTGCAGTCGCGGCGGCCGGCGCAGCCTGGGTCGCCGACCAGACCGGCGATGTCACGCTAAGCTGGGGCGCCTGGCGCGCCACCACGACGATCCCCGTATTCGCCCTCGGGCTCGGCCTCGTCGCGGTCGCGGCCGTGTTTGTCTGGAGTATCTTGCGCGGGATCTGGCGGACGCCGGCGCGCTTGCGTCACCGTCGCCATGAAAAGCGCAACGCGCGCGGCCGCCACGCCATCACGCAGGGTCTGCTCGCGATCGGCCATGGCGATACCGGCCTCGCCCGCCGCCATGCCGATGCGGCGCGGCGGCACGCGCCCGACGATCCGCTCGCGCTTCTGCTGCACGCACAATCGGCGCAGCTCGACGGCAATCGCGACGAGGCGCAGCGCGCCTTCCGCGCCATGGCGGAACGCCCGGATACGCGGCTGCTCGGCCTGCGCGGCCTCTTCATCGAGGCGCAGCGTGCCGACGACGCGGTCTCCGCGGTGATGATTGCCGAAGAGGCGGTCAAGCTGTCGCCATCGTCGACCTGGGCTTCGCAGGCGGTGCTCGGTTTCCGCTGCGCGCGCAGCGACTGGAGCGGCGCGCTCGCGATCCTCGATTCCAACCTGTCCTCGGGCCTGATCGACAAGACCACCTATCGCCGGCAGCGCGGCGTGCTGCTCACGGCGCGCGCGCTCGAACTGGAGACGATGGACCGCGACGTCGCGCGCGAGAGCGTGATGGAAGCGGTGAAGCTGGCGCCGACGCTGGTGCCGGCCGCAGCGCTCGCCGCGAAATTCGAGAGCGAGGCGCATCAGGTTCGCCGCGCGATGAAGCTGGTGGAGGCCGCCTGGCTCGCCCATCCCCATCCCGACCTCGCCGACGCCTACGCCCATGTGAAGCTCGGCGATTCCGCGCGGCAGCGCCTGCAGCGGGTCGAGACGCTCGCCGCGAAGACCGCCGGCCATGTCGAGGGCCAGCTCGCGATCGCGCGCGCCGCGATCGACGCGAGCGAATTTGCCCGTGCCCGCGAAGCGCTGGCGCCGCTGGTCAACGATCCGACCCAGCGCGTAGCGTTGCTGATGGCGGAAATCGAGCGCGCCGAGCATGGCGACAGCGGCCGGGCGCGGGCCTGGACCTTGCGCGCGGTGCGCGCCCGCCACGACCCGGCCTGGACCGCGGACGGCTATGTCAGCAACCGCTGGCGCCCGGTCTCCCCTGTTACCGGCCGGCTCGATGCCTTCCAGTGGCAGGCGCCGGTGGCGAGCCTGCCCTCGGACAAGGGCACGACAATCGAGGCCTCCCCGTTCGAGGAAGCCATGCTCGCGGCTCCGCCGCCCAAGCGGGTAACCAGCGAGGTCGTGGAACCCGCCCCTACTCCGGCGCCGCAGCCGGCCGCGCAGGACAATTCCCCGCCGGCCAATTCTGTCGCAGCCAAAGCGCCCGAACCTGTCGTGATCGAGGCCAAGCCGGAGGTGGTGGAGGCGAAGGCGCCTGAGCCCGCCCCAGCGGAGCCCGCCAAACCTGCCCCCGCTCCGGCCGAATCAACACCGGTCGCGGCCACGCCGGTGTTTCGTGCCCGATCTGATCTCGGCAAGCCCGCAGCGGCGATCCCCGAGGTGATTCCGATCGTCCGCGCGCCTGACGACCCCGGAATCGACGACGACGGCCCGGTCGATGAATTTACGGAACAAATCGGCACGCCCAAGGCCCAGGCCGGCGGCTGGCGCGGATTCTGGTCCCGCTGGGGCGGCTGATCCGGCACATAACGGGCCGGCTTGTCCTTGCCAATTCGGGCCGTGCCCGATATCAGGAGCGCGCGCAGTCGGGGCCGCATCGCTGGCCCCGCATGGTCCGCCGCAATAGCTCAGTTGGTAGAGCACGTCATTCGTAATGACGGGGTCGGGGGTTCGAGTCCCTCTTGCGGCACCAGCGCACTTCCTTCCCGATCGAAATTGCGATGGCTCTGCGGGCGAAGGGCCGAATCCCCGATGCTTGCGTCAAATCAGTCGTCGTGCGGCGAGGCTCTCCTGTGCCAAGAGAGTAGGGGAGGCTTGGCGGGCGCGAGCATCCGCGGGCTTGGGGGACGGCAGGCGCATGACCAATCCAAATTCGTGGATCCGGTTCGGTGGTCTGCTGGTGCTTGCACTTCTCCTGACCGCCGCGGTCGCCTGGCGGGCAATCGAGCTGTCGATCCTGCAGGGCCGGCTGTCGGTGCCGCCACTCTATGACGACGTCTCCTATTTCGTCGAAGCGGCGAGGTGGTTGAATGCGATGAAGACCCAAGGTCTGATCGCCGACGTCTCGGGCCTGATGCTCACTCATGCTCCCTTCTCCACGCTCGCCGCAGCGATCGGCCTGCGCCTCTTTCCGGCTGGCTATGTCGGGCTTTACATCATGCATGCGGCGGCAGTCTTCGGCTTCCTGCTCGGGGTGATCTGGCTCACCCGGGCGCGGCCGGTCATCGACAGCGCGACGTCGCTGATCGCCGCTTCATGCATACCCGTGGTGTGGCACACCGTCACCGAAGGACGCCCCGATCTGCCGTTGAGCCTAGCTCTTGGCATTGCGGTCGGCGCGGTCATCCACCGCGACCTCTTCCAGCGAAGCGTCATCTCGCTGATCGTGCTGGGCGTCGGCTGCGGAGCAGCCATCAGCGTCAAGCCTTCTGCATTTCCGGCAGCGTTTGCTTGCGCGACCGGCGCATTTGCGGTTCGCCTGCTGTTTGACTGTGTGCGCGCGGGTGGGTTACGTGCGTCGTTCCGGCGGGGCGTTGCGGCCTCGCTCTGGTTCGCGCTCGGCCTGTTCGCGGCGGCGGCCCTGCTGCTCGGACCCGCCTTGCGCGAGACGATCACCTATATCTATCTCGGGATCTTCGAACTCCATGATTTCTGGATCGATGGTCACAGCTTCTGGGTCGGCCTGCTGCGATTCTCCGTCGGCGGTGAAGGCCAGTTCGCGCTGCGCTACTGGCTCTGGATCGGCCTAGCGCTGATCGTGCTGCGCATCCTGCTCGTCGGCTGGAAGGACCGCGCCGCGCGGTACGACGTGTTGGTGATGCTGGCTGCGGTCCTGATCGCCTATACGATTCCGTCGCTATCCGACATCAAGACCTATTTCTTCGGCGCGATCTTCTATGGCGTGTTCATCGTCGCGATGGTGCTGAACTACTGCGCGTGTTCAGCCAGCGTCGCAGCGCGCCTCGCCTCGTTCGGCCATGGCCGGCCTCTGACGCAAGTGTTCGGATTGCTTCCGCTGGCCGCGGTTGCGCTGCTCTTCGGCCAATACATCCTGCTCAACAAGGTCACCGTGGTGACGGTGTTCACGGCTCAGCAGCAGGAGGATCTTCGGGTTGGGCCGGAGCGCCTGTGGTCGCTCCTGCGTGGTCTCAAGGTTGATCCGTCGTCGACGATCAGCGTCGGGTTTACGAGCCCCTACCCCGTTACGGCGTCCACCATCGATCTCTGGGCAGCGCAGGCGAACGTTCGGATTACCGCCCGGCAGGAGTTTTTTCATCGAACAGTTGAGGCGACCGAGCAGGCTCTTCTGACGTCGAACATTCTCGCCGTATCGAGCTCGATGCCGCATCCCCTGCCGGGGCCGCGCTTCGGCGACGAGTTGATCAAGCGAATGGACACCAACAAGGACGTTTGTCTGCTCGATTCCATCGTGTTTCCCGACGTGACGCTGCGGGTGTACCGGCGCGGCTGCTGACCGCTGGCCATCTGCGTGAGGCGCATCACATAACCTCGCCAAGACTTCTCCTAGTTTCCGGCCACGCCAAAAACGGGAGAGACACATGCGCAGGATTGTTCTGATTGCCGCCCTGGTTCTGGTTTCAGCGTCCGCGCAGGCGGCCGGACCTCGCAGCCTGTCGCTGGCTGCGGCCAACAAGTCGGAGACCGCGCAGCCGGCTCCGGCGACATCAGCGCCCGCCACCCAAATGAGCGAGGCAGTTCCCGCCACCGAGGCCCCGAAAGAAGCTCCGAAATATGTCGATCGTCCCGCCGCTGTGAGCACCACGCCACCGGCCGCTACGACCTCAACGCCAACGGCTGCGACCACTCCGGCCGCTGAAACCACAAAACCCGCGCCGAAGACCGCGAAGGCCAGCAAGCCCAGGCATCATGGCTACTGGACCGAAGGTCGGATCATCAGCGAGCTGCATCGCCACGGCATCTATTGGTAACCGCGGCGCGTGCTCTCCCAAACGACAATGGCCGGGCGTGAGCCCGGCCATTGCGCATTTGTATGCTGGTTTGGTCCGTTACTGCGAGACCGTCTGCACCACGCTTGAGATCGGGCGCGAGGTCGTGTTGACGGTCGGCACCTTCATGTCCTTCTGCACCGCCTCGTCATATTCCGGCAGCGACTGGAAGGTCGTCTTGGCCTTGACCTGCACGACCTTGTAGCCGCCGGCCTTGAGCCGCGCGAGCAACGACGGCAGCGCCTCACCCGTGTTCTTCTGGAAGTCGTGCATCAGGATGATGCCCTTGCCGAGCTTGTCGAGCTTGGTCATCACCGTCTCGACGATCTTCTCGGGCGTAGCGCCCTTCCTGAAGTCGAAGGAGTCGAGATCGGTCGACCACATCGCGACGTTGCGGGTGCCGAGATAGGTCACCATTGCCGGATTGTGCTGGAGCTGCGGGAAGCGGAAGAACGGCGCGGGATTGGTGCCGAGCGCGAGCTTCACGGCGCTAAAGCCCTTCTCGACCTCGTCCTTGACCTGCTGCTCGGTCAGCTTCTTGCTGTTGAGGTTGAGGTGCGACCAGGTGTGGGTGCCGACCGTGTGGCCCTGGGCCAGCACCTGGCGCAGGATCTCCGGATGCCAGGTCGCGTGCTTGCCGACCGAGAAGAACAGGCCCTTGGTGCATTCGGCCGCAAGCGCCTTCAGCACCGCGGGTGTGTTCACCGGCCACGGGCTGTCGTCGAAGGTCAGCACGACTTCCTTGTCGGTGAGGAAATCGAACTGCTTGAAGGTTTCGAAGCCGAAGCCGGGACCACCAGTGGTGTCGATCTCGACCACGCGCGACACGCCGAGTGCGTTCGGATTGGCGCAGGTCGATTTCTGCTGGACCGGCATCGGCGCAGGAGCGGGCGGGGGCGGCGGCACGGCTGCTGCGGCCTGCTTGCTGCCGGACAGCGCTGCGGTGACGTCGACGTCGTCCTTGGCGGCGAGTTTTGCGGGTGCCGGGAGCGGATCGGCGGCACGCGCGGCTTTCGTCTGGGGGGCGGCCGATTCGGCGCGCGATGAATAAAAGAACCAACCTCCGGCGATCACGACCGCCGCAACTACACTGGCCAGCATCAGGCCCAACGCATTACGCATCGCTACTCTTTCCAAATACGCAACCAAACCAGCGGTTTTTCACCCGCGCCGGGCCATTAATGCGAAGGAACGGTTAACGTGACACCAACGCGGCGGCGATTGCGGAGGAATTTCAGCAGGATTCGCTTATGTGACCAACGTCACAATGGGTGGGTGGCTTGTGACGGCCATCACAGTGGAAACGGCTGGCCTCGGGCATCGTAGCTCCATCAACACGGGCCCGCGAGATGCGGTGCCAATGGGAGCTTCAAATGACCAAGTCTTTTTCGAGCACGTCGCTGACCTCCAAGTCTCTGACCGCCAAGATCCGCGACACCAGCCTGGCCCTGGGCTTCGCCGCCCTGGTCTCGATCATCTCTTCGACCTCGAGCTTCGCCTATACTGCGGAAGCCCAGCAGATGTGCACCGGCGACGCCTTCCGCCTGTGCTCGTCGGAAATCCCCAACATCCCGAAGATCACTGCCTGCATGTTCAAGCATCGCGCCGAGCTCAGCCCCGGCTGCCGCGCCGTGATGGACAAGGATGCTGCCAAGAGCTCGACGCGCAAGGTTGCCGAAGCCAAGGACGGCGCTCAGTAAGCACTCCTCGCAAGCTCCCAAAGTGCCCCGGCGAAAAGCCGGGGCCACTTGGCCGCCGCGACAGGCACAAAGCCGTTGCGATGCCGCCATCGCCGCTCTAGCTTCGCCCGCGCATCTTCTACCGGGTAAGAGGCATTACGCGATGAGCAGATTTCTTTTCGTTGTCCCATTGATCCTGATCGCCTCGAGCGCGTCTGCACAGCAGCAGGGCCACGACGCCTGCGCGCGCGACGTGTCGCGTCATTGCCGCGCCGTGATGAACAATGGTGATTCCGCCGTGCTCGCCTGCCTCAAGCAAAATCGTTCGCGCCTGAGCAAGGCCTGCGACAAGGTGCTGACCGACCACGGGCAGTAGGACGCTGACGACTACGTGCTGCTTCCCGCCGCGGTCGCGACCACCGGCAACACCTCGCTTGCGGCGCGGTCCGGCGTCTCTTCCTTCCAGCGTACCGATCCGAACGGACGCTCCAGCATGCGGCGGATGCGCACCGGCTCGATGCCGATATGGAGCTCGCTTGCGCTCTGATACAGCTCGCGCTCGGACTGGGTCGCGCGGTTGCGCTGGCGCAGATAGTCGAGCCAGGTCGGGCAGTGATAGCGCTCGGTCCACAATTCCGGATCGGCAATGTCGCGCGCGATCGACCAGCCATAGGCGCCATTGCGCTGCCGTGCGAGCTGAACGTCCTGCATGATGTTGTGGAACGCACGCGCGTTCTCCTGCGCCACGCGATATTCGATCTCGACCACCAGCGGTCCGCTGCGCGCCGTCAGCGACAGCTTGACCTCGGGATCGGCCAGCACATCGGCATCTTCGTTGCGCGCGCCGACGCGCGGCATCGCCAGCCACACGCCCAGGACCGGCGAGATCAGCATCAGCCCCGCGGCGGTCAGCAGTGCCACTTCGACACCGGCATAGTCGGTGAGATGACCCCAGCCCCAGGCGCCGATCGCGATGCCGCCGGAGATCGAGGCCTGGAATGCCGCGAGCGAGCGCCCCGCCACCCAGCGCGGCGCGGAGAGCTGCACGCCGATATTGAACAGCGCGATCGCCGCCATCCAGACCGCACCCGCAAGCACCAGCGCTGCCGCGGTCAGCACCGGCTCCTTGCTCAGCCCGAGCGCGGCCATCGCGAACGCCATCGTGATGGTGCAGGCGCGGATCGCCGATTCGCCGCTCATGCGCTTGCGCAGCTCGTGGATGTTGAGCGCGCCGATCACCGCGCCCATGCCGAAGGCACCGAGCATGATGCCGTAGGTTTGCGCGCCGCCATGCAGAAGGTCGCGCGCCACGAGCGGCATCAGCGCCATGATCGCGCCGCCGATCAGGCCCATCACCAGCGTGCGCAACAGCACGATCTTGATCGCGGGCGAATTGGTGATGTAACGGAAGCCCGACACCATGGCGCGGTTGAGTTTCTCGCGCGGCAGGCGCGACGGCTCGACCGTGCGCCGCCACAGCAACAGCACACCCAGCAGCGGCAGATACAGGATCGCGTTGCAGGCAAAGGCGGCCACCGCGCCGAGCGAGGCGACGATGACGCCGCCGACCGCGGGACCGAAGCTGCGCGCGATGTTGTAACTGATGCCGTTCAGCGCCACTGCGGATGCCAACGCCTCGGGCGGAACCTGTTCGCTGACCGAGGACTGCCAGGCCGGTCCGAACAGC
>JAEWBW010000072.1 GCA_023390955.1 Pseudomonadota bacterium
CGTCGCGCCCCGGAATGACAGCTCTCAGGACCGCTGCAGGATCAGGCTCAGCTCCAGCTCGCGGAAGGAGAGGTAATTGCGCCGGACCCATTGGTGGAGCTCGGTCGAGGAATCCTTCTCCTGGCGCAGATAGCCGGTGAAGGAGAAGTTGAGCCGGTCGATATAGGTCTTGAGGAAGCCGGGCAGTGCGGGCAGTCGGAACATCCGGCCGCCCTCCATGCTTGCCGGTAGCTCGCCGCGCACGACATGCTCGTTGTCTACCGTGATCAAATTGGTCCGCGGAATCTGTTCGCGCAGCATCTCGTGGGCGCGGATAGAGACCCGGTCGGTATCGGCGACGAACAGGATCATCGGCGCCACGTGCCGGCGCGCAGCCTCCTTCAGAAGGCCAATCTCGCCGGTCATCTTGAAAAATTCGTCGAAGGCGTGGAAGCCGAGGTCGATCACCTTGGCGAGCCCATCGTCAACGATGACGCGGTCCATCAGCTGCATCTTGCCGTAGGTATCGATCACGTCGGCGGTCTCGGTGATCTTCGGCAGATAGTCGAGCAGCGACGGCTCCTTCAGATTGACGTCGAAGGCCGTGACGTTGCCGTTCTTCAGCAGCAGGAATTCGCTCAATAGCCGCGCCAGCAGCGTCTTGCCGACCTGCGGGCGGGGCGAGCAAATGATGTAGACGGGTGTCGCGGGCATTGACGGCTATATCAGGCGAATTTCCTGCCTAATCCAGCCGTAACAACACTGTGCCTGCAACTATTTTTCGCTAGTGCGGGTGGTCGACTTGGCGCCGACGATGTCGGTCAGCCGGATCCGGTCGTATTCGCTCCAGACGTTGGCCAGCCAGTGCCGGACATAGCCGCGCAGCACGAAGGAGTAGTTGGCGGCCTCGTCGTGGATGCCCTTGTTGGCGACGAATTTCAGGAACGGGACCGAGGAGACCTCGACCTGCTCATAGGCCATCTCGTTGAGTTTCGGGATGGTCAGTTCCGTCGCGTCCTTGATGCGATGGAAGTAGGAATTATAGGTCGCCTGGTCCCACTGGAAAAACTGGGTGTCGTTGATGAAATTCTTGACCAGGAAGTACTTCGCGCCGGACATGAAGTTCGCGGTCTCGGCGATCTCCTCCAGCGAGGCGATCGAGGGGCCGAGGATGTGGAACACCGCAAAGGTGATTTGGCCGGACTTGGCGGCGTCGAGGAAACCGATGTCGCGCAGCGAGGCAAGCGCGGGCGAGAGCAGGCCGGCGCGCACGTCGATCACGGTCACCGACGGGCTCACCGCGTTGAGCGTGTCGAAGATCTTCATCTGATCGGCCGTCGTCGTCATATCGACGATCTCGGTGATGTCAGGGTGGAAACGCTTCAGCGTGCCGCGAGGGGATTCCGTGTCGAAGGCGCGGGTCGGCACGTTGTTGGCGGAAAAATAATCGAGCAATGTCCGCGAGACCGTGGTCTTGCCGACCCCGCCCTTGTCCGCGCCCACCACAACCACTGCCGGCTTCGCCATTGCTGTCCCCTAACGCGCGCCCCCGATCGCATCACGCAATCGGCGGGTCCCTGATCTGCTGTTGGGCGCGAACATGGCAGAAACAAGGGAGAATTCAATTCCTTGGGATGTTGTTGCGGTGATTCCCGGGGTTTTTCCCAATCGCTGTGAAATCAGGCAAATCGCGCGGCAGAACGCGCTCAATGACGGCCCCAGGGCCCCATGGGATGATCTGCCGGATTTCCGAGCATGGTTCCGGAACGGCTGGGTGCGGTCTCCTGCGTGGCGCCACTCTGCCTCCGCGAATCATTCCACGGTCCCGTGGGCAGCGGCGGTGGCGCGGCCTCCTGTTCCGCTGACGTCTCCTGCTCGTCCGTTTCCTCGGACGGCGGCGGCAGCGGGCCGGGATCATGGCCGCCAGCGAAATTGACCAGCGCCTTGATCCGCGAGTCCACCGAGGGGTGGGTGGCGAACAGATCGGCAAAGCCTTCACGAGGATTGTCGACGCAGAGCTCCATCACGGCCGAGGTCGCACCGGGCAGTTCGCCACGGCCTTCAATCTTGCGCAGCGCCGTGATCATGGCGTCGGGATTCTTTGTGAGCTCGACTGAACCTGCATCCGCCAGAAATTCGCGCGAGCGTGACAACGCGAGCTTCACCACCTGCGACAGCAGCCAAGCCACCACGATCAGCACGATGGCGATGATGATGACGATCACCGCGCCGCCGCCACCGCTCTTGCTGTCGCTGGACGAGGACGATGACCGCGACGAGGAGGAAGAGCCTGAGGACCACGAGCCGCCGGAGCCGGAGCTCCAGTTGAAGCTCGTGAACAGGCGGAAGAACAATTCGCCGAAGAAGCCGACGACGCCGGCGATGATGACGGCGACCACCATCAGCTGCACGTCGCCGTTCTTGATGTGGGTCAGCTCGTGGCCCAGCACCGCCTCGATCTCCTGGTCGTTCAGCGCCTTCAGGAGACCTGTGGTGACGGTGATGGAATATTGCCGCGGGTTGAGGCCGGTCGCGAACGCGTTCAGCGCCGGGCTCTCCATGATTTTCAGTTTCGGCATATTGATGCCGCGCGAGATGCAGAGATTCTCGAGCAAATTATAGAGCCGCGGCTCTTCCTTCCGGGTCACGCCGTGCCCGCCGGTGACGGCGTCGATCATCGACTGGTGGAAGAAATAGGCGATCACGATCCAGAGCGCCGCCGCGATCGTCGCAAACGGCGAGGCGACGAGCAGGTCGTGGAAAGCGCGGTTCAGGTAGAACGCAACGGTCTCGTTGCCGTCGATCATGACTACGGCGATCAGCGCGCCGGCATAGACCACCACGTAGAACAGCAGGAACAGGCCGCCGAGCAGCAGCATCGAACGAAACTTGTTCGACGCGATGTGCGTGTAGAGACCATAGGCGGCCATGACGTGCTGTCCTGCCGGACTTCTGTCGGATCAGAACTTCACCTGCGGCGCAGTCTCGACTTCGGTGCGGCTGGCGCCGAGATCGAAGAAGTCCTTCTTGGTGAAGCCGAACATGCCGGCGAACAGGGCGGCGGGCATCTGCTGGATGCCGGTGTTGTATTCCTGGACCGCGTTGTTGAAGAAGCGGCGGCTTGCGGCGATCTTGTTTTCGAGGTCGGAG
>JAEWBW010000076.1 GCA_023390955.1 Pseudomonadota bacterium
TGCGCGTCGGCCTCTCCCCGCGAGCGGGGAGAGGCGAAGAGCACCGCGCTCGCGAGTTTCCCTACTTCACCAACTCGCACCCACCGTCCGCCAGCGGCCGGAAGGCCTGGTCCGCGGGGATCGTCGAGACCAGCTTGTAATAGTCGTACGGATATTTCGACTCGTCGGGTTTCTTCACCTCGAACAGGTACATCGGGTGCACGACGCGGCCGTCCTGGCGGATGGTGGTCTCGCCGAACAGCTTGTCCTGGCCTTTGAACTTCTTCATCTGCGGCACCACCTCCTTGGCGTTATCGCTGCCGGTGGCGGCGACGGCGTTGAGATAGGCGAGCGTGGAAGCGTAGACGCCGGCCTGGTTGCCGCTCGGCATCTTGCCGTTCATGCCGGGCCGTGCCGAAAACCGCTTGGCGAAGGCCCGGGTGTCGTCGTTCATGTCCCAGTAGAAAGCTTCCATCAGCTGCAGGCCCTGCGCGACCTTGATGCCCATTCCATGGACGTCGTTGATGAAGAGCAGGAAGGCGACCAGCTTCTGGCCACCGCTCTGGATGCCGAACTCGGCCGCCTGCTTCACTGCGTTGATGGTGTCGCCGCCGGCGTTGGCAAGCCCGATCACTTGCGCCTTCGAGCCCTGCGCCTGCAGCAGGAACGAGGCGAAGTCGGAGGTGCCGAGCGGATGCTTCGAAGAACCAATCACCTTGCCGCCGTGGCCCTCGATGTATTTCTGCGCTTCCGCCTCGATGCCCTTGCCGAGCGCATAGTCGACCGTGAGGAAGTACCAATCCTTGCCGCCGCGCGACATCATCGCCGCCGCCGTGGTGTTGCCAGTCGCCCAGGTGTCGTTGACCCATTGAATGGTGTTCGGCGAGCAGGCCTTGCCGGTCAGATCCGAGCTTGCCGTCGACGACGCCAGGAAGGTCATGCGGCTGTCGCGCAGCAGCGTGTTGATCGAGAGCCCGACCGCCGAATTCGGCACGTCGACGATGGCATCCACGCCTTCGACGTCCAGCCATTTGCGCGCGATCGCGTTGCCGACGTCGGCCTTGTTCTGGTGATCGGCGTAGACGATCTCGACCTTGATGTTCTTGCCGCCGCCGGCAAAGTCTTCCGCGGCCATGCGCGCGGCCTCGACCGAGCCCATGCCGTTGGTGTCCTGGAAGATGCCCGAGATGTCGTTGAGCACGCCGACACGCACGACATTGTCGGACACTTGCGCGCCCGCAGTGCCCGTGGCCAGGCTTGCGGCCAGCGCAAGCGTCCACTTCAGATGCTTCATGGTTCCCTCTCCTCTTGTGTTCGCTCTTTGTTTCTCAGGCCGGCGTGATCGTGACCGGCAGGCTGTCGAGCCCGCGCAGCGTGTTGTTGAAGCGCCGCTTCGGCTCGCCGGTGATCTCGATTTTTGCGATGCGCCGCGCCAGCGCCGAGAGCATGGTCTCGCCTTCCAGCCGCGCCACCAGCTGGCCGACGCACATATGAATGCCCGAGCCGTAGCCGACATGACCGGAGGTGCGGCGGGTGATGTCGTAACTATCCGGCTTGTCCCAGCGGCGGGGATCTCGATTGGCGGCGGCGAGGAACATCAGGACCTTCTCGCCCTCGCCGATCACGGCGCCGCCGAGCTCGACCTCACGCGTCGTGGTGCGGAAGAAGGTCTGCACCGGGCTTTCGAACCGTACGGCCTCCTCGAAGGCGTTACGCGCCAGGGTGAGGTCGCCGCGCAGGCGCTCCCATTGGTCCGGGAAACGCGCGAGGCAGTAGACCGCGGCGCCGATGCCGTTGACGGTGGTGTCGAGGCCGGCCGACAGCAGCGAGCGCACCAGCAACGGCGCCTCCGCCGCGGTGATCGCACCGTCATCGACCTGAGCGTGAATGCAGGCGCCAATGCCGCCGGGCGTCAGGTTGTCACGCTGGCACTGATCGGTGACATAGGCCTGATGCGGCGCCGAGCGCGCGATCGCATCCTGGCGCAGCTGGTTCGGCGGGCCGAAGGCATTGAACACGAGGCTCGCATAGGGAATGAGATGGTCGCGGCCTTCCGGCTTCAGGCCGAGCGCATCCGGAAAGATCGAGAGCGGATAGGCCTCGGCAAGATCCGTGATCGCATCGAAGCTGCGCTTGTCGAGCAGCGCATCGACCCGTTCCTCGGCCGCCGCGGCAAAGCGGTCGCGCAGCCCCTTCATCACGGTCGGCGACAGCACCTTCGACAGCACCGCGCGGGTGCGGGTGTGCGCCGGCGGATCGGCCTCGAGAATCAGGCTCGGCGGCCGCCATGGCGTTTCCTTCTTGAAATCGGAGAGGCCGACGCCCCGGCTGGAGCAGAAGGTCGCGGGATCGTTCAGGACGGCATGGACTTCGGCGTAGCGCGCCACGCCAAACACGTTCCATTTGTCGAGATAGACCACGGGCCCCGTCTCCCGCAGCAGCTCGTGCGTGGGATAGGGATCGGCGAAAAAGTCCATCGCAAAGGGATCGACGTCGAGATGCGGGATGGCCGGCGGGGCGCCCGCGCCATTCGATGCCGTGGAGCTGGCTGCGCTCATTCACATCCTCCCGAATTTTGCGCTTGTGGAAGCGTCGTGGCATATCCATGGGTCTGGACGCCCGCCCGCGAGACCCCGAGATGACGCCACCTTCGACCCGTAGCCGGAAGACACCTGCCCAGGAGGGGCCGACGCTCGACCTCGAGCGCTATGTGCCGGCGTTCATCACCTTCATCGCCAACAAACTCTCGAACAGTGCGACCGCGTTCTACCAGCGCCAGTTCGGCGTCAACGTCACGGAATGGCGCATCATGTCGCTGCTCGCGATCGAACCGGGGATTCCTGCTTCGCGCATCTGCCACGTCATCGGCTTCGACAAGGGCCCGGTGAGCCGGACGCTGGCCGGGCTGGAGAAGCGTGGACTGGTGGCGATCCGGACCGACCCGAAGGATGCGCGCACGCACTCGATCTCGCTCACCGCGAGGGGCCGCAGCACCCATGACAAGGTGATCGTCGCCGCGTTCGAACGCGAACGGCGCCTGCTGTCGTGCCTGGCGAAAGATGAGCGCGAGGTGCTGATCGACCTGTTGCGGCGGCTGCACGAAAACCTCGGCGCCGTCACGCGCGGCGACGCCTGAGCCGGCATACACCGTATCGTTGCCGCCGGACATGCGTCCGCCTTTGCCCGCGGCACCTGTCCTGCCGAGCATCGTTCCTCCCGAAACAGGCGCAGCGGTTCCCCCGCCGTCGCCTCTCCGGAACGGTTCGCACAGATTAGTTGCTTAGGCAACAAAAGAATCGGAAAGATAATGCGACAGAAGCGCTGGCTTATTTGAGGATCAATTCAAGCAAGCGCCCACCCCCGTCATTGCGAGCGCAGCGAAGCAATCCAGAGTCTTTCCGCGGAAAGACCCTAGATTGCTTCGTCGCTTCCGCCTTCGCTCTTCGAACTACGGCGGACCAGTCGCTCCTCGCAATGACGATGCTGCGGTGCAATCAGCTACAGGCCGATCCACTCTGTCGAGCCGTCGTCATTTAACCGCGTCACCGCGTCCGCGCGCCGCGTCAGCACGGCGCGCTGGTTGATGTAGCCCTTGTCGGTGATCTCGCCGCCGTCGACGGACGCGGGCTCAGCCAGCAGCAACGCGCGGGTGGCATGGCCGGAGGAATTTCCGCTCTGCACCTTCAGCTTTGAAAGACCATCAGCGATCGCACGTCGCACCTTGTCGTGACCAAGTACTTCAGCCACTGACGCGCTCTCAGCGATCCCGGCATGCGCACGACAAGCGGGGATATTGGGAAACACCAGGAAGCGCACCTCGTCGCCGCCATGGCCGGTGACGACGATGTCCTGCGCCAGCGGCGCGAGGGCGGCGATGCCGGCGACGCGGATCGTGCCGACGCTGACCCAGGTGCCGGAGTTCAGCTTGAAGTCTTCGGCGACGCGGCCATCGAAGAACAGGCCGCGCTCGGGGCGCGCAGCATCCGCGAACTTCACGGCGTCGCCGATGAGGTAAAAGCCCTCTTCGTCAAAAGCCTGCTTCGTCAGCTCCGGCGCCTTCCAGTAGCCCGGCGTGATGTTGGGACCGCGCACCCGCACCTCGAGCTTGTCGCCGGAGGCAACCAGCTTCAGCTCGGTGCCGGGAATCGGCACGCCGATATTGCCGGATTTCTCGGCGAGGAAATGGCAATCGGTCGCAAGCGGCGAGGTCTCGGTCGAGCCCCAGGCCGACACCATCGGCAAGGCGCGGTTGACCGTCTTGAGCGAGAGCTCTTCGAGCGCATCCCACAGATTCTGCGGCAGCGCCGCGCCGGCATAGAAGGCGAACTTGACCTCGGAGAAGAAGCGACGACGCAGCTCTTCGTCACCGCGCAGCGCCGCGATCAGCATGTCGAAGCCGCGCGGCACATTGAAATAGACGGTCGGCATCACACTTCTGAGGTTCGCAAGCGAGGTCGCAAACAGGCCGGGCGCCGGCTTGCCGCCATCGATATAGAGCGAACCACCGTTGCGCAGCACGAGGTTGAAATTGTGGTTGGCGCCAAACGTGTGGCTCCAGGGCAGCCAGTCCAGGATCACCAGGTCGTCGGACATGCCCTCGAGAAAGGTCCAGGTCTGCGCCTTGGCCTGCTGGCTCGATGTCAGCATCAGCTGCGTGTTGATCACCGCCTTCGGCGTGCCGGTCGAGCCCGAGGTGAAGAGGAATTTTGCGATCGTATCGGGCGCAACTTTCGCGAAGGCCTTTGCGACGTCAGGCGTTTCAGGCGTCGCTGCGATCGCGGCAAAGGACAGGGCGTCGGCATCGCCGGCGTTGCCGCTGATGATCTTGGCCTGATGCAGCGGCTCGATCGCGGCGAGCCCCGCAGCAAACGGCTTTACCGCCGAGACATAGATCGCGCCGGGCTGAAGCAGCGCGATCATGCTCTTGAGCTTGTCAAAATCCTTGGACATCAGCGAATAGGCCGGCGAGATCGCGGCCGAGGGCACGCCGACATGCTGGGCCGCGAGCGCGAGCAGCGCATGACCAATGCCATTATCAGCGAGGATGACGACGGGACGTTCGACGCTCAGGTCCTGCGCCAATATCCACGCGGCAGCCGAACGGACCTGCTTCAAAGCTTGCGCATAGGTGACTTGGGTCCACGGCGCCTCGGTGCTGGCGCGCTCGGCGAGGAACACCTTGTCCGGAGAGCGCTGCGCCCATAGCTCCAGCCAATCGCCGATGCAACGTGCGCTCTCGCGCAAGGGCTCGGGCGAACGAAGCACAATGCTGCCGTCGGCACGGTGCTCGGCGAGGGTTCTTGGCGTGGCAAACAGGCGGGAGGCGTCACCGTGTGCGGCGGCCGTGGTCATGGGCGTTCTCTCCGGGGCAGCCTCGTCCGGGCCGCCTTTTGCCGATAATGTTGGGCAGGACAATTGTTGTCGTCAACAACAATCTTTCCTCCGGCTTCGGCAAGCGCTAGGCTGGCGGCGAATTCGGAGCGAGCAATTGTCGGACAGACTGACGCAACGGGAAGCCAGCACGCCGCTGCGCGCGCCGCGCAAGCGGGCGGGCAATGGCACGGCGCGGCGGCAAGATGCGGACGAGATCGGCCTCGACGCGCTGGCCGGCCACGCCGGCTATGCGGTGCGGCGCTTCCAGCTCTGGATTTTCCAGGACTTCATCAAGACGCTCGCCGCGGTCGACATCCGCCCCACCCAATATTCGGTGCTGACGGTGATCGGCGCGAATCCCGGCCTCACGCAGATGGCGGTTGCAAAGCGCCTCGGCATCGAGCGCGCCCGACTGGTGCATCTGCTCGACAGCCTGGAACGGCGCAAGCTGGTGAAGCGGGTCAAATCGAAGGCCGACCGGCGCTCCCACGCGCTGCACCTCACCGCGCAGGGCGAGACCTCGCTGGAGAAATTCCGGCGGCTGGCCGCCGAGCATGAGCGTCATGTCGAGGCGAAGATCGGCAAGGAGAACCGGGAGCGACTGCTCCAGATCCTCTCGGACTTCGCCTGATCAAGGACGCCCGGGCATCTGCTTAAAACTTGAGCAGATGCACGCATTCGTCCCATGTCGGCGGGCTGCATGCATGCCCATAAGCAGATGATTTTTCGATATTTTCTGCCATTTCCAATCTGCGCCGCTTCTGTACACAATGGCATATCGCTTGCTTCGTGCCTGACAGAGAATGTTGCCGGAGTTTTGCTGACATGGGGGCCAACCAGCCTGAGACGATCGCCGCGATCGTGGCCGCGCACCGCGCGGGCACGATGACGCCTGCGCAGACGGTGGCGCGCTGCTACCAGCGCATCCGCGACCACAACGATCCCGCCGTTTTCATCAGCCTGCGCGACGAGGCCGATGCGATCGCCGAGGCCGAGAAGCTCGCCGCACGAAGCGACGCCGGGAGCCTGCCGCTCTTTGGCGTGCCGACCGCGGTGAAGGACAATATCGACGCGCTGGGCTTTCCGACCACCGCCGCCTGCCCGGCCTTCTCCTATACGCCGACCCATGACTCCACCGCGGTGGCGCGCCTGCGCGCGGCCGGCGCCATCATCATCGGCAAGACCAATCTCGACCAGTTTGCGACAGGTCTCGTCGGCGTGCGCTCGCCCTACGGCGTTCCCAAGAATTCGGTCCGCGAGGATCTCGTTCCCGGCGGATCGAGCTCGGGCTCGGCGGTCGCTGTCGGCGCGGGCCTGGTGCCGCTGTCGCTCGGCACCGACACGGCGGGATCCGGCCGCGTCCCGGCGATGCTCAACAACATCGTCGGATTGAAGCCGAGCCTCGGCATGATCTCGAATGCAGGGCTGGTGCCAGCGTGCCGCACCCTCGACTGCATCTCGGTGTTCGCGCTGACGGTCGATGATGCCGCGCGCGCGCTCTCCGTGATGGCCGGCCCGGATCAGGCCGACCCGTTCTCGCGCGACCGGCCGCTGGGCGCGATCACGCCGTTTCCGTCGAACCTCCGCCTTGGTATCCCCCGGAATGGGCAGTTGATCTTCTTCGGCGACAAGAAGTCGGAAGCCGCTTACGCCGACGCGCTGAAGCGCTGGACCGCGCTTGGCGCCACGCTGGTCGAGTTCGACCTCGAGCCGTTTTATGAGACTGCGCGGTTGCTCTATGAGGGCCCCTGGGTCGCCGAGCGCTATCTCGTGATCCGCGATCTCCTGGCGTCAGCGCCCGACGCGATCCATCCGGTGACGCGCGAGATCACCACGGCCGGCGCGCGGCTGACTGCGGCGGAGACCTTCTCCGCGCTCTATCGCCTGCAGGGACTGCGCAAGATCGCCGAGCGCACCTTTGCCAATATCGACGCGCTGGTGCTGCCGACGGCGCCAACTGCGTATTCGACTGCGCAGGTACTCGCCAATCCGATCGAGCTCAACAGCCGGCTCGGTACCTACACCAACTTCGTCAATTTGCTCGATCTCTGCGGGCTGGCCGTGCCGGCGTCGATGCGCGCGGATGGCATTCCGTTCGGCATCACGTTGCTGGCGCCGGCCGGGCACGATGCGCTGCTCGCCAGCATCGGCCGCGTCTTCCATGCAGACACAAAGCTGCCGGTTGGCGCCAAGGGCACGGCGCAGCCGCCGCTCGCGCAACCCGCGGACGTGGAAAGTGGCGATATCCCGATCGCCGTCGTCGGCGCGCATCTGTCGGGCATGGTGCTGAATCGCGAGCTGCAGGCGCTGAATGCGGAGCTGGTCGAAGCCACGAAGACGGCGCCGGACTACAAGCTCTATGCGTTGCAGACCACGCCGCCTAAGCCCGGTCTGTTGCGCATCGAAGCCGGCACCGGCGCTTCGATCGAACTGGAAATCTGGTCGCTGTCGGCAGCTTCCTTCGGCAAATTCGTCAATGCGATTCCCGCGCCGATGGCGATCGGCACGCTCAGGCTTGCGGATGGCCGCAGCGTGAAGGGTTTTCTCGTCGAGCCGGAAGTGCTGCGCGATGCGCGTGACATCACGGCCTATGGCGGCTGGCGGAAGTTCATGGCGGAGAAGGCGTAGGGTAGGTTTCGCGGCCTACACCGACACCGCGTAAATCTCATACTCCCCGCGGACCAGCTCGATATGCGCACGCATCGCAGCGGCTGCACCGGCCTTGTCGCCGCGCATGATGGCGACGACGACGCGGTCGTGCTCGGCTTGCGATTTGGCAAGGCGGCCGAGATTGCGGAACTGGGCGCGGCGGAACGGCTGCACGCGCACCCGCGTCGCCAGCGTGATCTCGGCGATGTAGCCGTTCTGCGAGCCCGCATAGATCGCGTTGTGAAAGCGCTCGTTGACGGCGTGGAAGCGCTCGGGATTGCCGGCGTGGCTCAGCACGCGCAGCTCGTCGTGGATCGCTTCAAGACCGTGGCGCTCGGCCACCGGCATCCGCTCGGCGGCGAGGCCGGCGCACAGCGCTTCCAGCTCCGCCATCGCCTCGAACATGCTGGTCAGGCGCTCGAGCGAGGGCTGCGCTACCACCGCGCCGCGATGCGCGCGCGCCTCGACCAGGCCACTCGCCACCAATTGCCGCAACGCCTCGCGGACCGGCGTGCGCGACACGCTGAAGCGGCGCGCGATGTCGGTCTCGTCCAGCGGCGAACCCGGAGCCAGCGCGCCGCGAACGATCTCGTCGGCAAGATGAAGCCGCAGCTCCTCGGCCCGCGTAACCTTCTGCAGCGACGGCTTTGGCCGGTCGACGCGCGGGAGCAGCGGAAGATCGTCGAGCGACATGTTATCAAATCTCTTGCGATCAGGTCTCTTTGGGCTCGTCGATGATGCTGACGGAGGCAGCGACGACGCGCCAGCCTTCGGGGAAGCGGACCCAGGTCTGCATCTGCCGGCCGACCTTGCCCGGCAAGCTGTCGCGATAGAACAGGGTGGAGGCCACCGCGCTGTCACGACCGTAGCTGGTGATGACGGTTTTCGCCGTGCGGCGGTTCAGGCCGACCGGCGAGCGCGCGGCGCGAAAGCCGGAGATCGCCGCGTAGCCGTAAAGGTTCTCACCGATGCCGTAACGGATGGTGCGGGGATCGTTGCGGAAGAGCTCGCCGAGCACGGCGACGTCGTTGGTGACCAAGGCCTGCTCATAGCGCTCGAACGCGGCTTTGACTTCGGCAATCACGTCGGGAAGATCGATATCCATCTTGGTCCTCTTAAAGTCCTCTTGGGGCCGGCGCGGCGACGACATCCATCTGTTCCAGCGCGTAGGCGACGCGGAGCGCGATGTCCTCGCGCCATGGCGCGGCGATGATCTGCACGCCGATCGGCATCGGCTCGAGCGGCACAGGAACGGCGACCACGGGCAAGCCGATGAATGAGATCGGCTGGGTGTGGACGCCGATATTGGCGCGCACCGGCAGCTCGACGCCGTCGAGCGTGAAATTCACCTGGCCGATCTTCGGCGCCGTGCAGGGCGTGGCCGGCGCGAGCAGCACGTCGACCGACTTGAAGATCTCGGCGAGCTGCGCGCGATACCAGCGGCGGAATTTCTGCGCGCGGTCGATCATGGGCGCAGGCACCATCGCGCCTGCGATCAAGCGATCGCGCACTGCCGGATCGAAATCGTTGGGACGCTTGCGCAGGCGGTCGAGGTGGAGCGAAGCACCTTCGGTGGTGGTGATGACATAGGCCGCAGCGCGGGCGCGCGCGGCCTCGGGAATCTCCACCACTTTCGTCGCACCGAGCGCCTTGGCAACGCGGGACACGGCTTCGACCGCTTCCGGAAAGACGTTCTTCTGGAAATAGCCGCCGGCGATGCCGACGCGCAGACCGGAGATCGGGTCGGACAGCAGCGATGTGACGGGTTCGACGCCGCTCACGCTGCAAGCGCCGTCGTCTGCGTCGGGCCCCTGCATCGCATCATAGGCGAGCGCCAAATCGGTAACGGAGCGCGCCAGCGGACCGAGATGGTCGAGGCTCGCCACGAACGGGAACGAGCGTGCCCGCGACAGGCGGCCATAGGTCGGCTTGAGGCCGAAGATGCCGCAGAACGAGGCCGGCACGCGGATCGATCCGTTGGTGTCCGAGCCGAGTGCGATCGGCACCAGCGCGCCGCCGACCGAGCTGCCGGAGCCGCCGGACGAGCCACCGGTCATCCGCGTCGTGTCATGCGGATTGCGCGAGTTGCCGTCATGGACGTTCTCGCCGGTGAAGTCGTAGGCGTATTCGCCCATGTTGAGCGCGCCGACAAGCACGGCGCCGGCGGCTTCCATGCGCTCGATCAGTGTGGCGTCGCGCTTTGCAGGCGGCAGGTCGCGGTTGATCTTCGAGCCGGCGCGGGTCGAAAGCTCCGCGATGTCGAACAGGTTCTTCACCGCGAAGGGCACGCCGGCGAGCGGACCGACGCTTTTGCCCGCCGCGATGTCGGCGTCGATCGCGCGCGCCTTGGCGCGGGCGCGATCGGCGGTGACGTCGGTGAAGGAGTTCAGTGTCTTGTCGTGCTGCGCGATGCGGGCGAGCGCGGCTTCCGTCGCATCGAGCGCGGTCAGCGTCTTGCCTGCGACCGCCTTGGCGATCTCGGCCGCCGTCATCTCTGGTTTCATCGTCATGGCCGCATCATGCCGTGAAGATCGGCGCCGGCTCGGTCTCGTCCGGCAGCGCGAAATCGTCGACGAGGCGGGCGAGGCGCAGAGAGACCTCGAGATTGGCGCGCACCGCGGGCCGCCAACTCTCTTCGATCGGCAGCGCCAAGGCCGTCGATACGGCGTCGATATAGTCGTCCAGGGGATTTGCCATCACGCTCTCAAGCTCAGTGCGCTCTCAGTGTACCTGCAACGGCGGATGCGGGATCGCCGTCAGCAGCTCCTTGGTGTAGTCGTCCTGCGGATCGCTGAGGACCTGCTCTGACGAGCCTTCCTCGACGATCCGCCCCGTCCGCATCACAATGACACGATCGCACAGCAGGCGCACCACATTCAAATCGTGCGAAACGAACAGGTAGCTCATGCCGAGCCGCGCCTTGAGGTCCTGCAGCAGATTGAGCACCACCGCCTGGACCGAGACGTCGAGCGCCGCGGTCGGCTCGTCCAGGATGACGAGCTTTGGATGCAGTGCAATCGCTCGTGCGATGCCGACGCGGGCCTTCTGGCCGCCGGACAATTGATGCGGGAAGCGGTCGAGCAGATTGTGCGGCAGACCGACCATGGTCGCGAGTTCCTCGCAGCGCGTCCGCAGCGCGTCGCGGCCCCTGATGTCGCCGAGCTGCATGATCGGGTCGGCGATGGCGCGCGCGGCCGTGAAGCGCGGGTTGAGGCTGTCGGTCGGATCCTGGAACACCATCTGGATCTGGCTGCGCTTCGGCAGTCGGGCGAAGGCGCTCGGCAATATGCTGCCGATCTCCTCGCCGTCGAACTGGATGCGACCCGACGTCTGGTCCAGCAGCCGCATCACCATCATCGAGGTCGTCGACTTGCCGCAGCCGGATTCGCCGACCAGGCCGACGCTCTCGCCATGGCCGATCGAGAAGCTGATGCCGTCGACGGCGCGGAACACATCCGGCTCCACCGGCGGCTTGCGGCCGAACAGCTTTCCGAGCGTGGCGGTCGCGCCCTGGCGGGGATATTCCTTGACCAGCTTTTCGATCAGGAGAAGCGGCTGGCCGCTCTTCGCGCCATCTTGCGAGGTGTGCTGGACGGCCGGGTCAGGCCCAGCCATGACGGCGGCGGAGTTATCCTCCTCCGGCAACAGATCGCGCAGGTTCACGCCGAGCCGCGGCGTCGCGCGCATCAGCTTCTTCGTGTAGGGGTGCTGCGGGTTGGCAAAGATGTCGGCGGCCTTGGCGGTCTCGACCACCCTTCCCTTCTCCATCACCACCACGCGGTCGCAATAGGCCGCGGCGAGGCCGAGGTCGTGGGTGATCAGGATGGTCGACATCGCGCGGCGCTTGGTCAGCTCGACGATCAGGTCCATCACCGCCTTCTGCGTGGTGACGTCGAGGCCGGTGGTCGGCTCGTCCGCGATCAGGAGCTGCGGATTGCAGGCGAGCGCCAGCGCGATGACCACGCGCTGGCACATGCCGCCCGAGAGCTCGAACGGATAGGCGTGATAGCGCTCGCGCGGGCGGGCGATCTTGACCTGCTCCAGCGCCTCGATCGCCTTCTCGCCGCGATCGGCGACCTGCGCCTGCTGCACATGGGTGCGCAGCACGTCCTCGATCTGGTCGCCGACCTTGCGGATCGGATTGAGCGCGGCGCGCGGGTTCTGGAAGATCATCGAGACTTCGCGGCCGCGCAGGTCGCGCATCTGCTCTTCGGTCGCGGCCTTGACGTCGATGCCGGAGAACATCACCGAGCCCTCGGCGATCTTGCCGGCGCGGTCGAGGATGCGCATCACGGCGTATGACGTCACCGACTTGCCGGAGCCGGACTCGCCGACGATGGCGAGCGTCTCGCCCTTGGCGACGGAGATGTTGACGTGCTGCACCGCCTTCACGATGCCGCGGCGGGTGGTGAACTCGACGGTGAGATCCTGGACGTCGAACAGCGGCTGGGCGGTCATGCGCGCCTCCCGTCACTCAAAGGGCCGAAAACAACCCCATGCACAGTAGGGATGGGATTGGAATCGCTGAGGAATTTTTGGCGGAAATTTGCGTGTGAGGCCGGCACCGGCCTATCGCTCCCTCCCCCCTTGCGGGGGAGGGCTGGGGAGAGGGGTGGCCCCAAGCGAAGTCGGAGTTCGTGGCGACCCCTCTCCCTGCCCCTCCCCCGCAAGGGGGGAGGGAATGAGAGAGCTGTGGCCTCCTCACATGAGAGATTCGTGACAGCAACCATCACGTCCTCCGCTGCGGGTCGACGATGTCGCGCAGGCCGTCACCGAGGAGGTTGAAGCAGAACACGGCGATCATCAAAGCAAGGCCGGGGAACAACGCGATCCACCATTCGCCAGAGACCATGAAGCCCGCGCCTTCGGCGACCATGATGCCCCACTCCGCGGTCGGCGGACGGACGCCGAGGCCGATGAAGGAGAGGCCGGCGGCATTGAGGATGGCGTAGCCCATGGTCAGCGACATCTGCACGATCATGATCGGCATGATGTTGGGAAGGATGTGCACCAGCAGGATGCGGAATTCGCCATTGCCCGACAGCCGCGCCGCCTGGACGAAGCCGGCATTGCGGCGAACGTTTGCCTCGGCCCGCGCGACGCGCGCATAAAGCGGAAAATTCACGATCGCGGTGGCCAGAATGATGTTCTGCACGGTGTTGCCGAGCGCCGCGACGATGCCCATCGCCAGCACGAACAGCGGGAACGCCATGATGGTGTCGGCGATGCGGCCGACGATGCGATCGGTCCAGCCGCCGAAATAGCCGGCGGCGATGCCGGCAAGGCCGCCCATCAGAAACACCAGCGCGACGGAGGCGACCGCGATGAAGGTATCGAGACGTGTTGCCACGATGACGCGGCTAAAGATGTCACGGCCGAGCTGGTCGGTGCCGAACCAGTGCGCCGCCGACGGCGGCTTCAGCGCGGCGGCGGTGTCGGAGGCGAGCGGATCATATGGCACCACATAGGGGCCGACGATCGCGCAAGCGAGGATCAGGATCAGCAGCGCGAAGGCAAAGCCGGTGACCTTGTTCTCGCCGAGAACGTAGCGGGTCTGTTCGAGGATCGCGACGAACCCCGACGTGCGCGAGGGACCGACGGGTTCAACGGCAGGTGCAACCGAGCTCATAAGTTAGCCCTCCAACCGTACGCGCGGATCGATCACGCCATACAGAATGTCGATCACGAGATTGAGCAGCACATACATGACCGCCATGGTCAGGACAAAGCCCTGCACCGGCGCGAAGTCCGACGAGATCAACGCTTCGACCGCGTAGGAGCCGATGCCGGGCCAGGCGAACACCTTCTCCACGAGAACGTTGGCGCCGAGCAGGAAGGAGAACACCATGCTGAGCGTGGTGATCACGGGCAGCATCGCGTTGCGGAAGGCGTAGGTGACGATCACCGTCGCCGGCGAAAGGCCGCTGGCGCGCGCGGTGCGGACGAATTCGGACGCCAGCACCGCCAGCATCGAGGCGCGCGTCATGCGCGCGATCGGCGCCAGCGAGAAGATCGCAAGCGTCGTCGCCGGCAGGAGGAGCTGGCTCAGCGCCGAGCGGAACGCCTCGAGATCGCGCGCGATCAGCGTGTCGATCAGATAGAAGCCGGTCACCGTCGGCGGCGCGCTATAAAATACGTCGAGACGTCCCAGCGGCGCGGGCGACCAGCCGAGCCGGAAATAGGAGACATAGACCAGCACGAGGCCCGTGAAAAACACCGGCAGAGATACGCCTGCCGTCGTCGTGATGCGGCAGAGGTGATCGATCCACGAGCCCGGCCGTGTCGCCGCCAGCACGCCGAGCGGAATCGCGATGACGACGGAAACGATGAGGCCGAGCAGCGTCAGTTCGGCGGAGGCCGGCAGGCGGTTGCGAATCTCGGTCGCGACCGGCTGGCCCGTGGTGAGCGAGTTGCCGAAATCGCCATGAGCGAGATCGTTGGTGTAGCGGAAGAACTGCTCGATCAGCGGCTTGTCGAGACCGAGCTTCTTGCGGATCTGCTCGACGGCTTCCTTGGTCGCGGCGGGACCGGCGAAATAGGCGGCGGGATCGCCAGGCAGCGCGCGCGTGAGCAGGAAGGTGACGATGACGACGCCGATCAGCGAGGGTATCGCGAACATCAGGCGCTTGCCGATCATTGTCAGCATCGGGCGCTCCTGAACGAAAATCTATCGGCACGCGCAGCTATGTCCCCTCCCCCCTTGCGGGGGAGGGCTAGGGAGAGGGGTGGCCTCAGGCGAGATCGGAGTTCGTGGCCACCCCTCTCCCCTACCCTCCCCCGCAAGGGGGGAGGGAGCCTGACGAGCGTGCTCACCTCACCCATAAGCTCTCACCCCTTCGCCATCGCGCGATAGTCGAGCC
>JAEWBW010000095.1 GCA_023390955.1 Pseudomonadota bacterium
CTCGCCAAGCGCGATCAGCTCGCGAAGGGCGGCGCGCGCCTTGCGCAACTCCTCAACACCATCTGGCCCACGGCGGCCGAGAGGGTGACGGCCTGCACCGTGACCAAGGTCTGCTATTGCGTCACCGCGGCCAACCAGGACGCCATTACCGCCAATGTCGCACGTGTCAGGCAGACCCTTGCCGACCAGCGCGCCACCGGCAAGATGACCGGCTATCTCAGCATTCCGATCTCCACGCTCGGTGGCGGCTATTACGGCGTGAACCGCGACGTGGCGCAACAGACCAAGGAACGAATCGAACGGCGCCTTGGTCCGTCCGCGGCGTGGGTCCTCAATCCCGGCGCAGAAGGCAATCTGCCGGAGACCGCGACGGGCGCAGACTACATGTATATGTGGACCCAGATCCTCGAAGGGCGCGGTGGCTATGGCGAGGATCTCGATTTCTTCTATTTCGCCGGGCCGACCGACTTCGCGCAGTTCTTCGCGCTCAACGGCACGGCAGACGCGGACAAGATCGAGGCCTATTTCGATCAGCGCCTCGCATCCGATCCGGACCTCGCGAAGGCGGTGACCGCCGGCAGGCTGAGCAAACGCGGCTTTCGCAATTACTACGCTCTGCGCGCCTCAGTGGCGTTCAGCGCGGGATCGCATGACGAATGGAATATCGTGCAGATCCTCAATCAACGCCGACGCAATTTCGAGCAATTCGGCATCGGCGGCCAGATCGCCGTGTTGTTCGATGGACGCGGCATTACGCCGGGTGATTTCGAGGCCGGAGCAGCCAGCGGGACCGTCGGGAAATGCAACTGACGTTCTCGATCGGGCGCCGGCCGGTTGGCCGACCCATCACTTCTCGACCGCGAACGCCAGCACGATCTTGTCCGGCGTCTGCTTGAAATCCTTGATGACGATCTCGCGAACGAGGCCTGCGAGGTCGCTCAGTGGCTTGTCCTGGTAGAGGCGCGGGAATTGGACCGTCACATTCGTCAGGCGGCCATTGTGCCAGTTGAAGGCGACTTCCGGCTTCACGCCGGTCGATTGCTCCACGTCGGTCTCTACCGCCTTGACGTATGCGAGCCCGTTCTTCACGGCGTCCACCATGCCGCAACCCGCGAGCATCATTGCCAGGACAAGCAGCGGCACAAATCTCGACATGAAAAGCATTCCCACCGGTGATGATTGTGGGAATGATCGGCGACGGGGCGGCTCCAGTCAACGGACGGCTGCGCGCGAGATCAGATTCGCGCGACAGCAACTGCGATCACGGCGCGATCCAGCGCTGCACCGCCTCGGCGGTGTCGGCGGGCGTGGTGTTGAAGCAGATCGCGGCGTCCGGCGCGAGGCTGTGAACGAGGTTGAGCACCTTCTCGAACAGCACGAGGCGCTCCTTCGGCTCACGCAGGCCGGCGCCGATCACGACGCAGTGAAACGTCTGCTCGCGCAGCGCGGCCGCAACGCTGGCCTCGGCCGTCGCATCGGGATCGATCAGGCAGCTCGTCACCTCGTAGCCGAGGTCGGCAAGGCGCACAAGCTGCGCCTCGATGTAGTTGCGCACGAGCTCCGGCGTCAGCTGCGGGAATCCGCTGTAGTCGGCCTGGCCGGGTTCGATGCCGATCGCGAGCACATGCTTTGCCATTGGAACGCTCTCAATGAAATCATCGAGGTAGCCAACGTTCACGCCGTTTCGCCGTTCCTGCGGAAGAGGGCCCGGCCGTCGCCTGCTTGACAAAATGTCGCGGCGCTACTTATAGTCGTGCATTCAGATGTCACTACCGCATGCAATTTTTCGGCATGAATTGTCGGCGCTACACGCGCCAAGCGAAGCGGATCGGCTTCGCCACGGGGACTGAAGCGTCCCCCAAACATCAGACAGACGGCACATACATGACCGGCGGTGCACTGTCACAGAAGCCTGAATCCGATTCCGGACGGAAGGTCCGGACGATCGCAACTTCGCCAGCGAACTTCACTCAAGGCAACACAGCCGCTTCGTGGAGGAGCACATGGTCAAGATCATCAGAGCCGCAGCCTTCAATCAGGGGAAATTCCCCACCATCGCATGCATCAATCTCGCCACGACGCCGCTCGGCGTCGACCTGACCAAGCTGGTCGCCGCGCTGAACAAGCAGCTCGAGCGCGACTTCGTTCCGGTGTGGGGATATCCCGCCAAGCTGTATGTCACCAAGAAGGCCAAGCCCGACGAATGGCAGATCGTCTTCCTCGACGATGCCGACGAGGCCAACGCGCTCGGCTATCACGACCTCACCAAGAACGGGCAGCCGGTCTCGAAGGTGTTCGTCAAGACCACGATCGGCGCCGGCGAGAAGGTCAGCGTCACCGCGTCCCACGAGCTGCTGGAAATGCTGATCGATCCCGCCGCCCAGCTCTGGGCACAGCATGATGACGGCAAGTTCTACGCCTACGAGATGTGCGACGCGGTGGAGGAAGAGACCTATGCGATCGACGGGATCGAGGTCAGCGATTTCGTCTACCCCGCGTTCTTCGAATCCTTTCACAAGCCGGGCTCGGTGCGGTTCGACCATCTCAAGAAGGTCAACCGCCCATTCCAGACCTTGAAGAACGGTTATCAGATCGTGAGCGACGGAAAGTCCATCGGCGAGATCCACGGCTCGCGCACGAAGGCGCGCCACTTCACCACCGTCGAGAACCGGACGATGCACCGGAGCGAATATCGCAAGGAGATGACGACGATGGCCAAGGCGCGCCGCACGCCGCGCGCCGCGTAACGCTCTCGCCCATGCAAGGAGATAGCCGCTGGCCTCGGCCGGCGGCTAAAGCGCGATGAGATCATCGCGCCTTAGCTGTTGTCTGCGCATGATCTTGCCGGAAAACCGCTGCACACTTTTCCGGATCATGCTTATTGCCGCAGCATGATCAGGGGATCGGCCGTGTCGGGGACGCGGCGCCATTGCGCGTTGTCGTCAGCCTCGAACTGCCAGGTATCGCCCGCCTTCGACATCAGGATGATCTGGCCGCGCTCGAGCCGCCACTGCGTCGGATTGAACTGCGCGATCGCGGGGTCGCATTTCGGCTTGAGGAAGACCTGGAAATTGTCCGGGCCCGCTTCGGTGTTGGTCAGCGTCAGGCCGCAGACCGGCTGTCCGTTCCGGCGCACCATGGCCCAGTCGCCGATCATCTGATCCATGGACTTGGCCATCGCGCGCGCTGCGGCGAGATCCTGCAGGATGTAGACGCCCTCGCCCTGGCGCAGGCCTTCGAAGATGCCGGCTTCGACCTCGGTGAAGTCGATCACGGACTCACCGGTTGCGTCCTGGAGACGCACGATGTCGAGGCCCTTGATGCTCCAGGTGGCGATGTCCTTGGTGAAGGGCAGCGCCGTTTTGCAGGCCGGATCGAGATCGAGCTTGAGGGCCTGGCCGGCCGCATCGCCCTTGAGCGTCAGGACGCAGGTCTTGCCGCGCTCGGTGGTCGACAGCTCCCACTGCCCGATCATGTTCTTCTTCAGGCTGGCGGCATCCTGCGCCTGCGCAGGACCGATCTGAGCAAGGCCGATCGCGGCGGCACAGGCCGCGATCGCGATTGCAAAGATCCGGCGCGCGGTCATCAGCGGCTCTTCACCGGCGTTTCAGCAACCGGCGTCAGCGGCGGCTTGCCGGCGAACCAGGCCTTCAGATTGTCGACCACGAGCTGATCCATGGCGTTACGCGTCACCACGGAGGCCGAACCGATATGCGGAAGCAGAATAACGTTCTGCATGGTCTTGAGCTCGTCCGGCACGTTGGGCTCGGCGGCGAACACGTCGAGGCCCGCGGCCAAAATCGTTCCGGACTTGAGCGCCTGCACCAGCGCCGGCTCGTCGACGACGGAGCCGCGCGCCACGTTGACCAGCACGCCGCGCGGGCCGAGCGCCTTCAGCACCTCGGCATTGATCATCTTGTTGGTGCTGGCGCCGCCGGGCACGATCACCATCAGCGTATCGACCGCCTTCGCCATCTCGATCAGGTCGGGATAGTGCTTGTAGGACACGTCCTTGGACGGATTGCGCGAATGATAGACCACCGGCACCAGCGAGGCATCGAGCCGGCGCGCAATCGCCTGGCCGATCCGGCCCATGCCGACGATGCCGACCTTGCGATCGCGCAGCGAGCCGACGCTGAGCGGATAGTTCTGGGTCTGCCAGAGGCCGGAGCGGACGTAACGGTCCGCCTTGATGAACTCGCGCAAGGTGGCGAGCAGCAGGCCCATCGCGACGTCGGCGACCTCTTCGGTCAGCACGTCGGGCGTGTTGGTGACGACGATGTTGTGCTCGCCCGCCCATTTGGCGTCGATATGGTCGTAGCCGACGCCAAAGCTCGCCACCATCTCGAGCTTCGGCAGCCGCGACAGGGAATCCTTGTCGGCCCGCACGGTGTGATAGGTCACCGCGCAGCCGCGGATTTTCTCCCGCACCGCCGGCGTCAGCCGGTCGAGATCGCCATGCGTCTCCGCCTTGTGAACGACGAAATGATCGGAGAAGCCGTTTTCCAGGATCGGCCGCGACGGCCCGTAGATCAGGAGATCGATCTTCTCGGATGAAATCGAACCGGCGGTCATCAGTTTTCCTTTCCAAGCGCGCTTTCATGCCAGCGGCGCAGTACCAGATGCGAAATTAGCGCCAGCAGCCCATAGATGACAATCCCGGCCAATGACAGCAAAACCAGCGCCGCGAACATGCGGGGTATGTTGAGGCGATAGCCGGATTCGGCGATCCGGTAGGCCAGCCCCGATCCGGCGCCGGCCGTGCCGGCCGCGATCTCGGCAACCACGGCGCCGATCAGCGACAGGCCGCCGGCGATGCGCAGGCCGCCCAGGATATAGGGCAGTGCCGATGGCAGTTTCAGCAGACGCAGGGTCTGCAAGCGCGTGGCGCCGTAGAGATGGAACAGGCCGGCGAGGTTGCGATCGACCGAGTTCAAGCCGAGCGTGGTGTTCGACAGCACCGGGAAGAAGGCGACGATGAAGGCGCAGACCACGACCGCGGTCTCCTGGTCCAGATAGATCAGGAGCAGCGGTGCGATCGCGATCACCGGCGTCACCTGCAGCACGACCGCGTAGGGGAACAGCGAGTATTCGACCCATTTCGACACATTGAACAGGAACGCCAGCGCGATGCCGCCGATGCTGGCCGCGATGAAACCTTCGAGCGTAGTCAGCAGCGTGGCGGCGAGCGATCGCGACAGCACGTCCCAGTCGTTGACCAGGCTGGTGAGCACCGCAGACGGCGCCGGCAGCACATAAGGCGGGATCTGCCAGATCCGGACCACGAGCTCCCAAGTCAGGATGCCCGCGGCGAACACGACGGCCGGCAGCGCGTAGCGCACGATGCGAAGCGCGCCGTTGCCCGATGACGTCGCGGCCGGTTCTGCACTCATAGCACCGACTGCCCGGAATAAGAGGGCGCCAGCGCGTCCGAGACCCTGCGGCAATAATCGCCGTAAGCGGTCGAGGTGCGAAACGCCTCGCTGCGCGGCTCGACGGTCTCGATGCGGATGTCGGCCTGCAGGCGGCCGGGCCGTCCCGTCATGACCACGACGCGCTGCGACAAATAGACGGATTCGAACACGGAATGGGTGACGAAGATGACGGTCTTGCCCAGCGCACGCCACAGCATCAGCAGATCGTTGTTGAGGCGAAAGCGCGTGATCTCGTCGAGCGCGGCGAACGGTTCGTCCATCAGGAGAATATCGGGATCGGTGACGAGCGCGCGCGCCAGCGACACCCGCATTTTCATGCCGCCGGACAATTCGCGGGGAAAGGCTTTTGCAAAGTCGGCGAGCCCGACGCTGGCGAGCGCAGCATCGGCGCGCGCAATGGCCTCGTCACCGGCGACGCCCGCAAGCTTCAGCGGCAGCCGCACGTTGTCGCGCACGCTGGCCCAAGGCATCAAGGTCGGCTCCTGGAATACGAAGCCGATGCCATGCCCGGGCTGCGGCACGCCCTCGTGGCGCGCGACCCGCACCGTTCCCGCGCTCGGCGCACTCAGGCCGGCAATGATGCGCAGCGCTGTCGACTTGCCGCATCCGGATGGTCCGAGCAGCGAGATGAACTCGCCCTTGCGCACGGCGAGATCGAACGGTCCGAGCGCCGCCACGCCGTTGTCATAGGTCTTCGTCACGCCACGCAGGCTGACGGCCAGCGCCGTCAGCCCGGCATCGATCCCGGACGAAGATTTGACATCCGCCATGGCCAGGCTTCTTCGCGCCGCGTCAGGGCTTTGCCGGACGCAGCTCGACGCCGACGCCCTTGTTGACGAAGCGCAGCGTGTAGGATTTTCGATAATCGAGATCGCGTTTGACGACGCCGGCCTTCACCATCTTCTCGAAGAAGGAGGTGTAGCGCTCGTCGCTCATGGCGCCGATGCCGTTCTTCAGGCTGTCGCCGGAATCGACGATGCCATATTGCTTCATCTTGGCGACCGAATAGGCCAGGAGATCGTCGCTCATCTCCGGATTGAGTTTCTTGATCATGGCGTTGCCGGCGGAATTATCGCCGTAGATATAGGTGTACCAGCCGATCATGGAGGCATCGACGAAGCGCTGCACGAGGTCCGGCTTCTTCTCCACGACATCGCGGCGGGTCTCGATCAGCGTCGAGTAGGTGTTGAAGCCGTAGTCGGCGAGCAGCAGCACGTTCGGCTTGAAGCCCGCGGCCTTCTCCACCGCGAACGGCTCCGAGGTCACATAGCCCTGCATGGCGCTCTTGGGATTGGCGATGAAGGGCTGCGGGTTGAAATTGTAGGGCCGGACATTCTTCTCGCTGAAACCATATTCGGACTTCAGCCACTGGAAGTAGCTGGTCATGCCCTCCTTGGAGACGAACAGCGTCAGCGGCTTCAGATCCTCGATCTTGGCAACCTTGGCGTCCGGCTGCGTCAGCATCACCTGCGGATCCTTCTGGAAGATCGCGGCGATCGTGATCACGGGGACGTTGTTGGTGACGGCGTCGAACGACATCAGCGTGTTCGCGGCCATGAAGAAATCGATCTTGCCGGCGATCAGCAGCATCCGGTTGTTCTCGTTGGGGCCGCCGGGCACGATGGTGACATCGAGGCCGTATTTCTTGTAGGTGCCGTCTGCGACCGCCTGGAAGAAGCCGCCATGCTCGGCTTCGGCGACCCAGTTGGTGCCGAAGGAAATCTTGTCCAGCGTCTCGGCCCGCGCCGACGGGCTCGCGGCCGATACGGCAACAAAGGCCGCCGTTAACGCTCGCCTGAGATGGATGGGGCGCATGATTGGACTCCGTCGATCGTTCCGGCCCATGATAAGTACGAAAACTCGGGGGACGCGGCCGGCCGAGCCGCGTCCCCTTGAGAACACCAAACTACCGCGCAAATTCGTGCAAAGAAACCTCGATGAATTCGTTCCCGCCCCGCGACTGGACCGAGATTGACTGGAGCCGGACCGGCGCATCGGAACCTTCGCGCTGGATCGCGGTGCTGCCATTGGCGGCAACCGAGCAGCATGGCCCGCATCTACCGTTCGAGACCGACGTGCTGATCGCGGACGCCTATCTGGCGCGCGTGCGCACATTGCTGCCGGAGAATTCTCCGGTGACCTTCCTGCCGGTCGAGCCCGTCGGGATTTCCACCGAGCATATCGACTATCCGGGCACGCAGACGCTGCCGACCGAAATCGCGCTGCGGAAGTGGACAGCCATCGGCGAGGATGTGGCGCGGCGCGGCGTGACGAAGCTCGTCATCGTCACCAGCCATGGCGGCAACAGCGCGGCGATGATGCTGGTGGCGCAGGATCTGCGCGCACATCAGAAGATGTTCGTGGTGACGACCTCGTGGTCGCGCCTGTCTGGCGCGGAGCAGTTGTTTGCCGCCGACGAAGTGCGTCACGGCATCCATGGCGGCGCGGTCGAGACCTCGATCATGCTGGCGCGCTATCCCGACCAGGTGCGCACCGACGCAATCGCGGATTTTCCCTCGAGCAGCATCGCGATGGAGCAGCAATATCGCTGGCTATCGACGCAGCGGCCGGCGCCGTTTGCCTGGCAAGCGCAGGATCTGCATCCCAGCGGCGCCGTCGGCAACGCCACACTGGGGTCCGGAGCAAAGGGCGAGCAACTGATCGACCAGGGCGCCCGCGCCTTTTGCGAGCTGCTCGCCGAGGTCGATAACTTCGCCGTGAAGAGGCTGGGTTCGGGCCCTCTCGGAGAGCCCCTATCCGACTGAAAATATTCAGAAATTTTCTGAAATCCCGGCGTCGAATTTCGGCTTTCGAACCCGAATGCAGGTGCCTCCGTCCAACTGAGCACGCGGGCCACAACGGACCGCCTCAACCCGGATGGAGTTTACAATGTCGATCAAGACCAAGCTTTTCGGTGTCGCTCTCGCCGCCCTCGCCGTGACCGGCAGCATCGTGTCCACCACCACCCAGGCCGAAGCCAAGCCCCCGATCGGCTGGACCATCGGCGCCGGCCTCGCCACCGCCGCCATCGTCGGCACCGCGATCGCCGCCAGCAACGACCCCTATTACTACGGCTATCACCGCTGCGGCTGGGTCGCCCAGTACAACGCTTTCGGCCAGTACGTTGGCCGCGTTCGTACCTGTTACTGATTGAGTACCTGAGGCCGATCTCAAGTGGATCCTGCGTCCGACACGGGCGCCTCATCCACCCCGTGTCGTGCCCCTGACCCCGCCCGGTTGTCCCCCCGGGCGGGGTCTTCCATTTGGGCTCCGGGAATTTGTTGCAGTCCCGTCACATAACGATGCGAACCGTCATCTGCGGCAATCCGCGCCAGTTGCTATTGCGAATTAATCGCAATAACGTTTGCAACAGGTACAGGGGCTTGGGACCAGGCCGCGCTGAATCGAGGCCATCGGGCGAGAACGGGTGAACGACCCGGACCTGATGACAGACCTGCCCGAATCGGCAGGGATATCGGGGCGGTTCGGGCCGATTCGCGTTTGGGGGCGTGCGTTGACGTTGAGAGATCACCGACACCGGTTTTTGCGCACGGCCGCGGCGATCGCCTCGGGCGTGCTGATCCTGCCTGCCGCCGGCCACGCGGCCGACGTTCCGGCAAAGGTCCTGCCGCTGAAGGCCCCCGCCTGGAAGCAGGTCTATGACTGGACCGGTCTCTATATCGGCGCCCATGCCGGCTACAGCCGCGGCGCCTCCTCCGCGACGCTGACCGATCCGACGGTCGCGACCGTTCACAACGTCTATGGCGGCGCCATCGGCGGCGTGCAGGCCGGCTACAATTGGCGGCTCAATTCCGGCCTGCTGCTCGGCCTCGAAGGCGACATCAGCTTTCCGAACTATCTGCTCTCCAACAAGGTGGTGTCGTCGGTCACGACCGGGCTGTCGAGTGCGGAGGAGCGCTGGGACTACGTCGCGAGCCTGCGCGCGCGGCTCGGCTACACCACCGGCGCCTGGCTGTTCTACGCGACCGGCGGCGCGGCCTTCGCCGGCGAGCGATTCCTGCAGACGCCTGACGGCGGCAATGAAGAGAAGGTGCTGCACACGCGGTTCGGCTGGACCGCTGGCGGCGGCGTCGAATATGCCTTCGCGCCACACTGGAGCGCGCGGCTCGAATATCTCTACAGCAAGTTCGACAACGCCAACGTGACCTTCCCGTCCGGCGCGCAATACGCGTCCTCGATGGATTTCCAGAGCCTGCGCGTCGGCCTCAATCGCAAGATCGACTGGCCGGGCGTGCCGACCTACAACCCGAAGTCAGATGTCACCGACCCGGAGTCGAGTCGCTGGGAAATCCACGGCCAGTCGACCTTCCTGGCGCAGGGACATCCCGCATTCCCGGCGCGCTACACCGGACCGAACAGCTTCACGACCCGCCCTGATCTGCAGCAGACCTGGAGCAACTCGCTCTATCTGAACGCACGTCTCTGGGACGGCGGCGAGGTCTACTTCAATCCCGAGCTGCTGCAGGGCTTTGGCTTCAACAACACCACGGGCGCGGCGGGCTTCCCCAACGGCGAAGCGCAAAAGTCCGGCTTCCCCTACCCGCATTTCAATCCGTCGCGGCTGTTCGTGCGCCACACCTTCGGCTTCGGCGGCGAGCAGGAAGAGCTGGCCAGCGGACAGTTTCAACTGGCCGGGAAGGCCGACGTCTCGCGCCTCACCGTGCAGGTCGGCAAATTCTCCGTCGTCGACATGTTCGACGGCAATGCCTACGCGCATGATCCGCGCAAGGATTTCAGCAACTGGTCGATCTGGGCCTCCGGCGCGTTCGACTATGCCGCCGACAGGCTGGGCCTCGGCTACGGCGCCACCGCCGAGCTCAATCAGAAGCAATGGGCGCTGCGCGCCGGGTATTTCCTGATGGGCGCGGAGTCCAACTCGAACAATTTCGACACGAGGGTCGGCCAGCGCGGTGAATATGTCGCCGAGCTCGAGACGCGCCATACGCTGTTCGGCCAGCCCGGCAAGCTGCGCGTTCTCGGCTTCGTCAACAGCGCGTTCTCCGGCAGCTATCGCGAGACGCTGGACAATCCGGCGTTCGGCGTCGACATCAGCCAGACCCGGCGCGGGCGCATCAAATACGGCTACGCGTTCAACGTCGAGCAGGCGATCACCGACGACATCGGCCTGTTCGGCCGCTGGAGCTGGAATAACGGCCGCAACGAGATCATGGCTTTCACCGACATCGACCGCAGCCTGTCGATGGGCACCTCGATCAAGGGCACCAAATGGGGCCGGCCCGACGACGTCGTCGGCATCGCCGGCGCCATCAACGCGCTCTCGCAGGATCATCGCGACTTCATCGCCGCCGGCGGCCTCGGCCCCCTGATCGGTGACGGCCAGCTCAACTACCGCAAGGAGCGCGTGCTGGAGACCTATTATGCGCTGGCTCTGAACAAGATGCTGACCTTCACCGCCGACTACCAGCTCATCACCAACCCCGCCTACAATGCCGACCGCGGCCCGGTCTCGATCTTCACGGGGCGCCTGCACGGCGAGTTCTGAGGCACCACGGCACCGTTTGGAACCTCCGACCGGGCGGGGTGTTACCTGCGACAATTTGGTTGAAGCCGGGCAATCCTTGCCCGGACTTCATATATAAGGGTTTCGGCCGGCGTCCGCCGGACCGTTAATCCTTCAAATCGTACGCAATGTTATCCATCGAACTTTCGATCGTCGTCGTCCTCATCGTCATCAACGGCTTGCTGTCCATGTCGGAGCTGGCGGTGGTCTCCTCCCGGCCCGCTAGGCTCTCTTTGCTTGCGGCCAAGGGTGTGCGCGGCGCCGAGCGCGCGCTGACCCTTGCGGCCGATCCCGGAAAATTCCTCTCGACGGTGCAGATCGGCATCACGCTGGTCGGCGTGCTCTCCGGCGCGTTCTCGGGCGCCACGCTTGGCCAGCGGCTGACGCAATGGCTGATCGAGCTCGGCCTCTCGGCCGGCATCGCCGACATCGTCGGCGTCGGCATCGTCGTGACCCTCATCACCTATGCCACCCTGATCGTCGGCGAGCTGGTGCCGAAGCAGGTGGCGCTGCGCGATCCCGAAAGCATCGCGGTCCGCGTCGCCCCCGCGATGCACCTGCTTGCGAGGGTCTCACTGCCCCTGGTGTTCCTGCTCGATCTCTCCGGAAAAATGATCCTCACCCTGCTCGGCCGCGGCGGCAAGGCGGAGGAGAAGGTGTCGGAGGACGAGATCCATCATCTCGTCAGCGAGGCCGAGAGCGCAGGCGTGCTGGAGCCCGGCGAGCGGGAGATGATCGCAGGCGTGATGCGGCTCGGCGATCGTCCGGTCGGCGCGGTCATGACGCCGCGCACCGAGGTCGACGAGATCGATTTGAACGACGATCCGGAAGTGATCCGCGAGTTCATCGCCAACAGCCCGCATTCGCGCTTTCCGGTCTCCGACGGCGACCGCGACAAGCCGATCGGCGTGCTCCAGGCCAAGGACCTGCTGGTCGCCTATATG
>JAEWBW010000185.1 GCA_023390955.1 Pseudomonadota bacterium
ATACAGACCGGAGGACTAGAGATCGATAGCCGTCTGCCCCGAAAACGGGCGGATCGCAGGAGACATCTGGACCATGGACGGAAACATCACGCGGGAATTCCGAACGCTGTTCCGCAGGCTGACCACCGGTGTGACGTTGATCGCCGTGGCGGGAGACACTTCGCCCCTTGGCATGACCGTGAACTCGCTGACGCCCGTCAGCCTTGATCCGCCGCTGCTGCTGTTCTGTGCATCGCTGACCAGCAAAACGGCGGAGAGGATCGCCAAAGTCGGCTCGTTCTCGGTAAACATCCTGTCCGCGGAGCAGCAGGACGTCTCGATGCACCACGCCGGGAGGCCTCTCGCGGAGCCAACGTGGCGCTGGCAGGAGAGCGAATCCGTGCCGTGGATCGAGGGCGCGAACGCGACCTTCCGTTGCCGATTGGACGCCGAACATCCGGGCGGCGATCACCGCATCCTCGTCGGCCGCGTCGAAGAGATGTTCGGTCCGGCGACGCCGGCGACCCCGCTACTGTATCACGGGGGAAAATACGCGCGGCTGTCCTACGAAGACGCTGAAAACGGCGGCCGCATCGACGAACTCTGGTGGACGGGCTAGGCCCCTACTTGCGCAAGTCCTTCATGAGAATCGTGAAGCCGTCGTCGACGGAAAGCAGGCCCCTCTCGCGCAATCGTCCGAGAGTACGGGTCACGGTTACGCGAGACGTGCCCGTCATCGAAGCGATCTGTTCGTGGGTGAGGTGCGTCAGTATCTTGCGGCCGCGTTCGTGATCGACCGCGAACATCTCGCTCAGGCGACCGAGCAGCTCGAGGATCCGCTCCTCCGGATCATTGGAGACCAGATGCTCGAGCCGGAGCGCAAGGATTCGCTGCTTCAGGCTGGTCAAGCGTAGCAATGCCAGCGCAAACTCGGGGTCCTCGCGCATGAGGCCTTCGATGCGGGCCGTATCGAACACCAAAGCCTCGGTCGTCTCGATCGCAACCGCGCTGGAGAACCTGGGTAGCCCGTCGAAGGCCGCGCCTTCCCCGCACAGCGCGTTCGGTCCCATGTTCTCGAGCACAACCTCCGTACCGTCCCGTCGGAAGATGGAGACCTGAACGAGGCCGGACTTCACGAAGTAGAAGCAGGAATTGATCTCGCCCTGGCGATAGAGCTGCTCATTTTCGGCATATCGACGCAACCGCACCTTTCCTTCGAACGATTGCAGCTTGGCCGCCAGCGAGTCGGTCATTTTCCAGGTCGCCGCGGGCTTCTTCGTCATCTGGGCATCCGTCGATTCTGCGAAATGGGCGACCTACGGGTATCCGGCGATACAGCGGGCCAGGCACGGTCGGGATACGTCGGAGGAATGTTAGCGCGAGAGGAGACAATCGCAATGGCCTTGGCCCAACGGACCGCCGGCTCCGCTTCGATCGAAGCGGGACCCGAAAAGGTGATCGAGAAGACTGCCGCGCTCGTTCCATGGCTCAGCGAACAGGCCGGTCGGATTGAGGAAGCGCGCCGGATTCCAGCCGACGTCGCGGAACGGTTGTTCGAGACCGGCGTGTTCGATCTGATGCGGCCCTCCCGCTTCGGCGGGTACGGCGTTTCCCCACAGTATGCCTGGGAGGCCACCTTCCACGTCGGAAGAGGCTGCTCCTCGAGCGCCTGGCTCGCCGGATTGACCAGCGCCAACATCATCATGCTGGGCAAGTTCTCCGCGGAAGCACAGGCCGATGTCTTCGCCGACGGCGTTTCTCCCATCGTTCCGATGCTGACCGGTGGCGTCGGCCAGGACATCGTCGTCGAGCCGACGCAGGACGGAATCGTACTGAGCGGTCGATGGAGATACGCATCAGGCGTCGACGTCTCCGACTGGCTGGGCATCCTCGTCAACATCCCCGACAAGGGCGGCGCGCCGGCCCCGCACGTGGTGCTGGTGCCTCAATCCGAGTTCACGATCGATCATCAGAGTTGGCGCGTGATGGGAATGCGCGGCACGGGCAGCAAGAACGTCGCGCTCACCAAATCGTTCGTACCTTCGCATCGCTTCATGAACTGGGCCGAGCTTCAGGCAGGAAAGAAGCACCCCACCTGCCCCAACACCGAACCCGTCTACGATTTCCCGCTGAACACGGCGAACGCCATGTCGGTCCTCGCCCCTACCCTCGGCGTCGCGAGCGCCTGCAGCGAGGAAGCCATCAAGATCATGCGGGGCCGCATCAGCTCCGGCAACCAGCAGGCTCAGATCAACGACAAGATCGCCCAGGTCGACGCCGGAACTAGTGCTGCGAATATGGCCTTTCTGCGCGACTTCCTGTTGTCCGAGACGGCGTCGATCGAAAAGCAGATCCGCTCGAGCGGAACGCTTTCTCTCGAGGAAAGAGGCCTGAGCCGAACGAAGGTCGCCATTGCATCACGCCAAGCGCTCACTTCGGCGCAGCGGCTGTTCGCGTCGCTCGGCGGATCGCTGCTGCCGGAAGGCACGCGGATAGAGCGCCTGTTCCGCGACATCCACGCGATGAGCTCGCATTTCCTGCTTCAACCCGAGCCGATCTCCGAGGCCTACGGTCGCCTCCTGCTCGGTCTCGAACTGGCGCCCGGCACCCGCCTTTAAACCACCAATCGAAAGTAAGGATGTTCCATGACCAAGAAGACATACGCCTCCAACGACCCGATGTTCGCCGCAGCCGGCGGCGGCTCGATCTTCGACAAGTTTCAGTATTCGTCCGCAGTGAAAGCCGGCGGCCTCGTCTTCGTGGCCGGCCAGATCGGCCTCAACCCGGATGGTACGATCCCGGAGAAGCCGGAGCAGCAGTTCGTCAACGCATTCGAGCGGCTGAAGTTGGTGCTCGAGGAGACCGGCTGCGAGATGGGCGACCTTGTTGAGTTGGTTTCCTATCACGTCGGGCTGACGTCCCATTTGGCCGACTTCATGAAGGTCAAGGAAAAGTACGTGCCGGGTCCTTTCCCGACATGGACGATCCTCGACATTGCCGGCTTGGCGCGTCCGGGCCTGATCATTGAGATCAAAGCGGTCGCTGCGGCCCGCGACTAACGAATCGACGAATGCCTTCCTCCTAGACTTAGCCGCCCCGGCTTCGCAAGAAGTCGGGGCTCTCTTTTTGCCGGCCCATTAGCGGCAGATTGGTTTCGCCGCCCTCGAGCGATCGCCTACTTTCCGGCCTGAGGAAAGCCCGCCGACTGCATTCACGCCGCTGTGGCGCAAATTACGAGCATCCTTTTTCGCAATTTTTTCCTCCCCACCTCTGCTCCGGAAATTCTTGAACCCTGCTTCCTGCGACGTTCACTTCATCAGCGGCCAAGAGACGTGCTCGCCCGCGTCAGTTGACTATCCCGGCGATCGCGCATAAATTATTTCTGCATCCTGAGAGGGCCCAAGCGGCCTCGCCAACCAGCCTTAGACCGGCAACGGTGGCACGACGATGTGGCCCTCATGGGCAACAGTAGGTCGCCAGTCCTCCAGATGCGTTTGGCGTCTTGGAGGATTTTATATGTTGCAATCTCGACGTGGATTTCTGATCGGTGCCGGTGCCATGCTGACGGCGGCATTCGTGAAGGACGCACGGTCGTTCATTCAACGGACAAGCCAACCCCTGCTGGCGTCTCCATCACAAGTGGCGGAGACCATGTATTGGCATGATATTCCAGATGAGGGGTATCAGCTTACGCTGGGACCGTGGAGCGTTGCGCCTCCCCCGCCAACGTGGAGAGCGTTCTTTGTCAGAAAGGGTATCCCGCACTCGACCTGCAGCGAGCTCGAGAAAGTCTGTTCATCGCATTTGATAGAGCCAGCGGACTTCGACCGCCCCATGAGTGCGCGCTTCTGGGAGGACTGCTTCGACAGCGAAGATGGTCCGCTAGCTCGGGCTTACCACCTACTTCAAAAGATCGACCTCGGTCCTAAGAACGAATCCGGGCGCGGACCGCTCCTGGAGTTCAACATCGGGTCCCATCCCGGCGACAACACGCACTATGTCGACGCGAAAGACATGCTGTCGCTGTCGTTGCTGCAAGCCCGCCTGATCGATCTCAATATGCCGATCAAGATTGTCGAAGGCGATTAGTGCCGCGACACTCACGGTCCGGACAACACCGCCGACTAAGGCCCTTCCCACGGCGGCGATTAACGCCGCTGGCACTCGGGCTCCATAGCCGGCAGTGTCCGCCAAGACCTAGCGGCCACCGGGACCGATGGCAAGAAGACCGCCGACGCCGAGTGCAGGATAGCCCCTAGTGAGTCAAATTGAATCACCTCAGGTGGAGGTTCGGCGGCGTGCTCGCAGTTTATGACTGAAAAATTTTGGCGCGGTGCATTGCGATCGTGCTGGCATCGGCGCTTGGCGGACACCAGGGGGCGACCGGCACCTGTCGGAACGGATTGTCCTGGCGGTCGCACCTTGCCAGAAGCTGGCCTCCGATCGTCCTTCTGACCTACGTGCTCCCGCTGATAGTTCAGCATTCTCTTGACCGACTCTTGCGAGCCGCGCTTCCTTGTAACATACTGACGTTCGTCGATATGTTACGAGATGGTTGATGTCACAGCCTGTTGTCGCCTACTATCGCGTTTCTCGAGAGAAACAGGGCCGCTCTGGGCTTGGCCTCGACGGCCAGCGGCGCCTCGTCTCGACCTTCGCCACCAATGAGGCGATGGAGATTGCTGGCGAGTTTACCGAGGTGGAGACCGGCAAAGGAGCAGACGCATTGGACCGGCGTCCACAGCTTGCTGCTGCCTTGCGGAAGGCAAAGAAGCTTAAGTGTCCTGTTGTGGTGGCCAAACTGGACCGTCTTTCGCGGGACGTGGCATTCATCGCCGGCTTGATGGCAAAACGGGTGCCATTCATCGTCACCGAGTTGGGCAAGGAGGTCGATCCCTTCATGCTGCACATTTATGCTGCCGTGGCGCAAAAGGAACGCAGCGTCATCGCTGAACGGACCCGCCTCGCCCTTGCGGAGGCCAAGCATCGCGGCAAGCGGCTCGGCAATCAGAGACAGGCTGACGTCAACAAAGCCGCTGCAGCGGCTCGGGACGCCCGTCTGGAGCCCATTTTAAGGACTCTGTGGGATTTGCCCTACCGCGAGGTCGCTCAGGAGTTGACGGACCGCGGCATCCCCTCGCCCCGAGGCGGCGCTTGGAATCCGATGACGGCGATGCGCGTGATGAAAAGGCTTGGAATTGGCGGCGACTGAACGGTCGCAACAGTCGCGGAGACCATCTTCAATCGCGAAGGATGTTACACGGGGGCTAACTACGATGCCGCCCCATCTCGATGGAGCCGGGTGCTATGCCCGCCGAGATCGCTCGCGGGCTTGGCAGGATCGACTCAATCTCGCGATCTCCTCGTCCAGCTCCTCTAAACTCATCTCCGACGCGCGGCTAGACCCTCGATCACCTCCATCGTCAAAGAGCTCGATCAGCGTACGCGCAGCCGACGCCTTTGCCATCGCGGACGCAGTGGCATCGGAGAGAACTGCGCGCAGAGCCTCCCGCACCTCATCTCGGAGGGTCATAGTCGGACCGTCGGTTACTTTTGGTGAAGCGGGGCCGAGCTGCGGCATGGATCTTCTCTCTATTCCTCCTGATGACCTGCAGCCCACGCCCCCCGTGTCTAAGACATACTGGAACGCCTTTCATGGCAATATTCCTGCATTGTTGACCGGTGCACCGAGCAGTAGCCGTGCATTTTCGTCTGTTTCGGTGGCCACGCTGGAAGGCCGATTCCACCCTTGATGCGTGCCACGCAGCGTTACCAGATCCCGCTGTTCTTCCCATTGCGCACCTCCGGCTCGCGAGCGCCACGATGGTAGCTGCGAGCCAAGCTGATGTCAGCAGTCAACTCCGCCGCAATATCTCTATTACCGGGGGCATCCCTGACAGCGCACAGCGGACTACAGCGCATTTCCTTATAGACCCATGGAAATCTTTTCTAAGGCTCTAATAGGGAATGCGCTGTCATGTGCTGTGCGCTGTAGATCACTTGTTGGTCCACCAGCGCTTCCCTTCCGAATCTACCGATAAGCGATACCATCCCAACTGCTCCATCGCCGCAGCAATCCTGCGTTGGTCGGCAGTCCCGATCCTGGGAGTTTCGATGCTTAAAGCGTCACGCGCCACCTGGCCGACCGTCACTTTGTTCTGTTTCGCGAGGTAGGTCGAGATCGTCTCTTCCCAAGCATCCGACTCATATCGAGCTGCCTGCTCGGGCATGATGTATTCTTTCTCAAAGCTCTTATCTGGCCACCATGGCGCCCCTGTCCGGAACCGGAGAACTGCCTCAGCAAAAAGCTGATCGCGGTCTCTTCCTAAGCCTTCGATGTCTATCACCCCTGTTTTCACTGGCCAGAACCGACGCCCGCCGGTCTCGTCGCGGAGATAGCTATCTCTGTTAGTCGTTCCGATGAAGACGCATTGCCGGGGCTCGATGACCTCTATCCGCCCGAAGCTCGGTCGATAGCGCTCGATGGACCTGCTTATGAAGGCCTTGAGCTGGGTAGCCTCGGCGCGGCTCATCGCATGCATCTCAGATACCTCAATCAACCACTTTCCTCGCAAGTGCTGGGAAACGTCCTTTCCCGCGGTAACGTCTGGCAGACTGTCCGAGAACCATGGGCCTCCGAGCACTCGGCACGCCGACGATTTGAGCGTGCCTTGAGCGCCCTCGAGCACCGGCAGATGATCAGCTTTGCAGCCCGGCGCAAAGATGCGCGCAACCATACTGATCAAGAACATGGAGCCGATTTCTTGCTCGTACGCAGTACTTTTGCTTCCAAAATAGGTTGGGAATAGGCCTTGAAGGCGTGCGACACCGTCCCACTCCAGAGTATTGAGATAGTCCTGCACGGGATGAAAGCGGCACTCGTGAGCGCGAATCTCGATCGCCTGATGCATCACGTCCTTGCTGATCCGCTTCAAACCAAGCTGCTGTAGGCGCTCTTGCACCGTTCCGACATCAACGTCGGTGCATGGTCTCGGAACGCAGTCTGGCCTCTCGGTGAGGGCCTGCCTGAGCACTGCTACACGCAGCATCTCGTCAAACGAGAATGCATCCGGATACTCGTGTCGTAATCCAACCAAAACACTAGCCAGCACCGAAAGCGGTTGGCCCCTCTCGCCATGGATGCACTCGGCGAGCCACGCCGGCTCATCAGCCTGCAGATCGGCCAAGCGCAAGACATTGCTACCGCCGGTCACGGCCCATCCTCCTCCGCAGTTCGATCCCCGCGATCGACTCCGCAATGCGTTCGATCTCGCGGTCCGGCAAGGACGGACGACAATGCGCCCCATTCCAGAGCCGCAGGAGTTCCAGTGCAACGACCGGATCCACAGCGTGTCGAAGCAAGTACCCACAAAGTCGTGCGGCGACCGTGTTGCGTTGGCCTTCAGCGACGACCCCAGTAATTAGATCGCGCCATTCACATGGTTGGCGTGACGAGATTTTGACGTTGGGACGCTCGACGACCTTGGCGAGGAGCCATTCCGGCGCGGAGGCGAACTCTTTGGCGCTGTCTACTGACCACGCATATCTTCGACCGCAGGGATGTAAGCTCGGCGGTACGAGGACATAACCGCCATCTCCCCGCACGTCGATGCCAGGTGCGATCTTGCTGGCCGAATTGCGTACCGTCCCCTCGGGCATCCTGAAGAACGCGTGCCGTCCTCGCGCTGTGATACTTTCGACCGTGAAAGGAAGCGGACCGTTCTCCCGCTCGAGCTTGCGGAGCTCAGCTTCCGCATCAATGCCGTCGAGATCGACCACGAAGACCCCGGACGTGGTCCCGGTCGCCAAAGCCACGTTCAAGTCCGGCGCTCGACGCCACCAGAGTCTGATGATCTCCAGATCGATGGTGGCGTCCTTCACGCCGTTCGCCGTCGCTGGGCGTTTGTCCCGTGGCCGGCAAGGAAAGACGGCCAGCCCCTTAAGCGCGAGCGATATTGCCGTCTGGATCACCGGACCCCCCAACGTGGTTAGAACGGGATGTCGTCGTCCAATCCCTCGGCCGGCGGGGACTTTGTTGCCGTCGGCTTCCGGGGCGTCGCCTGCGAAGGCGCGCGAATGCGTACACAATCCTTCAACGTCCCCGCGACAGGCTCTTTTTGGGAGTACAGTTCGATTAGATGACCAATCCATTCGTCGGTATCGTCATTGCCGACGATCCCACTTACGGCATCGTAGTTGGTGCGGTTTAGGGGGAGAGCCTTCTTGGCACCCCGGAAAAAGATCACGGCCTTTTCCTGCTCATTTCCGTCGAGTCCCTTAAGCTTCTGGCGCTCGACCCGCTCGATCGTCACCACCTTCGGCTGGCCATTGAGGTCGGAGCCCTTCAGATACTTTGATGGAAATATGTCATCTCGCTTCATGTCCGGATCCTTCTCCATTTTGATGCATGCCAACCGATAATGCTGGCGGCCTCCTCGACGCACAAAACCTGCGGGCGATAATCATCGTTTTTCTGCAAGCTGAGTCGCGCATTTCAGTAAGTCGCGCAGAGCCGGTCGGTCGACCTGCTCCGATCGACCGTCTGCTATCGCAACTTCCGTTATGTCGCTGAAGCCCTAGGCTGCCTTCTCTGCCACAGAGCACACCCTTCTCATCGAACACGTCTTGACGTGATCGGGAGACCAGGGACGCGCTCGAGCGAGAAATTCCACGATACTATCGGTTGTCACCAGCGTCTTGCCCGCTAGCTTCACAGCCCGTAGGGCTCCTGAATTGATCAGCCGGTGGACCCGCGTTTCCGACTGCCCCACGATGGCAGCAGCGCGCGCAATCGGCTGATAGGGGATCGCCTGCCACGCGACGCCGTGAATGGTAGCTTCCAACATGATGATCTCCGGTGAAATGGAGATCTCCGATAATATGCTCTTCAGTAATCCTGTCAGCAAAACCCGTGGAACGAATGTCTGTCCGTCGCCCGCTCATCCGCCGAAGCACCATTCGAACGCGGTCAATCTCGGCAGAAGTACCTGGTTTCCAGCCTACTTCTAGCATTGCGATCTGTATTGCCTCCCGCTCGCTAACGCCCTCCGCCATAATCATGGTGACGCGAGCCCGAAGCTTGATGTGCGGAAATTCCGCATAAAGGTCTGGTACGCGCCGACCTAGGCGAGTTCGCTTGTTTTGTAGCGCCGGCTTTCTGGGTATGGCAG
>JAEWBW010000269.1 GCA_023390955.1 Pseudomonadota bacterium
AGGAGGCTTCCGCCGGCGCCACGATGTAGTAGGCCGGCAGCGCATATTTGGTGTGCGGCAGCGACACCTCGACGAGCTCGGCGCCGGCCGCCTTCAGCCAGGCCGCGCCTTCGGTCCAGAGTTTCTCGATCTCGGCCGGCATGCCGCCGAGACGATATTCCTTGGGGATACCGATCTTCATGCCCTTCACGGACTTGCCGATAGCGGCCTCGTAGTCCGGCACGGGAATGTCCACCGAGGTGGTGTCCTTGGGATCGTGCCCAGCCATCGAGCGCAGCAGGATCGCCGCATCGCGCGTACTGCGCGCGATCGGACCGGCCTGGTCGAGCGAGGACGCGAAGGCGACAATGCCCCAGCGCGAGCAGCGGCCATAGGTCGGCTTGATGCCGACAGTCGCGGTGAACGCCGCCGGCTGGCGGATCGAACCGCCGGTGTCGGTGGCGGTCGCGCCCATGCAGAGCAGCGCGGCCACGGCCGAGGCCGAGCCGCCGGACGAGCCGCCCGGCACGAGCGTGGAGTTGGAGCCCTCGCGCCGCCAGGGATTGCCGACGGGACCGAAGCACGAGGTCTCGTTCGCCGAGCCCATCGCGAACTCGTCATTGTTGAGCTTGCCGAGCATCACGGCGCCGTCACGCCAGAGCTGCGAGGTGATGGTCGATTCATAGGTCGGCACGAAATTGCCGAGGATTTTCGAGCACGCCGTGGTGCGCACACCCTTGGTCGCGAACAGGTCCTTGATGCCGAGCGGGATGCCGGCGAGCGGACCTGCATCGCCCTTGGCGATGTTGCCGTCGGCCTCGCGCGCCATGGCGCGGGCCTGCTCCGGGGTCTCCATGACGAAGGCGTTGAGCACGCGCGCAGCTTCCATCGCGGAAAGATGCGCGTCGGTCAGCTCGAGCGACGTGAAAGTTTTGGCCGCAAGGCCCTTGCGGGCCTCGGCGAGCGTCAGCGATGTCAAATCGGTCATTTATTGATCGGGCTGCAGAAGAACGGGGACAGGGTCTTGTCGTTGGCCGGGTCGTCTTTTTTGGCGGCGGCATTCGCGGCCGCTTGCATCTCGTCGAGCACGGCGTTGACGGCGACATTGGGATCGGCAGCCTTGCCCTGCCGCTCCATCGCGTCGAGATAATTCATGTAGGCCTGATAGGCCTTCTCATCGTCGCACAGCATGCACATCGGACTCGGTCCTAAACTTACTCGACGACCTTCGGCACCAGGAAGAAGTGCCCCTCGGTCGCGGGCGCGTTGGCCACGATATCGTCGGCGATCTCGCCGTCATTGACCACGTCTTGCCGCTTCTTCATCAGCATCGGCGTGACCGAGGTCATGGGCTCGACACCCTCGACATTGACCTCGGACAGCTGCTCGACAAAGGCGAGCATGGCGTTGAGCTCGCCCTGCAGATGCGGAACTTCGTCGTCCCCGACCGCAATGCGCGCAAGATGCGCGATGCGGCGGACGGTGGCGGCGTCGACGGACATTATATAAGGCCTCTCACGGCAAAACCCATCCGCCGTATAGCAGAGGCCGGTTTTGCGCCGCAACCGGGCCCGGGACCTTAGCCGGCCAGCGCTTTCAGGCGGGCCAGCGCCGTTTTGGCGAAATCCCGGGTCAATTCGGCCGCCGGGACCTCGCGGCCGAGGGCAATCGCCTGCCCGGCCCAGAGATTGGTAAAATCGACCCTGCCCTGTTTTTCGGCAGCCGCCTTCAACGGTCCCAGCGCGGTCGCGGCATGGGGGAATGCCGGCGCGTCGGGCGAGACCGGGCCGACCTCTCGCATCAGGCGGTTCTGCACACCGCGAGCCGGCCGCCCGGTCATGACATTGGTGATGACGGTGGAATCGTCCCTGCCCTCGGCGAGCGCCTTGCGGCCCCCGGCGCTGACCTTGGATTCCGGACAGCGCAGATACGCGCTGCCGATCTGCACGCCCGCGGCGCCGAGCGCGAAGGCTGCGGCAATGCCGCGCCCGTCGGCGATGCCGCCGGCCGCGATCACCGGCACCTTCACTGCATCCACCACCTGCGGCACCAGCGCAAACGTGCCCGGCTGCTCGCTGATGTTCTCGGTCAGGAACATGGCGCGATGGCCGCCGGCTTCTGCGCCTTGCGCGATCACGGCGTCGGCGCCGTGCTGCTCGAGCCAGACCGCTTCCTTCACCGTCGTCGCCGACGAGATCACGATGCACCCGGCCGCCTTGACGCGCTTGAGCAGCGCCGCCTCCGGCAGGCCGAAATGGAAGCTCACGACTTCCGGCTTCAGCTCCTCGACGACTTCGCAGAAGGCGCTATCGAACGGCGCGCGATTGGCGGCGCTGATCGGCGCTGCCGGATCGAGGCCGTGCTCCTTGTAATAGCCCGCGAGACGCTGCTTCCAGCGCGCCTCGGCCGCCGGATCGAGGTCTACCGGCTTGTGGCAGAAGAAGTTCATGTTGACCGGCGCCTTGACGCGCTGGCGGATGATGTTGACCTGCTCGCGCGCCTTCTCCGGCGACAGCATCGCGCTCGGCAGCGAGCCGAGCCCGCCGCCTTCCGCGACCGCGATCACCAGCTCGGCGTCCATGATGCCGGCCATCGGCGCCAGCACGATCGGGAATTCGGTCTTGAAGAGGTCGATCAGTCGACGGTCAGGCCACATGGTTGTTCTCTCGTCAGTTCAGGCGGAAACGATGGAGTTGCGTCGGCCGGCCAGCAGCTGCTCGGCCTCCAGCGCGATGCGTTCGACGATCTCGGCCGCCGGGGGAATATCATGGATCAGGCCGACGGCCTCTCCTGCAAAGACCGCCGCGATTTCAAAATTGCCCGCCGCCTTCGCGGCAAGATATTGCCCGGTGATCTCGCCGGCGCGCTGCATCAGCTCGACCTCGCGGCCCGTCCAGCTCCTGATGTGATCGTTGACCAGCGTGCGCGCGGTGAACGGGGCCGGCCAGAACAGGCTGCGTGACCAGTCGACGATGACGCCGCGCACGGTGTCGTTGGGATTGGCGGCGCGGATACGCTGTTTTGCTTCGTCGGCGCCGTCGGCCTCGATGCTCGCATAGAAGCGTGTCCCGACCAGCACGCCGGATGCGCCGAGCATCATCATGGCGGCCAGACCACGGCCATCCGCAATCCCGCCGGCCGCCACCACGGGCACGCGGCCCGCCGCGAGATCGACGATGGCGGGCACGATGTCGACGGTGGTGCGCGACGCACCATGACCGCCGGCCTCGGTGCCCTGCGCGATCAAGATATCGGCGCCGGCATCGAGCGCCTGTTTCGCCATGTCCTCGCTCTGCACCTGGCAGATCAGCCGCACGCCATTCTTCTTGACGCGCGGCGCGAAAGGCGCGGGATCGCCGAACGACAGCATGATCGCCTGCGGCCCGGCGTCGAGCGCGATGTCGAGCAGCTCGGGCTGTTTGGCCATGCTCCAGGTGATGAAGCCGATGCCGAACGGCGCAAAGCCGCTCAGCCGCTTTATCTCGGCTTCAAGCCGGGCCCGGTCACCGTAGCCGCCGCCCAAGATGCCGAAGCCGCCAGCGTCGCTGACGGCGCGCACGAGCCGGCTACCTGCGATCGTGTCCATCGGCGCGAGCAGGATCGGATGCTTGATCCCCAAGAGCTGGGTCAGCGGTGTCGCGATCGGCATGGCATCCTCCCCGTCTGGACAGCGAGACTAGGCCCGACTACCATTCTCTAAAAATGAATTCCAGCGAATGCTGCCATCTCCAAAATGGAACGCCGCGATGGAACTGAGCGACCTCCAGACCTTTGCCGCCGTGGCCCGGACCGGCGGCATCACCCGCGCCGCCGAAGAGCTCAACACCGTGCAGTCCAACGTCACCCAGCGGATCAAGGCGCTGGAAGCGGAGATCGGCACGCCGCTGTTCGAGCGGCACAGCCGCGGCATGACGCTGACGAGCGCCGGCAAGCGCCTGTTGCCCTACGCGCAACGGATGGCGGCGCTCTCGCGTGAAGCTGCACTCGCCGCCCGCGACGACGGCGAACCGAAGGGACCGCTCGCAATCGGCTCGATGGAAACAACTGCCGCCGTGCGCCTGCCGCCCCTGCTCGCCGATTTCCATCGCCGCTTCCCCGCCGTGCGCCTCTCCCTGCGCACTGCGCCGACCGCCGATCTCGTCGCCGCCGTGCTCGACGGTTCGCTCGATGGCGCCTTCGTCGCGGGTCCGATCGAACACGCAGACCTCGCCATCACCAGCGCCTTTCGCGAGGAGCTCGTGCTGGTGTCCGCACGTCGCTGGGCTTCGCTCGCGGAGCTGCGTGCGGGCACGCCGGAGTCAGGCCCGACCGCGCTCGCCTTCCGAACCGGCTGCACCTATCGCCAGCGGCTGGAGCAGGTCTTTGTCGAATTCGGCTGGCCGTCGGCAGCGCGCTTCGAGCTCGGCACGCTCGACGGCATGATCGGCTGCGCCGCCGCCGACATGGGCGTGACGCTGCTGCCGCGCGCGGTGGTCGACGCCAGCGCGATGAAGGGCAACGTCTCGGTCCACACGCTCAAGCCGGATCATGCCCGCGTCGAGACGCTGTTCATCCAGCGCCGCAGCGGTCACGCGTACAGCGCGCTGTCGGGCTTCGTCTCGTGCCTGAAGCACGAGGAGGTCATCGCGGCTTGAGCCAGACGCAGTGGCTCAAGCCCTAGATTCGAATATCCTCATAGGACTCGATGCGACGCGGACCGACCGAAGTTTCCTCGTGCGAATCCGCGTCGGCGAGATTGCCGAAGTCGAGCTTGGTCAATCTTGCGAGGTCCGCGATCGAGACCTGAAAAACACTGACATCCTCTTCAGACATCCGCTCGAGCAAATCCGCCTCTTCGATGCGGTCGATGCCCATGACCAGCTTTCTCTGGCTCATCAGGAATGCTGCTGCCTTGAGACCATCGTCAGTGCGTCGGATCAATATCTTCCAAAAATACTTCGGAATCTGCACGCCGCCGAAGCTCGGATCCTTGTGCGGCTTGCCCGATGGACTCGGCAGGTCGGCGCCCTTGGCATCCGGGCCGTCGAAGACCGGACCGTTCATCACAATGCCCTTCTCCTCGCCCTCGAGCAGAACATCGCGGGTGTAGTCCTCTAGTCCAGCCCAAAGTTGCTTGCCCTGATTGAACGAGAAGAACTGTGGCGAGCAGTTCGTGAAATGAAAGGAATCGTCGCCGTGTTGCTTGGCTTCGGCAACGTTATTGCCCCAGGTCGCGTCCAGGCGGCGCACGAGATGACCGCGATCGAATGGGTTCTTGCTGCGATCCGCCTCGAACGTCGCCTGCTTGCGATAAAACTCATCGCCGATCTGCGCATCATCGTCGATACGTGGATCCCGTAGCCAGGAATCGCCTTCGCGCTTGCCGACGTCCTGCTGCTTCCCTCCGTCGATATTGACGCAGCTGAAGAAGGCAAGCCTGCGCTCCTTGTTCATGACGACACTGTAATTGAAATATTTGAGCTCGGACTTCTTCGAGCTTCCCTTCAACGTCGCGACTTTCCCTTTGAGAGAGGCCTGGATCGTTGGCAAGGAAACCGAAAACTTGCCGCTGCCGAGGAAATTGGCCTTGTATCCGGGGCGCGATTTCAACGTGCTCTGGTCGATATGAACGGCCTCCATTGGCAGGCCGTTCTTCGCGCTGATGCCGGGTAGCAGGCCGGCCGGCGGAGCGATCAGCGGCCTGCCGCCGTTTTGCCCATCGCCGTTCGGCGCCCCTCCATTGCCACCATTCGGTATCGGCAAAAGCGCCGGCGGGGCAATTGGAAGATCCTTTCCGAGCATCGGCAATGGCACGCGGATCGGCACCACGAGAGCGGCGCCATCGAGGGATTGCTCGACCCAGACGCTCGCTCCAAACGGCGACACGGCGCTGGCGGGTACAGCTGCCCTCTCCACCACTTGCCGGACCGGCGGATCTTCTTCGTCGAGCACCGGTCTGATCAACGGATGGGCGCCAACGGCAATCTTGAGATCGGCAACGATCGAGCTGACCCGGATGCCCTCATTGGCCGTCCAGTCGATCAACGCTTCATCCATTGACGCATCCCAGACCCTACCATCCTTGGTCAGGATGCGGCCCTGCCCATTCTTCCGCGGAACTCCGCTGTGGTGCAGCGCCACCACCTGCCAGAAGCGGTTGAAAACGGGCGAGCCCGACGATCCGGCGGTCGTGTCCGTGTTGTACCAGAGGAAGTCGCCGACATATTTGAGCAGCTTATTCTCGCGAACACAGACCTGCTTCATCTGTCCGCTGGGATGCTGGACGATCGTGAGATACTCGCCGGGATCCGCCTTGCCGGGCGCGCCACTGAGCGGCAACCATCCCCAATCATCGAGCTCCCGATTGCCCGACAATGAGGTCGGCGCAACCGCCACGATCGAGAAATCGAGTTTGTCATTGGTGTAGAAAAATCTGCCCGGTTCGAGGCCGAACCTGACGGGCACACGCTCCTGCCCGAGGACGTCCAGTTCGAAGTCGAAATCCGCGATCGAATTTACCGCGTCGGCCGGCTTGCCGAAAACATGGTGGTTCGTCATCAACAGGCGCGGACCGATCAGAAAGCCCGAGCCATAGCCGAGCAAATTCGACTTGCTATCCCGGAGTTGGATGCGGCAAATCGAACGCGAGGCGACGGTACCCTTGGCGAGGTAGTTGATGCTGTCGAGATCATTGCCTTGAATGATCCGCTCGAGGCCGATCTCAGCCGCCAGAACGTCATGTGTCTCGGCCAAGAGCTGGCGCTGGCGCAAGCGCTTCTTTTCGACGGTCATCTCGATCGGACCGTCGCCCAATTTCTTGTTCAAGGCAGCTGGTGAGAATTCGGCTTGCTTGAATCGGCGTTCTGATTCCGCGATGAGGCTTGGCTTGATGAGCATGACGACCTCTCGAAAAACTTTGAGCGATATTGGACATGGGCCGGCGCCTGAAAATCGCGCCAAAGTACAGCGCGGCCTGCACCGCCGTTCGCTGCCGTCACTCTAAAATCTGGCAATCGTCTTCTACTACTTAAGGAGATAGATGCTATATGAACACAACCATAGCGTCAATTTGTCCTCGCTATCAAAAGCGCGACATCATGCCATGGGCTGCGATGTCACCCACCTGTGAAGGGGGCAGTCCAACACAACTTCGGACTACTGTTTTTTGCGCACCGACGGACGGCGAGCGTCCTATGACTTCACAGACCAGCGCCGCAGCGCGACCACAGCCCAGATCGCCTCGACCGCGCCGAACGGCCAGGCGCCCTGCAGGAAACCATAGGCCGAGCCGAGCGCACAGGACACCGCGAACAGCAGCACGAACCAGTGGCTGCGATCCTCGAGCGCATAGCAGACCAGCATCGCGGTGACCGCAAACAGGCCGAATAAGGTCAGTGCATCCATCGTCCAGGGTTCACTCCGCGGCGCGACGCATGTTATGCGCTAACACCATGCCCGCTCCTATCCTACCCCTGGTCGATGCTGCAACCCACTGGCCCGAACGCGGCGCGCTGGTCGGGCTCGATCTCGGCACCAAGACCATCGGCGTTGCCGTGTCCAATCCGGACCGCCGGCTCGCGACCGGCGTCGAGACCATCCAGCGCAAGGCGTTTAAGCAGGACGCGGCCCGCCTGCTCGCGATCGCGACCGAGCGCAAGGCGGTCGGCTTCGTGCTCGGCCTTCCCATCAACATGGACGGCAGCGAAGGCCCGCGCGCGCAATCGACCCGCGCCTTCGCCCGGAACCTTGCCAACCTCACCGCGCTGCCGATCGCGCTCTGGGACGAACGGCTGTCGACGGCGGCGGTCGAGCGCGAGCTGATCGGCATGGATGTCAGCCGCGCCCGGCGCGCCGAAGTGATCGACGAGCATGCCGCGATCTTCATCCTCCAGGGCGCGCTCGACCGGCTGGCCAATCTGCGCTCCGCGGCGGAGAAGGACTGAGCCATGGCCGCCGTCATCGCGGCGCTCCTGCCCGTCTTCATCCTGATCGTGCTCGGCGTGATCCTGCGGCACAGCCTGATGCGGCTGGAGACGCAGTGGCACGGGCTGGAGCGGCTGAGCTATTACGTACTGTTTCCGATGCTGCTGATCCAGACGCTGGTGAAGGCAGATCTCACAAAGGTGCCGGTCGCCGGCGTCGGCGGCGCGCTGCTGCTGTCGGCGCTGGCGATGTCGCTGCTGTGCCTCGCGCTGCGCCCCGCCCTGTCCCGGCTCGACATCGACGGTCCCGCCTTCACCTCGATCTTCCAGGGCGCGACACGCTGGCAGACCTATGTGGCGCTGGCGGTGTCGGCCAATCTCTACGGCGAGGTCGGACTGGCGCTGGCGTCCGTCGCGATGGTCGCGATCATTCCCCTGGTCAACGTCTTGAGCGTGACCGTGCTCGCCAAATACGCCTCGCCCGAGAAACCATCCGCCCGCACCATCGTGATGACGGTGGCGCAGAATCCCCTGATCTGGGCCTGTATCATCGGCCTCGTCATCAATGTGATCCACCTGCCGCTGCCGCGGATCTGGCACGATGTGGCGGACGCGCTCGGCCGCTCCTCGCTCGCGATCGGCCTGCTCGTCACCGGCGCCGGCCTGCAACTGCAAGGCCTGCTGCGCCCGAGCGTCGGCGTCACGATCGGCGTCGCCTTCAAGCTGGTGCTGATGCCCGTGCTGGCGATCGGGCTGGCGCTGTGGTTCGGGCTATCAGGCCAAAGCCTTGCGATCATTGCGATCTGCGCCGCGGTGCCGACCTCGCCCAGCGCCTATGTGATGGCCCGCCAGATGGGCGGCGACGCGCCCCTGCTGGCGCAGATCATCACGCTGCAGACGATTTTGGCGGCGGTCACGATGCCGATCGCGATCGCGCTGGTGGCCTAGCTAGACGCCCAGCCACATCGTCAGCACCACCGCCGTCAGATTGTTCAGCGCGTGCAGCACGATCGTCAGCCACAGCGACTGGGCGCGGTAGCGCATGTAGCCGAACCACAATCCGATCGAGAAGACCTCCGCCAGGAAGTAGAGATCGTACTGCACGTGCACGATCGTCCATACCAGCGACGACAGCAGGATCGTGCCGGGCACGCGCAGAAAGCTCTCCGACCAGCAGCGAAACAGGAAGCCGCTCGCAATCAGCTCTTCCGACATCGGGGCGGCAAAGCTGAAGGCGAACAGCAGGATCAGTGCCCCGCCCTTGTCGCGGCCGGATTTCAGGAGCTCGGTCATGAAGCCGGGCGTGGCCTCGCGGCCGAGCGCCCGCGACATCGTCTCCCAGGCCACCACGATCAGGATGAGACCGATGGCGCCGAGCAGGAGTTGCATCCATGACGGCCAGCGCAGCACGAGATAATCGGCGAACGACATCCCCTTGATGCGAATGGCGAGCCAGACCACCGCTGCCGTCGTCGGCAGCCCCATGATCACTGACAGCGCCAGCGCCACGGGCTCGCGGCCGACATCCTGCATCGACGCCAGGGTCATGGGGGCGCCGTGATGCCAGACCATCAGCGCGATGCCACCGATCTGGCCCGCGAACATCGCCGCGAAGATGACAATGCCCCACAGCGCCGAGCCCCAAAATCCCCAGACGCGCGCGCGAGGCGCGTCGGTGAGCGGCGGATGGTCGGGATTGAGGGAGTCCATCAGAATGCTTTCGTTGCTCACGGCAGCGCCCGCTCGAGCAGCACGCGCACGTCGCTGCTCTCCATCTCGACCGCGCCATACATGCTGCCATGGCCGGCAGCGAGACGCGTCCTGACGAACAATTCGGCGTTGTGGGGTGAAACGCCGTTCAGCGCCGCCGCGGCGGCCAGCAGGGCCAGCTTCTCCACGGCGAGGCGCGCCATGCGCTCGCCGTCCGGCCGGCGGAACGTCTTGCCGATGAAGGCAACGGCCTCGGCCGCGCCCGGCAGGTCCTTGGTCTCCGCCGCGAGCGCTTGCAGCACCGTCATCGCCGCCTCGGGCTCGCGCGCGAGTGCGCGGAGCACGTCGAGGCACATGACGTTGCCCGAGCCTTCCCAGATCGCATTGACCGGCGACTCCCGATAGTGGCGCGCCAAAATGCCGTCCTCGACATAGCCATTGCCGCCGAGGCACTCCATCGCCTCGTAGAGGAAGGGTGGCGCGCTCTTGCAGGTCCAGTATTTGATCGCGGGCGTCAGGAGCCGCATGTAGGCGGCCTCGGCCGGATCGTGCGGGGTCCGGTCAAAGGCGCGGCAGAGCCGCATCACCAGCGCCGTGCTCGCCTCGACATGCAGCGCCATGTCCGACAGCACCGCCTGCATCAGCGGTTGATCGGCAAGATGTTTCTGGAACACGCTGCGATGACGCGAATGATGCAGCGCATGCGCAAGGCCCGACCGCATCAGGCCGACGGAGGCAATCGAACAATCCTGCCGCGTCAGCTGCACCATCTGGATGATGGTCCGGATGCCCTTGCCCTCCTCGCCGACCGCTTCAGCATAGGCGCCGACGAACTCGACCTCGGAAGACGCGTTGGAGCGATTGCCAAGCTTGTCCTTCAGCCGCTGAAACCGGATGGCGTTGACCGATCCGTCCGGCGCAAAGCGCGGCATGAAGAAACAGGTCAGTCCCGCCTCGGCTTGCGCCAGCACCAGGAATGCGTCGCACATCGGCGCCGACATGAACCATTTGTGGCCAGTGATGCGATAGGCGTTCCCGTCACGCGCCGCCCGCGTCATGTTGGAGCGCACGTCCGTGCCGCCCTGCTTCTCGGTCATGCCCATGCCGAGCGTCATGCCGCGCTTGTCCGACCATGGCGCAAATGTCGGATCGTAGCTTTTGCTCGACAGCACCGGCATCAGCTTCGCGAGCAGGTCCGGCTGCATCGCGAGCGCACCGACCGAGGCGCGCGTCATGGTGATCGGACAGAGGTGCCCGGTCTCGACCTGCGAGGCCATGTAGAACTTCGCCGCGCGCACGACTTCAGCAGCGCCACCCGCCGGCTTGCCGTCCCTGGTCCAGGTGGAATTGTGCACACCGGCATGGGCGCTGTGCGCCATCAGCTCGTGATAGGCCGGATGAAATTCGACCTGGTCGCGGCGATTGCCCTTGGCATCGAAAGTGCGGAGCTTCGGCGTGTTCTCGTTCGCCAGCCGGCCGCGCTCGGCCATGGCGGCCGATCCCCAATGCTTGCCGAAATCGGAGAGTTCAGCCTCGGCCGACGCGCCGCCATTGACCTTGATCGCCTCGACCAGTGATCGATCCGTCGTGAACAGATTGACGTCCTCGAACGGCGGCGACTGGTTGAAGACGTCGTGGGTCGCAAAGATCGGCTGGGTCATCAGGTTCCTCGGCCGGGCTCAGTTCCGGCGCGGCTGGATCGGGAAATCATAGGCGGCGCCGCCTGCTCCCGGCAGGGAAAAGTGCCACCACTCCTTCGCATAGTTCACAAAGCCTTGCTTCGCCATCGCAGCCACCAGCCGCTTCCGCCAGGCGCGCTGATCCGGAGTGATCGACGGTGTCGAGGTATGCCCTTTTGGATCCGTGCAGTCGTAGCCGGTCCCCATGTCGACGCTGCCCTCCGGCGGCCGCGCATCGACCGGCGCGGTGCAATCCGCGTAGCTCTTCGCGGGATCGAACTTGCCGGAATTGTCCGCCTTGAGGTCGACCAAAGTCAGGTCCAGCGCGGCGCCGGTCGAATGCTGCGAGCGGCTCGCGATGTAGCCGAGGCGGAACAGCTCTGTCTTCGGGATCTTTGGATTGTAGCGCCGCTCGGCGACCGTCTCGCGGCCGTTCTGCGACCACTTGACCATGTCGAGCGAGGCCCGTGCCGGGCGATAGCAGTCGAACATCTTGAGCGAGAGGTTTTGCGCGGCCAGCTCCTGCTGAACCGCCTTCAGCCGCATCCCCACCTCCCGCTTCACCACGCACTCGCCGGCGGTATAGCCGCTGAGCGGGCGGCCTACAAAATTGTTCGACGTGGCGTAGCGGATGTCCTGGACGATGCTGGCATCGATGTCGCGCAGATAGACGAAGTCGCCGGGCATGGTCTGCGCCGACGCCGGTGCGAGGAACGATATTGCAAGCAACAGAGCAGAAGCGGCGCGCGCCGCGAGCGAGGCACTTCCAGTCATTGCATGGGATCCGAGTTGACCAGAAGTTTTGTGATCGCGGTGTCCGTGTATTTGTTGCCGGCCCACACGTCATCGATGACGAACTTCACCCAATGGGCAGCGACAGGTGAGCGCAAGGTCAAGACCTGCGCCGACCGCCTGTCATCGAGCGTGAAGATCTCCGACTCTCCCCCGGAGAACAGCACCCGGATCTGACGAACCCTGTTGTTCTTTGCAAAGATGTCCGGGTTCTTCTGGTAGCCGTTCTGCACATGGATCGATTTGACCCGGCGCAAGGATTCGAACTCGACCGTGATCCATTCACCGATGCCGTTGCCGGCCGCGCCCTCGACCCAGGCCGTTCCCGTCGAGCCGTCGAACAGGTTCGCAACACCATATGAATTGCCGTATTGCGGCTTCAGCATCGAGCTGACGCAATAGGTCTCAAAACCGCTGCGCGCGCAGCTCTCGCCGGTCGCCGACGGCCGCGGCGGCCGCAAGGCCGAACGTACCGTAGCTGGCGCCGTGGCCTGCGGTTGGACCGGCATGCCCGCCACTTGAGGTGCCGTTCGGCCCGGCTGCGGCTGCCCCTGCAGATAGATGCGTCCGCCGAGCGTCTGATCGTAATAGGCCGGCGTCTGTTCGTGCGGCGCCGGTTGTCCGCCGCTATCCGTCGCGGTCAGCGCCAGCGCGGCGACACGCTCGCGCACTTCGACCGCGAGATCGCCGAGATGCAGCTCAGGCCGTTTCAGCTCCTCGACGAATATCCGCGTGAACACCGAATTATGCGCGGTGTCGTTGCTGCTGAGCTGGTCGAGCGCCGTCTGGCCGATCCCCGCGGAATAGAGCGTGAAGATCCCGCGCGCGGGCTTAGCGTCGGCGAGACCGCGCGTGTTCCCGATCGAGCGGCCGGCGGCGCGCGGAAACGGGTTATCACGGCAGGCATCGATCACGACGATGGCGACCCGCACCGCCTTCGCCTGGAGTTCCGCAATCAGATCGGGTTCGGCGATCGAGGCACCGCGCACCCGCGCCTCCGCGCCCTCGACGACGGTTGGAACGTCACTCGGCACGAGGTAATTCACCCCCGCGATCGCGACGCCGTGCCCCGCATAGAATACGGCAGCGGTATCGCCGGCCTCGAGCCGCGCGGTGAACTCCGCGAGGCGGTCGATCATGGCCTGGCGGCCGAGATTGGTCCCCAGGACGATCTCAAATCCAAGTGATCTCAACGCATCGGCAATGGTGGTTGCGTCGTTGGCCGCCTTCTTCAATTGCCGGTCCGGCGGCAGGTTCGGATAGAGATCATTGCCGATGACGAGCGCGAGGCGCTTCTCGGCCCAGGCCGGTGTCGCGAGG
>JAEWBW010000340.1 GCA_023390955.1 Pseudomonadota bacterium
TTCGCCGGCATGTGCACATGGCCGGCAAAATGTTGGCGAGACGAGCCTTCAGCATCGTTCGTCTGCACACAGCCTCGGGTTCACAGGGACTACCCGCCCACCCCGCGCCATCTTGTGCCGACGCTGCCGCGTCCACCGCACCCCAGCCCACGAACCGTGACGATTTACGATCGCCCCTCCTGGCGAGCCGGGATGAGCGACACATACGACAAATCCGAATTTCGGTAAAGCGGAATATCTTTGACGTGAGGTATTGACAGGATTTCGCGGCGCTGAGGTGTTTTGCCCGACGCGTCTGCGGCCTGTCCGTCAGGCCGGCTGTTTCGCCGCCTTTTTTGCGTTAGCCTTCTGGCGCAGAAAAGCGACCTCAAGCTCGTCGCCATTCACGCGGTCGAGCTGGCACCGGCGATAGGCGAGTCCGGTCGAAGACAGTACAAGGAAGAACTCCTTCAAGGCCAATCCTTCAATCGACGCCTCGACGTGGAGTTTCGCTCCAACTTCGGACACCTCCACGACGCTGCACGAGCGACGCCAGGTTCCATCGATCGCCATCATTTGCGCGGGCAGGCGATGCTCAAAAGTCACCCGCTTACGTTCTTGCTTGTCTTTGGGCATTGGGAAACCGAACCAAATCGTGCCCTCTCTACCGCGCGGCCGCTAAGGGGACGTGCTCAAGATCGGGACGATTTGCCTGACGCAAATTACTCGTCTCTCACACTCCTCTCCCCGTTCCCTGGGGAGCGCCGCTCACGACGTGCCGCTGTTGTCGGAGACCGACCACGGCAAGTGCAGCAGATCGCGGGAGACGCGAGCCATCGCCTCAACTTTTAGCGTTTTACTCGTGTCTCGAATGACCAAAACGAAATATCTTTGCAGGATCTGCAGTCACGAAGATTTTGTTGCATGGCAGCAATGATAATTGCGTCTTGCTGAAGTGGAGAGCCATTGGCACATCAGCGCCTCCCGGAGAATCCACTGAATGCTTACCAACGACGTCACCTGCTCCAACTGCGGCGCAGGCTTCAAGCGCATCGAGCTCTCATTCGTAACTGGCGAGAAGGGCAACGTGAGCTGCGCCGAATGCAGCACGGTTCTTGAGGTTCTCGATGGCACCAAGCTGATCGCCTACAGAATGACGGTGCAGCCGTTGAAGAAATCAACCAGGGCTGCCTGACATCGGGCCGCCTCGAAGGCCGCGGATCATCCCGTTCGCACGAATGTGCTGAACTGAAAGTTCTGCACCGAGTTCCACGGCGTGCGGTGCTGATGGGTGCGGCTGTCCCTGAGCGCAAAACCTTCCCCCAGGACGGCGGCAATGGACTCGGCGCTGTGCCGCGTGACCGGGAGCCCGCTGCATTTCTCGGGGCCGTCGAGCGCGAAGGTGCCGATGATGGCGTGACCGCCGATCTTCAGCGCCTGCCTGAGCCGATCGGCATAGGCCGCCTGCTCCTCACTTTCGTTGAGGAAATGGAATGCGGCGCGATCATGCCAGATGTCATAGGTCGTCTCGGGACGCCATGTGGTGACGTCGGCGACGATCCAATCTGCATGATCGGCATTGCGCCCGAGGCGCTCGCGGGCGTTGGCCAGGGCTGCGGCTGAGACGTCCAGCACAGAGATGTTCCGATGTCCTCGCGCCAGCAAGGCGTCGACCAGCCGCGAGGCACCGCCGCCGATATCGACAATGCCGGAGGATTCGGTCGCGCCCGCGCGTGCGATCAGATCGAGCGATGGCGCAGGATCATCCTGAAACCAGCTGACCTCGCGCTCGCCCTTGGTCTCGTAGACGTTTTCCCAATGCGCCTGCCGGCTTGAGCCGCTCATGATCTTCCTTCCCGACGCGGATGGCCTACAATAGCACGCGGCGGTTCGAGGATTCAAAGACGTGGGCAAGCACGACCATCACGCCGGTCATGATCATCATCATGACCACGCCGGACATGATCACGGGCATCATCATGGTCACCATCACGGTCCCGGCGGCCACGTCCACGCACCAGCCAATTTTGGCCGGGCATTCGCGATCGGCATCTCGCTCAACACTGCGCTCGTGATCGCCCAGGGCGTCTATGGCTACATCGCCAATTCCACCGCCCTGCTCGCCGACGCCAGCCATAACCTGAGCGACGTGCTCGGCCTCGTCATGGCCTGGGGCGCGTCGGTCGCCGCAAAGCGCGCGCCACGCGGCCGCTTCACCTACGGCTTTCGCGCCTCGACCATTTTGGCCGCGCTGGCGAACGGGGTGTTCCTGCTGGTGGCGACCGGCGCAATCGGCTGGGAAGCGATCCTGCGCCTGCGCGAGCCCGAGCCGGTCGCGGGCGTCACCGTCATGATCGTCGCCGGCATCGGCATCCTCATCAACGGCTTCCCCGCCCTGTTGTTCGCGCGCGGCCGCAAGGACGACATCAACATCGAGGGTGCCTTCCTGCACATGGCGGGCGACGCCGCGGTCTCGCTCGGCGTCGTCATCTCGGCCGCGCTGATCATCTGGACCGGCTGGCTTTGGCTCGACCCCCTCGCCAGCCTCCTGATCTGCGCCGTGATCCTCTGGAGCACGGTCGGCCTGTTGCGCAGCTCGGTCGACATGTCGATGGCGGCCGCGCCCAAGGGCACCGACCTCGATGCCATCAGAACCTTCCTGAGCGAACGGCCCGGCGTATCAGCCATCCACGACCTCCACGTCTGGCCGATCTCGACGACGGAGACAGCGCTGACCTGTCACCTCGTCATGCCCAACGGCGCCGGAGACGATTTCCTGATGGAGACGGCAGGTCAGCTGAAAGCCACGTTCCGCATCGGCCACACCACGCTGCAGATCGAAACCCGCAACGACAATGGCTGTGCGCTCGCGCCGGACGATGTGGTGTAGCGCGCGAGAATGCCTCCGCGTCGCCATTGCGAGGAGCAAAGCGACGAAGCAATCCAGAATCCCTCCGCCGATCGATTCTGGATTGCTTCGCTTCCGCCTTCGCTCTTCGAGCTTCGGCGGACAAGCCGCTCGCAATGACGATGTGGATAGAGCGAGCCTACGCAGCCTTCGCCGTCACGATCCAGATCGATCCCTGCAACGCCACCGACTGGCCCTTCAGGAAAGGCGCGAGCGTCTCGCGGATCGAGGCTTTTGCGGCCGCATGGGTCTCAGGCGGATGGCCCTGGAGTGCGCGGCTGGCCGGACCGATCTGCAGGGAGCCGTCGACCGCGGCATCGAGGCCGCCGCCGATCGCGATGTCCATGGCGAGATTGTGCGGCTCCATCGCAACGTCCACGAAGCCGGCTCCACTGAGGATGCGCATCACACGCTCCTCCGACGCAAAGGCAAACGGTCCGGGCTCTTCCGGCCCGACCGGCGGCATCTTCGGCACGTGCTGGTAGACCGCCATCAGCGGCGTCATCATCCACGGGTTCTGCTTCGGCTCACGCCAGCAGGCGAAGGCCAGCCGGCCCGACGACTTCAGCGCGCGACGCAGATTGGTGAACGACGCGATCGGATCGGCGAAGAACATCACGCCAAAGCGCGAGGCCAGCAGATCGAAGCTCTGCGGCTCGAATGCGTGAACGGTTGCATCCGCCAACACGAAATCCAGCGGCAGCCCTTTTGGGGCGAACGCACGCGCCTGCGCGAGCATCGGCTCGGAGACGTCGAGGCCGAGCGCAAAGCCGTTCGGCGCCACTGCCTTCGCGAACGCGAACGTCGTCGCACCGGAGCCGCAGCCGACATCAAGGACGCGCTCGCCCGGCTTCGGCCTGGCCCGGTCGATCAGCACGTCGGCGATGGGCCCGAGCAGGCTCTCCTGCGCCGCATGGCGATCAGCCCAGCGCTGCCCGCTGGGGCCGTTCCAGTAGGCGATCTGGTCGGCGTTTTGCTCGTGTCCGCTGGGCTGCTGCATGGAGGCCTCATTCGCTCGATATCGCCCGCCTTCGCCTATCGGCTTCGGCGCGGCAGCCTTGCTCGCTACGCGCCAATGACGTGTGAGGCTGGCTCACCGAGCCGAAGCTCGCGAAGCGAACAAAGGCTGGTGGGCGATCACGGATTCGAACCGCGGACCCTCTCGGTGTAAACGAGATGCTCTAACCAGCTGAGCTAATCGCCCTCGCCGCCTCTTTAGCCTCTGGCGGCCCGAAGGGGCAAGTGCTGAACATCAATCCCCAGGCCGCCCCGGCAGCCCCGGCACCGCATCGATCCAGACCGCGGCCGACTGGCACCAGATCTGCCTGACGGGCCTTAAAGCATCGCGCTGACGGATGCTGCCCCAGCGGATGCCCCAATCGCCGGTCTGGTCGCTCTCGCCGCTCGTGAACAGCGGGGAACCGCAGTCGCCGCAAAAGTGCTGCAGGCGCATCCGGCCATTGTCGCCGCGCTTGCCATAGACCTTGGGCGTTCCGGCGGTCAGCCGGACGTCGTCGGCCGAGCAGAGCGCCGTGACGCGGAACGGCGAGCCGGTCAGCGTCTGGCAATCCCGGCAATGACAGACCGAGACGATCTCAGGATCGATCTCCGCCTCGAAAGTGATGCGGCCGCAATGGCACTGCCCGTCGATCTGCATGGTCTGCCCCCAAAAACAAAAACGGCGCCCGAAGGCGCCGTTTGATCATTGTCACGCGATCGCGGTGAGCATCAGTGGGCGGTCAGGCCGCCGGCGGCTTCGTCGCCGTCCGACTTCACCGTCACCTTGGTGTCTTCTTCCCACACGATCGGCACGGGCTTCTTCACCAGCGCCTTGGCGATGACGTCGTCCAGCCGCGAGACCGGGATGATCTCCATGCCGCCCTTGATCGCATCGGAAATCTCCGTGAGATCCTTGGCGTTGTCCTCGGGGATCAGCACCGTCTTGATGCCGCCGCGCGCGGCGGCCAGGAGCTTCTCCTTCAGACCGCCGATCGGCAGCACGCGTCCGCGCAGCGTGATCTCGCCGGTCATCGCGACATCGTGGCGGACCGGGATGCCGGTCATAACCGAGATGATCGCGGTGGCCATCGCCACGCCCGCAGACGGACCATCCTTCGGCGTCGCGCCTTCCGGCACGTGCACGTGGATGTCGCGGCGGTCGAACAGCGGCGGCTCGATGCCGTAGGTGATCGCGCGCGAGCGGACGTAGGACGCAGCAGCCGAGATCGACTCCTTCATCACGTCACGCAGATTGCCCGTGACCGTCATCTTGCCCTTGCCGGGCATCATGACGCCTTCGATGGTCAGCAACTCGCCGCCGACATCGGTCCAGGCAAGGCCGGTGACGATACCGACCTGCGGCTCGCTCTCGATCTCGCCGAAGCGGTACTTCGGCACGCCGAGCAACTCTTCGAGAGTCTTCTCGGTGACCTTGACCGACTTCTTCTTGGAGATCATCAGCTCCTTCACCGCCTTGCGGGCGAGTGTGGAGAGCTCACGCTCCAG
>JAEWBW010000440.1 GCA_023390955.1 Pseudomonadota bacterium
GTGCACTGGAGGCGCTCTATCCCCTGTCGGTACAGTTTCCTCCCGTGAGCAGCTTCTTTCTCAACGCTGCCAATCGCGACAATCACGACCTGCTGTCGCGGCTCGAAGTCGGCGCGAGCGAACACACCGGCATCTTCCACGATCACAATGAGCCCGGCAGCCGCGGCGGCTTTTCGGTCTATGTCCCCGAATATTACGTGCCCGATCGCGCCATGCCCCTGGTGATGGCGCTGCATGGCGGCAGCGGCAACGGCCGCGGCTTCCTCTGGAGCTGGCTCCGCGACGCGCGCAGTCATGGCGCGATCCTCGTGGCGCCGACCGCGACCGGCCCGACCTGGGCCCTGATGGGCGATGATACCGATACGCCGAACCTCATGCGCATCCTCGAGACGGTACGTGGACGCTGGAGCGTCGATTCCTCGCGCATGCTGCTCACCGGCATGAGCGACGGCGGCACATTCTGTTACGTGAGCGGGCTCGAAAGCGCTTCGCCCTTCACTCACCTCGCGCCTGTTGCGGCGACCTTCCATCCGCTGATGGCGGAAATGGCGGACGCAACGCGCCTGCAAGGCCTGCCGGTCTTCATTACCCACGGCAAGCTCGACTGGATGTTTCCGGTGCAGACCGCACGGCAGACTCAGGCGGCGCTCTCCGCCGCGGGCGCGGATGTCACCTATCGCGAGATCGATGATCTTAGCCACACCTATCCGCGGGAGATCAATGCGGAGCTGATGGCCTGGCTGAATGGGCCGTGAACGATCCGTCCTTGCTTGCGCCCTACTGCCGCGGAACCATCACTCCGGGCCGACGTTGTTGCCGGTCACCGGAGGTTCGCCATGCAGACTTTTTTCGGAATGATTTTGGGCGCGCTGCTGCTTGCGGGCGGCGTCTACGTCTATGACTCCATGCAGACGTCGTCGGTCGCCAGGGGCGAGGTCGCGACCACAAATCGCACCATCGTGAATTGGGATGTCGCCAAGGCCGACTTTGACGCGCTGCGTGACCGCGCGCACAAGGACTGGGTCCGGATCTCGTCGAAGTAATATCGACCGATCACATGAAGAAGGCGCCGTCGCGAGCTCCGCGGCGGCGCTTTTTTGCGCATGACGGACGCCTTGCGCGTCAGTTCATCTTGGCCTTGCGGGCGTCGGCGATCACCTGCTCGAACTCGGCCATGCTGAGCACGCCTGGCACGCGATACTTGCCGACGATGAAGGACGGGGTGCCGCGGAAGCCGAAGGCTTCGGCCTGCTCGTTGTTGCGCTTGAGGATGGCGTCGATGTCCTTGGCGTGGTCGGCGAGATCGCGTTTCAATCGGTCCATGTCGACACCGGCAGCCGCGAGCAGCTCGTTGATGCGCGCCTCGGTCAGGCGCGAGCTGACGCCCATCATGGCGTCATGGGCCTGATGATACTTGTCCTGGAATTTCGCCGCGAGCGCGGTCCGCGCCGCCGTGACCGAGACTGGCCCGAGGATCGGCCAGTCCTTCATCACGAGCCGCACCTTGCCATCGTCCTGGACGACCTGACGCAACTCGGGCTCGAGCTTGCGGCAATAGGGACAATTGTAGTCGGACCATTCGACAATGGTGACGTTTCCGTTGGGATTGCCGGCGACGGGGGTATCGGGATCGCGCAACACCTTGGCTTCCGTCAGCACCTCTTCATCGCTCGCCGCGCGCGCAAACGTGATTCCGCCCGCCGCCAAGCTGCCTGCTCCGATCAGCGTCAATGCGGCGCGCCGCGTCGGCATGAGGCGCGCTTTCTCAGATCCAGCCATATCTCGTCCCGTTTCGGTTCCCATCGTCGTAAGTACGAATGGGGACCAGGAATTGTTACCGGTCATATAGAATGCCGCGGACGCGACTGCCATGCGAATCGGAGCCGGCTTGGCTAAGCCACCAGGCGAGGCATCATGGCCATCAGGGTCGCAGTCATGGCCGCAATCAGCGTGGTTTTGCCGCCATGCTCGGCAAACGCCTTCGCTTCGCAGAAGGTCAGCGTGCGGCCGGGCTTGATGACTTCGGCCCTGAAGGTGAAGCGCTCGCCCCGTGCCGGCGCGAGCAGCGTCGTCTTGAACTCGACGGTGAGGATGTCAGCCTCGCGCGGCATCAAGGTAAAAGCGGCGACGCCGCAGGCATTGTCCAGGCCTGCGGTGACGATGCCGGCGTGGACGAAGCCGTTCTGCTGGGTGAAGGCGGTTGCATAGGGCATCGCCAGTTCGACCTGACCCGGCGCCAGATCGACGATCGACAGGCCCAGGGTGCGCATCGCCGGTTGGGCGGCAAACATCGCAGTCGCCGCGGTGAGATACTCAGGGTTTTTTGGCTCGAGCGCGGCCAACTGCTTCATCGTCCCTACTTTCTCGTTGATATGGTAGCGTATCAAGGCCTTCTCGCGCTAGCAATACGGCACCGTATCAAGACCGACGAGGCTTCCTTCATGAGGGACGGCAAGGGTGATGTCTGGGTCGAGGCCGGCTTTGCCGAACTCGCCCGTTCGGGGGTCGAAGGCGTGCGTGTCGAGGTGCTCGCCAAGAATCTCGGCGTCACCAAGGGCGGCTTCTACCGACGCTTCGCCGACCGCGCCGCACTGCTCAACGCCATGCTGGAGGTCTGGCGCGAGGGACGCATCGCTGCGATCGCGCAGCAGACAAGTCTCGACGGGCAAGCCCCGCGCGAGCGGCTAAGCGGGTTGATCCAGCTGTACTCCGAGCGGCTCAATCCGGACGGGATGGCAATCGAGCTCGCAATCCGGCAATGGGCCCGCTCGGACGAGAACGCTGCGAGCGCGGTGGCGAGCGTGGACGCGGCGCGGCTCAAGCACGTGACCGAGCTCTATCGCGCAACCGGCCTTGCGGCCGAGGAGGCCGAGGCGCAAGCCTTCCTGTTCTACTGCTTCATCTTCGGCCAGAGCCTGTTGTTCGTCGAGCGCGGTCCGCGCAGGCGGTCGCAGCTGGTAGCGAAATCGGCCGAGAAGCTGCTCGACTGCGCATGATCAAACCGTGCAGCGGTTCTCCGAAGATCACGCTCGAAGATTCAAACGAAATGGCCGGAGCGTGGCTCCGGCCATCGTGTGTCGGTCAGGAAGCTCAGGCCGCGCCCTTCAGCTTCTTGGTGCATTCGCTGTAATAGCCGCCGCCCTTCTGGATCCACTTTAAGCCGCCATTGCCGTTGGTGGCCTTGTTGGCATTGTACTGGTCGACGCAGGTGTGCAGACGCGCCTTGCCCGGAGTCTCCTTGGCGTATTTCGGATCGACCGCGTTCGGATAGATCGCAGGACCAGCCGGCAGCGCCGGCGCGGCAGCAGCCTCCCCCTCCTTCTTTGCCCGCTTCGACTCAGCAGGAGCAGCCGGAGTGGCCGCGGCAGGCGTGGCTGCGGCCGTTGCGTCCGCTCCGCATTGGGCCTTGCGGAAGTCATTCCACTTCATGGTCCCGAGCGAGCCGTCCTTCTTGGCGGCCTGGTATTTCGCGCTGCACTCCTGCGCGGTCAGCGCCTGCGCTGGCGTGCCGGCCAGCAACGCCGCGACTCCCGACGCTGCAATCGCGCACAACAATTTTGTCTGAATGGTCATCCCTGGGTCTCCTGCTTGATCTTCCCTGACGGAAGTAAAACGAACATTACTATCCTAGCGTGTCGTCCGCTTGCGACAAGGATGCGATGAGCTGCGCCGGTAAAATATAGTGATCCCGCCGCTCAACTCATTCATGCCGCGTTCAGCAACGCAGGCCGACGTTCCCGCCCCTCGCCATTCTCGCGAAAGAGTGTAGCCACATGATCTTCACCTCCCGCCTCGCCGCCGTCGCTCTCGCCTCTCTGCTGATCACCGGCACCGCGTTTGCGCAGACCGCCGCGCCCGCTGCCAAAATCGATGCCGCTGCCACTACGACCGAGAAGACGCAGAAGGAGCGCTCGGCCGAGTCGCTCGAATGCTCCAAGCAGGCGGACGCCAAGGGACTGAAGGGCAAGGAGCGCAAGAAATTCCGCCGCGAGTGCAAGAAGGAAGCAAAGGCCGGCACTGCCGCTCCTGCCGCTCCTGCCGCAGACAAGAAGTAGGACCGTCACGGTCGTTCGCGAGCAGGCGTGAGGGGCTCGCGCATTGCGGCATGACGAGCCTGCAATTGTGCGCCTCCCGCCGATGGGCGATAAGGTGGCGTGAAGCAAATCACCGCCTCGTTGACGTTCGGATGGCCGAGCCGTGCCGTGCTCCTGAGCACGGTGGAGACGCTCGTCATCGGTACCGCCGGCGGCCTGGTGTTTCTCGTCGCGAACCTTCCAGGCGGGCTGATCTCGGGTTCGATGATCGCGGTCGGGATGGCTGCAATCGCCGGCCGCCAGCTGACGCTGCCGCCGATCCTGACCCAGACCGTGCTGGTGCTGCTCGGCATCTCCTTGGGCTCGGTGGTCTCGCGCCATCTGCTGCAACAGGTCAGCGACTATCCGCTCACCATCGGGCTGCTCGCGCTCGCCACCTTCTGCTCGACCTTCGGCTCCAGCTATTACCTCCAGCGTATCCATGGCTGGGACCGTACCTCGGCCTTTCTCGCCGGCAGTCCCGGCGCGCTGTCCCAGATCACGATTTTGGCGGTCGAGCGCGGCGCCGATTTGCCGGGCATCGCGGTGGTGCAGACCATGCGCGTGATCATCCTCACCGCCGCACTGCCGATGGTTCTCGCTATCGCGGGCGTCGCACCGTCCGCCGCGCCGACGCTGACCACTACGATCGCCTCGCCGCTCGACCTCGTCGAGCTGGTCGTGGCCTCGCTGGCTGCGGCGCTGCTGCTGCGGCTGATCAAGTTTCCGGCGAGCTGGATGTTCGGCGCGATGATCGCCTCCAGCGTGCTGCATGGCGCGGGCTGGGTCGAGGGCGGCCTGCCGAACTGGGTGCGCGGCGTGGCGCTGATCGGTATCGGCGCGCTGATCGGCAGCCGCTTCGCGCGCATGCGGATCAAGACGCTCGCCGGCCACATCAACGCCGCGCTCGGCTCGTTCGCGGTCGCCATCGCCGTCTCCGCGATCTTCGTCGGCATTGTCGCGCTCACCACGCAGGTGAAGTTCTCAGACGTCGTCGTGGCCTTCGCACCGGGCGCGATGGACGCGATGCTGGCGCTGGCCCTGACACTGCACATCGACCCGATCTTCGTCGGCGCGCATCATCTGTCGCGCTTCGTGTTCGTGACGATCGCGACGCCGGGCATCGTGCACCTGTTCGGGCGCACGCAGGACGATGTCGATGATTGACGGGGCAAAGCTGCTGCAGCGCGCACCGCTCTCGTAGGGTGGGCAAAGGCGCACAGCGCCGTGCCCACCATTCCTACGGCAGTATCTCCAGGAGGTGGTGGGCACGCTTCCGCCTTCGCTCTTCGAGCTACGGCGGACGAGTCGCTTTGCCCACCCTACACAACTCACCTACGGCAGCGTGCCTAGCGCTTCGCCGTCCGCACAAATCCCCACGCGGCGATCGCGGCCATCAGCAGCGAGATCAGCACGTTGTAGCCGGCGAGCGAAAGGCCGAGGAAGCGCCACTGCACCTCGTCGCAGCGGACCACCTTCACGGTATCGAGCTTCGAGAGCAGATCAGCGGCGCTGCCGAGATTGACGACGGGACCGGAGCAGTCGGTCGGTCCCTTCCAGAACCCCCACTCGACGCCGGAATGGTAGGTGCCGAGGCCGGCATTGGCGAGCGTCACCAGGGCGAGGATCGCAAGGCCGGCGAGCAGCAGCGGCCGCGGAGCGCCGCTCCGCGCCGCAAGCGCCGTCAGCGCGCCGATCGGGATCGCGAGATAATAGGCATAACGCTGCTCCAGGCAGAGCGGACAGGGCAGGATCTCCAGCACGAGCTGGAAGAACCAGGCACCCGCGATCGTGGCCGCCGCAATCAGTGTCACCGCGAGCGAGGCGGTCAGAGCCGGGCCGGTGGCCGCCGGTTTGAATGCAGGTATTGCGGCACTCTGGGTCGTCACGGCAGCCTCTTTTCGATGGGTCGCTTTGCAAGGCTCTAACCCCGGCCCATGCGGCTGTCGAGAACAGCCGGGATCACTTTGGCGCGGGTTGACCCCGCCTTGCCCATGGCTATAGTCCGCCGGCTTCGCGACGCCCGCTTTGGGGGGCCGACCGAGGGCCCCTGTGGCGGAACTGGTAGACGCGCTCGACTCAAAATCGAGTTCCGCAAGGAGTGCTGGTTCGATTCCGGCCAGGGGCACCACGCTTCGCCCTTTCGGGCTTCGCGTGGCGCAGCCGCGCCGAGCCGAAAGAGCGAAGCGTGTCCGGCGAAGTCTCTTGGCGAAGACGGACTGAGGCTCCTCCACCCTTCCAATTGTCACATCCCGCCTGTATAAACCGGTAGCTTCTTCCGTAACTCGAAGGAGCTCACATGAACGACCTGCATACGTGGCTTTCCGAACAGCACCACGGACTGCGCACCTTCCGGACATTCCAGCAAAAGCTCGAGACGCTCGGCCGGGACGATCCCGCCCAGCGCGGCCTGTGCCGCCTGTTGAGCGGCCTCGTCGGCAGCTATGTCGAGGCATTTGACGAGGCCCCGCTGCCGGTCGAAATCGCCGACGGCGCCTATCATCGCCTGCTGACGCTGGTCGAGAGCATCGATCTCCATGGCGATGCCAACCGGCGTCTCGCCGACATCAACCGCGTGGCGGAGAGCCGGCTCTGGCAGTGAAGGCTGCACGGCCATCGCCGGCTCGATCAGGGCAGACGCGTGTAGGTCGTGTTCATCGCGTAGTCCTTGCCCGGGCCTGACGCCACATGACGGACGACGAACGTTCCAACCGGCAGGAACGTGTAGGTCGACCGATACTCGTCGCGCTTGCAGAGATGGCGCGCATGTCCGCTCAACTCCCCTCCGGAAGACGCGGACAGTCGAATCTCGTGAAACAGCCGCGGCGGATCTTCCTTGAAGAACACGTTGAATCCGTCGTCGCTGCTGCTGAAGAGGTATTCGCGTTCGGCTTGCATCGTGGCGCCGTTTGCAAGCGTCAAAAATCCCTGCTCGCGATAGGCCAACCACCGGCTGTCCAGCGGTGCGAAGATCGCGGTACCCAGCATCGTCGCCCGACCTTCGATGATCCGGTTGAGGGACCACGATCCGATCAGCTTCTTCGTGACTTCCGAGGCGTCACCCCAGCTATCGATCCCGGCTTCGTTCATATCTTCAGCTCTGCGTATTAACCAACCGGTCAAGCCTAGCAGGACCCGCAGCCGGGAGTTCGACTTCAGCGAGCCGATACCTATATCCTACCGCAACGGATGGCGATGCAGTGAGCAGCTTTGATGGCCAGGAGACGCACGACGGACAGCGAGGCCGAGGACTTCCCCCGCTATTTCGTCTGGGTCCGGGGCCTCGAAGGCCCCGAGCCGCAGAAATGGATGGCGATGGATTTCGGCGTCGGTGACTGGAAGCGGCCGCTGGTTTTGGCCTTCCTGGAGTTGCCGGAGGGCGAGCGGCATCTGCCCCTGTCGACGCTGGCACGGCGTTATCCGCCGCCGCGGGTCGAAACATTCTAGGGCCTTAGGTTAGCGTCAGCCTAACCCACCTCTTCTGCCTCGACGAAGAGCCCCCTCACTTCCCTCTCGCTGCCGTCGGCGTCAGCCCGAACCGCCTGCGGAAGCAGCGGTTGAAATACGAGAGATCGTTGAAGCCGCAGGCGAAGGCGATGTCGCTGATGCGGCCCTCGCGATGGGCGAGCAGGTCGGCGGCCCTGCGCAAGCGGAGCTCGTTGAGGCGCGTGGTGAAGCTGGCGCCGGCTTCGAACAGCAGCTCGTTGACATAGCGTTCGGACAGGCCGGCGGCGGAGGCGAGCTTCTGCGCGGAAAAATCCGGCTCATGGAAACGCATCTCCAGGATCGACAGCACCGCCTTGAGACGCACGGCGCGCAGGCCCCGGCGGCGGGCAGCGGCAGCGATATCGCTGCGGGCGCCGAGGCCGATCGCGGCGAGATCGAGCAGATGCGCGGCGATCGCCATGCCGGCCTCCTCCGCGGCAGCGGGATGGCGCAGCAGGAGATCGCTGTAGTCCATTGCCAGCGACAGCGCGCCGCCGGGCTCGAGCTCGCAGCCGACGAGATCGTCGAGATCGGGCACCATCGCCCGCAGCGTATCGACCGGCAGATGCACGTTGGTGAAACGCTTGTGGCTGGCACCGTCGGCGGCGAAGAACGGCTCGTCCAGCTTGAGCAGCACCATCGACCCCGGCCGCATGGTGAATTCGCGGCCGCGATGGATCACCTGCGAGGGGCGATCGCCGGTATTGCGCGCGAGGCAATACCGATCGTCGCCGGTCTCGATCACCTGGCGCTTCTCGCGCCGCACTGTGACGAAGCTGCCGTCGCAGCGGCCGAGCATGGTGGTGCCGACATGGATCGAGTTCATGGTGGCGCGAAACGGCACGTCGGACGCCGGATCGAGCTCGCCGGTGTTGGAGAAATGCTCGAACAGTTCGGCGAAGCGGATGAAACGCTGCCGGTCGGACAGGCCTTGCGGCAGCAGGTCGGTCGAGAGCGCTTTCCTGATGACGGACATCGACAGGACTTCCAAGAAAGACTTCTTCGAAAAAAATCGTGCGCGAAACCGGCCGAATCTCGCTGGCAAAAGATGAAGGCGTACCGAAGGCTGGCTGCGACAAGCTATCAGCACGCCAACGTGAATCAAGCTGCGCCGGTCAGTCCAAGCCGCAGCGCTTCCGGCGCCGAACAGTCCAAGACGACGCGCGCGCGCCCACCCTATTCAGGCAGCGGATGCTGGATCCCGCCATAGACGGGACTGCATCCGGGCAACCGGGCGGCCCCGGCCTGACGCCCGCTGGAGGAGACAAATACATGCAAACCTCTCTACCCCGCAGCCTCGTGCTCGGCGGCGCCATCGCGACCAGCCTGTGCATCGGCTACGCGCTGGGCGCACAGCCGCACATGGACGAAACGATCGCGATCCTGCAATCGGCCCGCGTCGAGCTCGGCAAGGCCGAGCCGAACAAGGGTGGCCATCGCGAGAAGGCGATCGGGCTGATCGACCAGGCGATCGCCGAAGTGCGCGCCGGCATCGCATTCGCCGCCGGCCATTGAAGCAACGGCAGTCGGGAGAACAACATATGATGCGCACCCTGCTTGCTGTGGCTTTCTCGCTCGGCGCGATCACGGGCGCCGCCCAGGCCATGCCGCTCGCCCCGGTCGCAACAAGCCCGAGTGGCGACGTCATCGCCGTCGCCGGCGGCTGCGGAGCCGGCTGGCACCGCGGGCCCTATGGCGGCTGTCTCAGGAACTATGCCAACCCGGCCGCCCATGCCTGCCCGCGCGGGTACCATATCGGCCCCGGCGGCGCCTGCCGTGGTAACGGCAGGTAACAGCCGGCCCAAGGTTGCCGCTTCGCAACAGCGGCCGCCCCGCAAATAGGACTCGAAGCCCGGCTCGCCCGGGCTTTTCTTTTGCCGATTGTGGCGGAGTTCATAGACGGCCGAGGGAAGACGGTACAATCCTTCCTGCTACCTCAGCGCGATTGCGGGTGAAATACATCCAGTAATTCACGATGAGATCACGGATGAATTTGAAGGATGCCGCCCGGGCAGGGCTTGAAGCATCCACCTGAATTTTCGGAGGGGCCCATGACGCATCATGATGGCGCGCAGAACGTCGATTCTGCGAGACCCGACCACGGCCATGGCGATGCAAACGTCGACAAGACGACCGCCCCGCCACCGCGCAAGCTGGTGCTGTTCGCCGACGGCACGGGCAACGCGTTCACCACTCAGGAATCCAGCGTCTGGCGTCTTTACGAGGCGCTCGACCATACCGAGCCCGATCAGATCGCGCATTACATCAAGGGTGTCGGCACCGCCGGCTGGGCGCCGCTCGCCGCGCTCGACGGCGCCACCGGCATCGGCGTTCCCTCCAACGTCCGCAAGCTCTACCGCTTTCTGTGCTGGAACTGGCGCGAGGGCGACGAGATCTACATCTTCGGCTTCAGCCGCGGCGCCTTCACCGCGCGCACGCTGGCGGCGATGATCTCCAGTCAGGGCCTCGTGCCTGCCGTGATCGGCGGCACCCCGGTGTCGCATGCGGAGATGGAGCGCAACGTCATGGCCGCCTGGCGCGAATATCGCCGGGAAACGGTGCCCTGGTCCAAGAGCCTCCCGACGATCTGGATCACGCGCGGAATCCGCGACCTGCTGCTCTTCATCTATCACTGGATCTGCGGACATCGCTCCTATGCCGACGTGCGCAGCAGGATGGGCGTGCGGAAGGATGTCGAGATCGAATTCCTTGGACTGTTCGACACCGTCGAGGCGTTCGGCGTCCCGGTCGAGGAGCTGCGCCTCGCCATCGACTGGGCGATCTGGCCGATCTCGTTCCGCAATCACCGGCTGTCGCACAAGGTCAGGCAGGCCTGTCACGCGCTCGCGCTGGATGACGAGCGCACGACCTTCCATCCGCTCCGGATCGACCAGAGCCACCTGGCCGACGGCCAGGTCGTCAAGGAAGTATGGTTCGCGGGCGTCCATTCCGACATCGGCGGCGGCTATCCGGAATCCACGTTGTCCTTCGTTCCGCTGGTCTGGATGGCCGAGCAGCTTGGCGGCAGGCTCCGCTTCCAGAACGGCGAGATCCAGCATTTCAAGGAATATCAATCGGCGATCGGACCACGGCACGATTCCCGCAGCGGCGCGGCGGTGCTGTACCGCTACGGGCCGCGCCCGATTTTATCCGACAGAGAGAATGGCGGCCGGCCCGTCGTGCACTTCGCCGTCATCGAGCGCATGCTGTTCGGCTGCGACGACTACGCGCCGATCATGCTTCCTGCGGACTGCCTCGTGCTGCTGCCGCGCGAAACGACGCTTCCGGACGGAACTGTGCTGCCGGAAGGAACGCTGCTCCCGCTGCAATCGGAAAAAGAGGACGAGGATGAGAAGAAGCGCGAGGAAGCGGCCATCCGCGAGGTGATGAAGGTCGCCTATCTGGCAAAGGCGACGGGTCCACGACGCACGTTGGAGGCGGAAGCCTTCACCACGATGAGCACGCCCGATCCTGCGATGTCGAGCCTGACGCGCGACACGGTGTGGTGGCGCCGCGTGGCGTATTTCTCGCTGCTGTTCATGGTCGCCTTCATCGCGGTCTTTCCGTGGATCGCCCGCGGTCTGGTCGGCTCGTCCGAGGACAATGGCCTCCGGGACACCTGGTTCTTGAAGCTCGTCACCAACGCCGACTGGCTGCTCGGCGCGGTCGTGGCGCCGCTCACCAATATCCTGAGAAACCTGTTGCCGTCCTATGCGGCGCCGTGGCTCGACATTGCGACCTATTACCCGGTGCTGACATCGGCGGTGCTACTGGTCGCGCTCTGGGTCTGGAACAAGAACTCCGCGCTGCGCGACAATATCCAGGAGCGCGCGCGGCTCGCCTGGAACACGCCGCGCCGCAAGGCAAGCCGGAAGCACATCGCAACGTCGAGCGGCGCGCTCTCCTTCGCCAACTGGATGCGGCACAACGCCGTGGGGGCGCGCAATCTGTTCGCCCGACGGCTCATGCCGATCGGCTTCCTGTTCATCATTTTCAGCTCGGCCTTGCTGATCCTATCGACCAGCTACTTCACCGGCCGCGTCGCGCTCGGCAGGGTCTGCGCCCCGCCGGAGATCAAGGACGCCAGCGGCACGCACGCGGAACGTGGCAAGCCGGTCCTCGACGAGCCGCTGACTGCCGGCACCGAGTTCGAAACCCGCGACTTCTGCTGGTGGAGCGGTCTCGCCGTCGAGAAGGGCCGCAAATATCGCGTCTGGCTCGACGTCAACGAGCCCTGGTTCGACCGCACCATCATGACCGGCGTGAACGGCTTCCAGACGGATTTGGCGCGCTACATCGTCCTGCCGATGCGCCGGCTCTATGGTGCCGACTGGTTCGAGCCGGTGGTGCGGGTCGGCTCCAAAGGCATGAACGACATCCCGCTCACAGCCGTCAACATCGAGCCGGCAGACGTGCTGCCGCGCCGGAAGAACCCGACACTTCCAGCCGAGGACGATCTGGATAAGAGCTCCGAGCACAGATATTGGGTCCGTGTCGAGGAAGAGCTTGGCAAAAAGGATCCACTCAGTGCGAAACTGGAAGCGCTCGGCGATTTTCAGCCGATTCCGGCCGAAGACCTGCCGGCCGCCGGTGAGGTGTGGAAGGGACAGCATCTGACCGGCCATGTGGTGGCCGAGTTCGTCGCACCCGATTCCGGCGAGCTGTTCTTCTACATCAACGACGCCGTCCAGATCTTTCCGACCGTGCTGCCCAGCGGAATGACTCCGCGGTGGCTCGCTCCCTTCCAGGGGCGCACCGAGAAGTTCTACGACAACAACAGCGGTACGGCGCGGATCAAGGTACAGCGGCTTCCGGTGCCGTCGCAGCCGCCTGAGAAGCCGGCCCAGAGCGTGTCTGCCCGATAGGAGCGGCCGGGCCGTCGATGCCCCATGTTTATGGGTGTCACGGCATCCGCGCTGCGGCTAAACTTGGCCTCGCGCCGCGGGGGACACGCGGTGCGGGGCGGTGAACATGAGCGAACAGGGCGAGACGGGTGAGGCCATCACCATCCTCCTCGTCGAGGACGACGCGCCGACCTGCTGGCGGCTCCAGGACGCGCTGGTCAAGGCCGGTTACGAGGTCCGCAGCGCCGGCACGCTGGCAGAGGCCCGCACGGCGCTGGCCGAGGCGGCTCCGCGCGTGCTGCTCACCGATCTCAAGCTGCCCGACGGCCACGGCATCGAGCTGATCCGCGAGATGAGGCAGCGCTTTCCCGACAGCGAGATCATGGTGATCTCGGCGCTCGGCGACGAAGAGAGCGTGATCTCGGCGATCACGGTCGGCGCCACCGGCTATCTGCTCAAGGATGCCTTCCCGACCGACATCGCCACCACGGTGCGCGACCTGGTCGCCGGCCATTCGCCGATCTCGGCCTCGATCGCCCGCTTCATCGTGCGCAGGACGCAAGGAGCCGCGCAGAGCTCGGCCGAGCCGCCGCCAGGCCCCGCGCTCAACACCGCACGACTCACCCCGCGCGAGATCGATATCCTCTGGGGCATCGCCAAAGGCTTCAGCTATGCCGAGATCGCGAGCCATCTGGGTCTCTCCAAGCAGACCGTGCCCGGCCACATCAAGAACATCTATCGCAAGCTCGAGGTGCACACGCGCAGCGAGGCCGTGTTCGAGGCGGTGCAGCAGGGCCTGATCAAGCTGTGAGCGAGATCGCGGCGAAGGCCCCCATACGCCCGCGGCGCCGGCTGATCGTGTCGCGCCTCGTGCCCTATCTGCTGCTCCAGGCATTGATCGTGATCGCCACCATCCTCGGGCTGCGGCTGCTCCAGCCCAGCGATCCCGAAGACTTTGCACTGAACGGATTTTCGTTGCGCGAGGATGGCGTGACGCGCGCGGTGACGCTGCCGCATTTCACCTCCTCACGCTATTCGCTGGCCGATCCGCCGCTCTATACCGGCGCGTTCACCTTCCGAAGCAGCGATGCGGCGTCGGGCTGGTCGGTCTATCTGCCGCGTTTCAGCAACGCGGTGGAGGTCGCCGTCAACGGCGTCGTCGTGCTCGACTCCCGTCGCGATGCCAACGCCAACCGGCCCGACCGCAACACACCGCAGATCGCCGTCATCCCCTCCTCGCTGCTGCATGACGGCAGCAACGAGATCACGGTGCGGCTGTTCGTGTGGGGGCCGCTGAAAGGCTTTCTCGACACCGTCTATGTCGGACCGGATGCAGCCTTGCGCCCGTCCTACGAGACGCGCACGCTGCTGTTCGTCACGCTGCAGGTGGCGTTCTCCGCCTGGCAGTCGATCCTCGCCGTCATCCTCGCGATCATGTGGCTGATGCGGCGGCGCGAGCCGGTCTATGGCGTGCTGGCCGTCGCGATGGTGCTCGGCGTGGTCCAGGCCTTCATGCCGCCGCCGGTGCCGCCGGCCACCACGTCGCGGCTAGCCGCAGTGCTGCTCGCCTCCGCGCCGACCGAGAGCGCGCTGATCGTCGCCTTCGGCGTGCTGTTTTTCGGCTGGCGCTGGCCGCGTTCCGGCATGCTGCTGTTCGTGCCGGGCCTCATCGTGTTCGCGGTCGGGCTGATCGCCGGGCCGCCGCTGCCGCGCATCCTGTTTCTCGTGCTCGGCATCCCCACGGTCGGGATCTGCCTGTTCCTGATGGCCTGCGTGACCGCGACCGCGGTGGTGCGGCGGCAGGACGCGGCCAGCTTCACGATCGGCTGCGCGGTGACCATCGTGCTGACGTGCTGGGTCCACGACATGCTGTCGGTGTTCGAGATCGTGACCAACGAACGCATCTTCGTCTCGCGCCTGTCCTATTCGGCGATGCTGGTCGCGATCGGCGCCGGGCTGACCTGGCGCTTTGCCCGCGCTCTGAACCAGGTCGACAGCTTCGCCGGGCAGTTGGTGACGCGCGTGCGCGAGGCCGAGGAGCGGCTGACGGCGAGCTTCGCCCGCGAGGAAGAGCGCGCCCGCGCCGCGGCGCTCGCCAATGAGCGCACCCGGCTGATGCGTGACCTGCATGACGGCCTCGGCGGCCAGCTCGTCAGCATCGTCGCGCTGTCCGAGCGCGGCCATGAGGGCGCGACCATCACGGACGCGGCTCGCGCGGCGCTGAAGGATCTCCGCCTCGTCATCGACTCCATGGACGACATCGGCGGCGACCTCATGCTCGCACTCGGCTCCTGGCGCGAGCGCGCGACGGCGCAGTTGCGGCCGCACGACATCGCGCTCGACTGGCGCGTGGCGACGCCGCAGGGCCTGCCGCTGCATCCCGAGTTGCGGCCATGGCACGTGATCCAGATCGTGCGCATCCTCGATGAGGCCGTGACCAATGCCGTCAAGCACGCCCAGGCCCGCAACATCGCTGTCACGATCGAGACGCTCGACGGCAGCCAGGGACCGTACGGCGTGATCAGCGTGATCGACGATGGTTGCGGTTTTTCACCGCCCGGCAACGGCGAGCCCACCGGCGCGAGCCACACCGCACGCGGCTTGCGCAACATGAGAAGCCGCGCGGCGCGTTGCGGCGCGACGCTTGATCTGAGCTCGGATGCCTCGGGCACGCGGGTGCGGCTGCAATTGCCGCGGATCTTCCCCGACAGCGACGCGGCTGCGGGCTGAAAAGCCCCCTCCCCGAACGTGTGGGACGCGCGGAGAGAGGGAACGGGCTGGATGATCTGCCTGCGGAGGACGGGGGGTTCGTCCGCACGGCTCCTTGGCCCGAAGCGATGCAATCAACTCAATCGAACGAGATCGTCAGCGCACACCGACGCGGTTGACCGGGCCGCCGCGATTCATCGGCGTTCCCGCGCGAACGCCGACACCGGGCGCACCGACCCCGGGCGTCGCAACTGCTGCAGCTGCCACCGGCGCTCCGGGCGCAACCACCACCGCCGCCGTCGGCCGCACCACGCAGCCCTTGGGCACGCCGACCGTCTTGCAATAGACGACGGCCTGTGCCGGGCTCGTGCCCAACGACACCATCGCCGCGCCCGCCAGCACCATGATCGTCAGCCCGGCGCTCAGCGCTCCCACTTTTTTCGACATCCTGCTCTCCTGCTTCCCGTTCGGCGTCCCGATGCAATCACCGGGTTTCGCAGCCGACGTGCAGCCTGAATGGCAAAAGATGGCGCGCCGATACATGCCATGAAGATGGGGGTGCGGCCGCCGAAGGCGCGAGCCGATGCCATGAACATGGCATGGCCGCCGACAGCCCTCTGCGAGATGGTCCGGCCCGCCCGATCCCAAGCGGGACCCATCACGATTCCAAAGAGGTGCTTTATGAAGACTTCAGTTCTTGCCGCGCTACTGCTCGCCGCCGCCGTTCTTCCTGCCGCGGCGCAATCCGGTCCGACTCCGCAGGAGCAGATGGCCTGCCGCAGCGACGCCGGCAAATTCTGCGCCGAGCATATCGGCAAGCCGCCGCAGATGAACGCCTGCCTGCGCGAGAACAAGTCAAAGCTCTCGGACTCCTGCCGCAAGGTCGTCGAGTCGCACGGCGGTTGATACTTCCGGAAGGAAGATCGCGCGCTCGGCCAATTGCTGGGCGCGCCGGCACGCTAATCGTCGTCGGGGCCGAACAGCATCATCCGCGGCAAGGCGCCACGCGGCCGGCTCGCAACATCGCGTGAATCCGAATCTTCGCGGACGTTGCGGGCGACATCGTCCCAATCGGTGCGGTCGCGCATGCCGCGTTGCTCGCGCGAGTCGTAACGGTGGCGATCGGCCCAGCGCTCGCGACGCTCTGCCCGGCGCCGCTCGGACGCAGCACGCTTCAGGTCGGACTCTCTGGCCTTGGCGTAGGCGTTATCGGGCGAAGCCGATGGCTCGCTCGATGCCTGCTGCTCGGCAGGTTTTGCGGCTTGCGACGCGGGTGCCGGCTTGAGCGGCTCGACGGCGGCGGCTTGCGAAGGCGGCGGCGGTTCAGCGTTCGCTTGAGTCGTCTGCGTCTCGGGCTTCGTGTCAGGCGTCATCTCAGCTTTAGCTGCGTCCTTTGCCTGCGCGGGCGCCGCAACGACCGCGCCGAAAGCTTGTGTGCCGGTGAGATATTGGACGCGCTCGGACGGCGCATTCGTCGTCACCGGCGCAGCGGCTTCAGCGCGCTGCGCCATCTTGCCGGAATCCGGCCCCTGCTTGGGCGCGATCGGATTCATGATATTGCCGGCGACGATGCCGCCACCGAGACCAATGGCGATGGCGGCGACGATCGTTCCGGCACCGACGAAATAAGCTGTCGAGGCGCGCATTGGCCCACTCCCTGTTTGGAGCGGGCAACGCGTGATGATTGCCGGATGTTCCTGATATCGGCGGGAACCGCGCCTCAGATCTGCTGCGCGACCTTCTCGAGCCCGATCAGGCGGGCGAGCTTGCGCACTTCTTCCTTCTGGTCGTCACGGAGCTGGAACAAGAGCGGCATCGCGGCCGACTTCAACTCCTGCACCTCGTCGCAATTCGGATCGATCTGCGAACTGGGCGGCGCGTTCGGATTCGACAGCTTGTTCGCCTGAATCTTGCGGGCGACGTTGCGCAGCGCGGTCTCGACCGAGGGCCAGTAATATTCCTGCGACGAGGACAGCTTCAGGCGATCCTTGATGCCCGAGATCTGGACGTCTGACAGCAGCGAGTAGGATTTCTGCGGCTGCGGCTTGGCGACGACCTTCGGCTTGGCAGGGACCTCGACGGCGGGAACTTCCGCGGTGGCGGGCGCTTCATGCGCGCTGGCCTTGGACATCGGGAAATCTGACGGCGTGGCGGCGGCAAAGGCCTGGCGCAGCGGTTCGGTCAGGACCGGCGCCTGCGCGAGCTTGTCGGCGGACACCTGCACGGGCTCGATGGCGGCGGAGGCCAGCGCGAGGGTCGGAACCAGACGATCGGCCTTGGCGGCGCGGTTGGTGGAAAGCTGCTTCGGCGGAGCCTGCGTGATCATCTCGGCGCTGACGCTGGGCACGCTGTCTCGGCCGAGAATGGCGGTGGTGGCCGCACCGAGGACGAGGAAGCAGGTCAGGACGACGATGGTGATGGCTTTGGACAAACGTCCCTCCGGAACTGCCGGCTTCACGAGTTTGTTAGCGTTGCCCGGAAAAAAGGCGCGAATTAAGGCTTGAGTGTGCTTTCGCTGCGACAATCACTGTGCCTGCAGCGACATTCCTCGAAAAAGCCAAGGAAATCAGGCGGCTGCGGCCAGATCGTAGGCATCCTGGATGTCGGCGACGATCTCGGAGGCTTCCCAGACCGCCCGCGGCTCGACCGATTGCAGGGTCACCGTCCAGTTGCCGCCCCGGCGGGTGCGGGGGACGCTGACGATGTCGAAGCGCACATTGCGGCACAGCGGGTGACGGGCCAGCGCGTGGGCGACGCGGACGCGGATTTCGTCCAGCGTTGCGGCTGTCTTGCTGTTGAGAAAATCGAAGTCCATCGCCTGTCCCTCTCGGTCCTGATTGGCGGCCGTGAGGGGATTCTTGGCGGGGCTTGGTTAATCTGCCGTTAAGTGCGGGCTGGCGGAGCCATGCGGGATTAACCGTGCTGGGCAGCGCGGAACGTTAACGTCCCGCCTGCGTCGCGATACTCTGCGGCCGTCCGGGCCACGAGATCTTCGACGGACATCACGTCGGTTACGCCCGACGTCGAATGACCGCCGCTCCAGATATCGCGCCAGCGCTTGGGCCGGTTCTCGCGCGCGGCGACGTCGATGTCCTTGGCGATGTCGATCGCCCCGCGCGCCGGCAGGTCATCAGGGTCGAGACCCGCGGCGACGATCGACGGCTTCAGCATGTTGGTCTGCAGTCCCGTGAACGCAGTGGTGAGCAGGATGTCGTCGGCGCTGCTCTCGACCAGCATCCGCTTGTAGCGGTCATCCGCCATGCTCTCGCGCGTCGCGATGAACTTCGTGCCCATGTAACCGAGATCGCAGCCGAGCACTTCCGCGGCGCGCAGCGCCCGGCCATCGCTGATGCCGCCCGCGAGCACGATGATGCCGTCGTAGAACGTGCGCACCGCACGGACAAAGGCGAACGGATTGAGCCAGCCGGTCTGCCCGCCCGCACCCGCGGTGAGCAGCACGAGCCCGTCGGCACCTGCTTCCGCCGCGCGTTCGGCGTGGCGGATCGAGGCGACGTCCGCCAGCACCAGCGCGCCTGCATCATGCAGCGGCTTCAACACTGGCGCGGGCGAACCGACCGAGGTGATGACGATCTCCGGTCTGTGCCGCAGCAGCAAGGCGAGATCCTGCGCGAGCCGCGCATTGGAGCGGTGCACGATCAGGTTCGGACAGAGCGGCGCCGCCCTGCGGCCGCTCTGATCCTCGTGCTGCCGCAGTCGCGCGTCGATATCGGTGAGCCATTCGCCGAGTTGTTCCGTGCTACGGCAATTCGCAGTCGGGAAGCTGCCGATCACGCCGCTCCGGCAGGAGGCGACCATGAGGTCAACGCCCGACACCAGAAACATCGGCGCAGCGATCAGCGGCAAAGCGAGACGATCACCGAAACGTTGCAGTCGATCTGACTTCACGCATGCCTCCCTCACGCGGGCTTTGTCGT
>JAEWBW010000400.1 GCA_023390955.1 Pseudomonadota bacterium
GCCGTGATAGGTGAACTCGGGATAGAGGTCGCGGCCGCAGACGATCTCGCCGGATTGTCCGAGCGGCAGCTCCCTGCCCGCCTCGTCCATGACCACGACGGCGCAGCCGGGCAGCCGCTGCCCGACCGTGCCGGGATGCGCGAGCCATTCATCCGAGGTGCAGAAGGTCACCGCGCCAACTTCGGTCGAGCCGTAATGCTCGGTGATGACGGGTCCCCACCAGTCGATCATGCCGCGCTTGACGTGCGGCGGACAGGGCGCGCCGACATGCATGGCGAAGGTCAGGCTGGACAGGTCGTAGCGCGATCGCGTCTCGGCCGGCAGCGCCAGCATCCGCACGAACATGGTCGGCACGACGAGCGCGTGGGTGACGCGATGCTTTGCGATCGTCGCCAGCATCCGCTCGGGCTCGAAGCGCGGCTCGACGATGATGTTGGCGCCCATGTTGTAGAACGAGAACATCCAGCCGTTCGGGCTGGAGTGATAGGCCGGCCCCGGGATCAGCAGCACGACCTCGTTCAGGCGATCCGCCCAATCGGTCAGCCCGCCGACCATGCGCATCATCTGCTGGCTGGCCAGCGCCTGCTCCGGCGTCGGCGGCTGCCGGCGCACGCCCTTGGGATGACCGGTTGTTCCGGAGGTGTAGATCATCGAGCCCGGCGATGTCGGGAACGGCGGCGATGCGGGCTCGAAGCCCGCGAGCCAGGTTTCCCAATCATTCATGCCGGCCGGCACTTTGGCGGCCTCGTCGGTGACGCGATACGGGCCGCGCAGGCTCTCCGGCGTTTCATCGACGATCACGGTGACGGAGGCAGGAACCACATGGCTGATGTTGCGCCAGAGGTCGGCATGGATGACCAGCACCTTCGCGCCGGAATTCTCGATGACGTAGCGGGCTTCCTCCGGCGTGTTGTGCCAGTTCACCGGCACGACATAGGCGCCACAAAGCCCCGCGGCGAGCGAAGCCTCCATGAAGGTGAAATCATTGCGCATGTAGACCGCAATGACGTCGCCCGAGCCGACGCCGAGGCTGGCATAGCCGCGCGCCGCGCGCTGGGCGCGCGCGTCCATCTCAGCCTTGCTCTTAACCCGGTCGCCAATCCTGACCCACGAACTCATCGCGCGCTTCCCTGTTCTCAGCGGCCGGTAAACACGGGCTCGCGCTTCTCGAGGAAGCTGCGCACGCCTTCGCGATGATCCTCGGTGTCGAAGAGCTTGTAGATCACCTCGATCGCCCAGCTGCCGGTTTCGCCTGGATCGCCATGGGTGGCGCGGCGCAGGCCTTCCTTCATGAAGCGCAGCGCCAGCGGCGAATTGCGCGCGATGCGCCCGGCGAGAGCCATGGCCTTCGGCATCAGATCGGCATGCGCGGTCACCTCGCCGACCAGACCAATGCGCGCGGCCTCCTGCGCGTCGATGACGTCGCCGGTGTAGAGCAGCTCGGCCGCCTTGGCCGGACCCACGATGGCCGGCAGACGCAGCAATCCGCCGACGTCGCAGATCAGGCCGCGGCGGATGAACAGCTCGGCGAAATTGGCTTTCTCGGACGCCAGGCGAATGTCCGCATAGAGCGCCAGCTCCATGCCCCAGCCTACCGCCGAGCCGTTTACGGCGGCGATCACGGGGACCTGGCATTCGAGCACGGACATCGCAGCCGGCGTCGGCGGGCGGCGGACCACGGGCGTGGTCGCACGCTTCTCGCCGGTCATCATCTCCTTGACGTCTTCGCCTGCGCAGAAGGCGGGATCGGCGCCGGTGACGACGACGCAGCGGACCTCGTTGTCGACGGATGCCGCGCGGAAGGCGGATTCGACCTCGTCATAGGCGCGCCGGTTGAGCGCGTTGCGTCGCTCTGGCCGATTGAGCGTGACGACGGCGATGTGATCGGTCACCTCGTATTTGAGGCACGCGAAGTCGGCCGGAGAGATTTTTGGCTGCACGGTCATGGCAGGCTGCTCCGCGTCAGTTGCTGGTTTCCGGCAGCATCACGGTCTCCGACATGACCGGGCCGACCTTGTCAAAGCTTTCGCCATTGAAGCGCAGCAGCTGCATCTGGGTGATCGGGAAATAGTTGGTCGGGCTGGTGTTCACGGTGATGCCGTCGAACAAAAGGCCGAACTTGAGGTCCTTCAAATTGGCCGCCTGCTTCATGATGTTGTCGCGCGACAGGTCGTCGCCGCACTGCTCGAGCACCTTGTGCAACACCTGCGCGGCCAGGAAACCATAAGCGTTCTGGCCGTTGGTGATGTCGCCTTCCGGATTATAGCGCTTCATGAAGTCGAGATATTCCTTCACGCCGGGATCGTCGGCGTAGCGAGGATCGCGAGGCTCCTTGATCGAGGTTGCCGTAAGGAGCCCGACCGCATTCTCCAGGCCTGCGGGCTTGAAGTTCGCAATCGACGCCGCGGTGGTGTTGATGAAATGCACCGGCTTCCAGCCGAGCTCAGCCACCTTGCGGATCGCCAGCGCGCCAAACCGCGGAGTCGAGAAGTTCATGAAGATGTCCGCGCCCGACGCCTTCAGCTTGCTGATCTGCGAGTCGATGGTCGGTTCAGCGCTGTCATAGGAGGCTTCGGCCACGATCAAGCCCTTGGCCTTGGCGCCGAGCGCATCCTTGAAGCCGCCATAGATGTCGCGGCCATAATCATCGTTGGGGAACAGCACGGCGACCTTTGCCTGCGGATAGTTCGCCAGGATGTACTTTGCGTAGATCGCGCTCTCGATCCGATAGACCGAGGTGGAGAAGCCCATCGTCCACGGGAAGTTCTTGGGATCGCCGAATTTGGTCGCGCCAGTGGCCGAGAACAGCTGCGGCACCTTCTTGGCGTTCATGTACTTCATCATGGCTGCGTTCGAGGGCGTGCCGACCGCCTGGAAGATCGCCAGCACCTCGTCCTGCTCGACCAGCCTGCGCGCCTGCTCCACCGCTTTTGGCGGGCTGTAGGCGTCGTCATAGGTGATGAACTGGATCTTGCGTCCGTTGATGCCGCCCTTCTCGTTCAGCATCTTCATGTAGCCGGCCTCGGTCTTCGCGAAGGCGCTATAGGCCGATGCCGGGCCGCTATAGGGCGCGATGTTGCCGATCTTGATGTCAGGCTTTGCAGTGTCCGCTCGGACCGTGTCCACCGACTGGATGGCGAGCACCGCACCTACGAGCAGAACACAGACGTGCGAATTCGGCCGCGATCCATAGCGCATGGCATTTTCTCCCGATGCGGCGGCTTCGGAGCGTTGATCCGTCCGCCGAAATATTTTTATAACGCGTTCTTATAACGTGATATAAATTTCTTGGGGTGTCAACCAGCGCTTGTCGTGCACGCCAGTCATGGCTGATAAGACTTCGCAGACAAGGCTTCGCAGACAAGACTCGGCAGACGCGCAAGAAGTGACAGACAGGCAAGAATGGAAAATCGACGCGACACGGCTAAGGCAGAGCGGCGCTCGCGCATCATCAAGGCGGCGCGCGATCTGATCCGCGAGACCGGCGATGCCGGCCTGTCGATGCGCTCGCTCGCGGCCAAGGCCGGCGTCAGCCTTGCCACGCCCTATAATCTGTTCGGCTCCAAGCGCGCCGTGCTGGTGGCCGTACTCGAGGACATCAAGGGATTCGGCACGCGCTTCGCGAGCGCCAAATCGCTCGATCCGCTCGACAGGGTCTTGCGCGCGGCGAAGCTGGCCGTCAGCTACTACGAGGCCGACCCGGTGTTCTACCGGGTGCTGTGGACCAGCATCCTCGCCGCCTCCGCATCGGAAGAGCGCAGCGCGATCTTCAACCAGCAGCGCGACAGTTTCTGGATCAAGCTGCTCGATGACGCCGTCGAAGAAGGCTTGCTGCTGCCGGAGATCGATACCGCCGTGCTGCTGCGCAATCTCGACTACACGTTCCGCTCGGTCATGCTGCACTGGGTCATCGCCGAGATCGAGATCGAGGATATCCAGCCCGCCGTCGGCTACGGCTACGCCCTGGCCTTGCGCGGCGCGGCGACGGCGAAGGGACAGCAACTGATGCTCAAACGCATGAAGGCGTTTCAGGCGCAGTGCCCGACCCTCCCCACCAAGGGCACCGGCCGCATCGCCGACGCGGAAACGGCCGTCTGACAATTCTGAGGACGAGAGAGCTGGACGACGACAAGACACAAGTCTGACACTGACATCAGTGTCAGTTTAGACGCCAATCAAGCGACGACGTGCATCCATGCACGCGAGACAAGGGACGAGACGTGGCAGCAAAACGACGCATCACGCGTTCGGCAGCCGTGCGCCGTGGCGCACTTCCGGGGGAATTGCGGCGGCCCCGCAACTCGGCCGAGACGACCGAGCAGATCCTGCTCGATGCCGCAACGCGCGTGTTCGCCGACAAGGGTTACATCCGCGCCACCGTGCAGGACATCATCGAGACCACGGGGCTGAGCCGCGGCACCTTCTATTTGCACTTCCGCAGCACCGACGACATCTTTGTCCGCACCATCACCAAGGTGGTCGACGACATCGTCGCCTCCTCCCGGGTGCGCTCCGGCCAAACGCTGCGCGAGCGCGTCTATGACAGCAATCTGCGCTATTTCGAGATTTTTGGCGCCAAGCGCGGTTTGCTGCGCGCGTTCTTCGAGGCGAGCTATGTCGATCCCGAGATCGGCCGGATGCGCGCCGAGATGCGCAGCGCCTACATCATCAGGGTGCGCGACCATCTCGAACGTCAGCGCCAGCTCGGCCGCTGCCTGCCGATCGATCCCGACGCAGCCGCCCTGTCGCTCGCGATGATGGTCGAAGGCACCGCGCAGTCCTTCGCGATCCTGAAGATGGAGCCGTTCGAGCGACCGCTGGAATTGAAGAAGCTCTGCACCGAGGTCACGGAGATCTGGTGCCGAGCGGTCTACACCGACCCCGACCGGCCGCTCACGCCCGAGAAGACCGTCGCGGCCGGCGGCAAGCGCAAGCGGGCACGGCGAGACGCATGAACGCGATGGACAATAGTTTTGGCCATACCCTCGGGCTCATGACGGCCCGGATCGTGCCGGGCGCATCCGGCATCGCCAACCTACGGCGGCTGTCGGCGGGAGCGACCCTGGAGACCTGGTCGTTCGACGCGGTCGACGGCGACAAGGTCGTGCATCCGCTGATCCTGCGACGCTCGCCCGGTGGCCTGCGCAGCGCGGAATCGCTGTCGCTGGACGCCGAGGCCGAGCTGATCCGCGTGCTCGACGGCAGCGGCGTGCCGGTGCCGACCGTGGTCCACACGCTGGTGTCCGCGGACGGGCTAGGCGACGGCTTTCTGATGACGCGGATCGAGGGCGAGACGATCGCGCGCAAGGTGCTGCGCGACGCACAATTCGCGAGCATCCGCCCTCACCTCGCGACGCAGTTCGGCGCCATCCGCGGCACGATGACCAAGGTCGACACCGCGCGCCTGCCGCAGCTGCCGTTCAAGCCGGCCGAGGTGATCATCGCGCGGCTTGCGAGCCGCTATGATGCGCTCGGCGTGGCGCGGCCGGTGTTCGACCTCGCGTTCCGCTGGCTCGAACAGAATGCGCCCGCTCCGCTCGCAACCTATCGCCTGGTGCATGGCGACTACCGCAACGGCAACATCATCTTCGGAGCAGAGGGCGTGCGCGCGGTGCTCGACTGGGAAGTCGCCCATATCGGCGATCCCGCCGAAGACCTCGCCTGGATTTCGACGCCGCCCTGGCGCTTCGGCGAGATCGACCGCCCGGTCGGCGGCCTCGGCTCGCGGCAGCAATTGTTCGAAGCCTATGAAGCGGCGAGCGGCGAGCGCGTCGATGCCGCGCGCGTGCACTATTGGGAGGTGCTCGGCAGCCTGCGCTGGGGCGTGAGCTGCGCCAGCATGCTGGAATGGTTCAGCAGCGGTCGCGATCCAAGCGTCGAGCGCGCGATGATCGCGCGGCGCGTGTCCGAGAACGAGCTCGATTTGATGCGCATCCTGACCGGGACCGACTGACATGCTGGATCAACCAAAAGGCCCCGACATCCTCGCTGCCGTGGCAAAGCTGCTGCGCGAGACGCTGATGCCCCAATTGCCGGCCAACGCCGCCTTCCAGGCGCGGGTCGCCGCCAATGCGATCGATCTCGTCGCCCGCGAAATCACCTTTGGCGAGACCGTCGAACGCGAAGCGCTTTCGCGGCTGCAGGCGCTCCTGAGCCGCGGCGGCTCGCTCGAAGACCTCGAGGCCGAATTGTCCGGCCGCATCCGCCGCGGCGAACTCGATCTGCATAGCGAAGGCCTCGCCGAGCATCTCTGGCAGACCACGCTCGACAAGATGAAGATCGACCAGCCCGCCTATGCCAGCTATCGCCGCGCGCTCGACATGCGCGCCGGCCAACAACAAACGAAGCAAGAGGACTAATCAGCGATGGATTTCAGCATCCCCGAGGATCTCGTCGACTATCTCGCAAAAATCGATGCCTTCGTGCAGGCCGAGATCAAGCCGCTGCAGGCGCAGGACGACAACGAGCGCTTCTTCGACCATCGCCGTGAATGGGCGCGGACCGATTTCGACAAGGACGGCCTGCCCCGTCCCGAATGGGAAGCGCTGCTCGAGAAGGCCAAGGCACTCGCCGACAAGGCCGGCTTCTTCCGCTTCTCGCTGCCCAAGGAGTTTGGCGGCCAGGGCGGCGGCAATCTCTGGATGGCCGTGATCCGCGAGCACCTGGCGACGCAAGGCCTCGGCCTGCACAACGACCTCCAGAACGAACATTCGGTGGTCGGCAACTTCCCCTTCATCGTGATGCTGCGCGACTTCGGCTCGCCGGAGC
>JAEWBW010000491.1 GCA_023390955.1 Pseudomonadota bacterium
GTGTTGTGCGTTGCCGCACCGTCCTATCGGGTCGTGGTGTCTCTCAGAAATCCTGGCCGGGCTTTTCGGCAGTCTTGTCAGCGTCCGCCATCCGGTATCGGACCAGCATCTGGCTACGTGACAGGAACGACTTGCTCGCCGGGCCCGCGAGCACGGCAGCATGTATCACATTTGACCGGGTAAGTGCCAAATCCAATTCTACTGATTTCAGCGCGGTGACGACGGGAATCTGCGGCCCGGTGCCCCGATTCCCCTCATTTTGGCGCGCCACTGCGTCCAATTTACGGATTCCGTCCGCGGCCCCGTCGCTGGCGTGGATCAGGACCTCGGCGGTGCCTTCCCGCAGGGCGCTTTCGACCTTGCCGAAGCCGGCCACGATCTGGCCCGCCTTGGCGGCGATCCCAAGGGCTTCCATCACGCCCCGGACCAGGAGCGCCTCGATGTCGGCAGGAAACGTCGGAGGAATGCGCAGCTCGCGCTTGAAGGCTTTGCTAAATTGGTGACGACGCACCGCTTCCGCAACCACCTCGCGCGAGGCGGAGATCCACATGCCGCGCCCGGGCAGCTTGCGCTTGAGATCGGGAACTATGTCGCCTTGGGGCGAAACGACGAAGCGGATCAGCTCGTCGATCGGCCGAACCTGCCGGCTGACCGCGCACATACGTATGGTCGCGGACCTTTCGGTCCGCGGGCCATGGTCGAGATCGTGGTCAGTGTCAGCGAGCATCCGGGCGACATCTCCTGTTGCCCTTAAGCCGGCTGATCTTCGGCCGCATCGGCCTCTTCAGCGGGCTTGGCCAGATCGGCCTCGGTGATCCAGCCCGCCTTGACGCGCGCCTGCATGATCAACGCTTCGGCGTCATCGCGGGAGACGTCGAGGCCATCGAAGGCGCCGGCGAACTTGGTGGTTTCGCCGCCTTCCTTGCGCTCGGTCCAGCCGGACAGGTCGTCGGTGGCGCAGCCGGCGAGATCCTCGACCGACTTGATGTCGTTCTCGCCGAGCTTCACCAGCATCTTGGCGGTGATGCCGGGCACGTCCTTGACGGCATCCTCGACGCCGAGTTCCTTGCGGCGGGATTCGAGCTCGGCTTCCTGCTGCTCCAGGAATTCGCGGGCGCGGGACTGCAGTTCCTGCGCGGTCTCTTCGTCGAAACCTTCGATCCCGGCGAGTTCCTTGATGTCGACCATCGCGAGCTCTTCAACCGAGGTGAAACCTTCGGAGGCGAGCAGCTGGCCGACGACTTCGTCGACATTGAGCGATTCCATGAAGACGCGCGTGGAGTTCTCGAAGTCGGCCTGGCGGCGCTCCGATTCCTCCTGCTCGGTCAGGATGTCGATGTCCCAGCCGGTGAGCTGCGAGGCCAGACGCACGTTCTGACCGCGGCGGCCGATCGCCAGCGAGAGCTGGTTGTTGGTGTCGGGCACCACGACCTCGATGCGCTCGCGGTCTTCGTCGATGACGACCTTGGAGACTTCCGCCGGCGCCAGCGCGTTGACCACGAAGGTCGCGATATCGGGCGACCACGGGATGATGTCGATCTTCTCGCCCTGCAGCTCGTTCACCACGGCCTGCACGCGCGAGCCGCGCATGCCGACGCAGGCGCCGACCGGATCCACCGAAGAATCCCGGGAAATAACGCCGATTTTGGCGCGCGAGCCCGGATCGCGGGCAACAGCCTTGATCTCGACGATGCCGTCATAGATTTCCGGCACTTCCTGCGCGAACAGCTTCGCCATGAACTGCGGATGGGTGCGGGACAGGAAGATCTGCGGGCCGCGGGTCTCGCGGCGGACGTCGAAGATATAGGCGCGGACGCGGTCGCCGTTACGGAAGACTTCGCGCGGCAGCATCTCGTCGCGGCGGATGATGGCTTCACCGCGGCCGAGATCGACGATCACGCTGCCATATTCGACACGCTTGACGACGCCGTTGACGATGTCGCCGATGCGATCCTTGAATTCCTGGTACTGCCGGTCGCGCTCGGCCTCGCGCACCTTCTGCACGATGACCTGCTTGGCCGACTGCGCGGCGATGCGGCCATATTCCAGCGGCGGCAGCGTGTCGGCGATGGTGTCGCCGACCTGGGCGCCCGGATTGGCGCGCTGCGCGTCCACCAGCGAAATCTGGTTGGAGTGGTTTTCGACGGTGTCGACCACCAGCATGTGGCGCGACAGCCGGAGCTCGCCCTTCTTCGGGTCGATCTCGGCGTGAACGTCAGTCTCGCTGCCGTAGCGGGCGCGGGCCGCCTTCGCGATGGCGTCCTCCATCGCGGCAATGACGATGCCGCGGTCGATCGATTTCTCGCGCGCAACGGCGTCGGCGATCTGCAGCAATTCAAGTCGATTGGCGCTGACTGCCATGGCTAGTCTCCTTCGTCAGGCTCGATCTCGCCGCGCCGCGCGCGTTCGGCGGCAAGGCGATGTTTCTTCGTGTTGGTCGGGGCCGGCTTTTTCTTCGGCTTGGTGTTCTTGGTCGTCTTCGCGCTGATCTCGGCGTGAGGCGCAGCGGGCGCTTCCAGGCCGAGATTGCGGCGCATTTCGCGCGCTTCGGCCTTGCCGCGGCGCATCGACTGCGCGATCAGCTCGTCGGTTAGCACCAGCCGCGCATCCGAGATGTCTTCCATCGTCAGGAGGACTTCGGCATCGACGCCGGCCTTGACGTCATCGCGGGTGAGGTGGACGCGGTCGCCTTCGACGGCGCCGATCGTGCCGCGGAACCGCTTGCGGCCCTCATGGGCCACAGCCATTTCGACCTTCACGAGATGACCTGCATACCGTTCGAAATCGGAACGGCGTACCAGCGGCCTGTCGATGCCAGGCGAGGAAATTTCCAGCCGGTAGGCGCGATCGACGGGATCTGCGACGTCGAGCACCGGCGACAGCGCCCGCGAAATCGCCTCGCAATCCTCGATCTGCATCGACCCGTCGGGCCGTTCGGCCATGATCTGGACCGTGCAGCCGGCTTCCCCGGAAATGCGGATCCGCACCAGCCGGTAGCCCATGCCCTGCAGCACGGGGCCTGCGACCGCGGATACCCGCGCCGCCACGCCCGGCTCGACCACAAGCCGCGGCTCGGCCAATAGCTCGGCATCCGTGGAACCAGGGTTCGGCTCGATCATATCCAGGGTCAAGGCGCTCTATGGTTAAGGCTTGGTTAAAGGCACGCGACCAGGCCCATGTCGCGGAACCTCCCGGCCGACAGGCCCTGAGGCCAACTCGCCTGAACGCGTCTTGAGGCGCTTTTCGCGCCAAGCCTCGTTCAGGTAATAAAAAAGAGCGGGTCCTTGGCGGGCCCACCCTCATCACGCGATCGTATGAGAAGAAGAAGTTGGCGCTGATATAGCGCTTTCCGAAGCCCCGGACAAGGCCCGTATGAGGCCCGAGGGCCGGTTTTTGCGCCCCCGGCGCCTAACGCTTCCTTCACGAAGGCTGGCCTAAATTGCGTGATGGTGGTGTGGCTTAGATCGCTTTGCGCACCCGTGGCGTGTCCCAATCGAGTTGCGTTCCATGACCGTTGCCACGTCCCTCATTCCCGGACTTGACGAGATCGTCAAACGCGGCGACCCGCGCCGCCGCAACGAGGTCGCGCGCGCGATCTCCGAATTGTTCTTTCAGGGCGCGGCCAATCTCACCGCCGACCACGTCGATCTCTTCGACAATCTCTTGATCGATCTCATTCCGCATGCCGAGCTCAGCGCGCGCATCGATCTCGCCGAGCGCTTCTCGCAGTTCGCCAATGCGCCGCGCCATCTCGTCGGCCAGCTCGCGCGCGAGAACGAGATCATGGTGGCATCTCCCGTGCTGCGCCGCTCGCCCGTGCTCGACGAGGCTGCGCTGGTTGAGATCGCGCGTCTCAAGGGCCAGGGTCATCTGCTCGCGATGTCCGAGCGTGCGGTCCTTTCGGAGAAAGTGACCGACGTCCTGGTCGAGCGCGGTGATCGCGACGTGGTGCGCCGTGCCGCCGGCAATGCCGGCGCTGTGTTTTCGCAGGGCGGCTACACGGAGCTGCTCAGGCGCGCGGGCCAGGATGGCGTGCTGACGCTCAAGATCGGTCAGCGCGATGATCTCTCCGGTGATCAGCTCAAGGTTTTGCTCGGCGGAACGCTCGACGTCATTCGCCGCCGCCTGACCGAAGTCGTCAAGCCGGCGCGCCAGGCCGAAATCCGAAGCGCGATGGGCGAGATCGAGGAGGCCGCGCAGCCGCCGGGACCGCGCCGCGACTTCACGGCGGCGCAGCGCACGGTGCTCGGCCTGCATCGCGAAGGTCATCTCGGCGAGAGCGCGCTGCTCGGCTTCGCCAAGGCGCACAAATACGAGGAATCGATCGCGACGCTCTCGGCCTTGTCCGGCGTCAAGCTCCCGGCTCTCGACCGCCTGATCGCAGGCGATCGTTATGATCCGATCCTGGTTCTGGGCCGGATGCTCAATCTCGGCTGGCCCACGGTGCGCGCGCTGATCCTGCTGTGGTACGGGCCGCAGCGCTCGCCCGCGGATGCCGACATCGAGGCGGCGCGTGTGAACTACACCAAGCTGATGCCGGCAACCGCCGAGCGCGTCGTGAACTTCTGGCGCACCCGTCAGTCGGTCTGATCTCACTTCCTGAGAAATCTCAGATAAGCCGCCTTGCGTCCTTCGCGCGCGGCCTTGCGGCCATAGCGCGTCATGGTGTAGCCGGCCCACGGCTGCCGGAAATCGTCGGCGCGTTCTGCGAGCCAGGCGAAATCCGCCGAGCGCGACATGTGCGACAGCGTCCATGCGCAGTAATCGTCGATGTCGCAGACGAAACGGAATTCGCCGCCGCTTTTGATCACGCGTGCCATTGCAGCGATCGTCTTGTCCTGGACGAAGCGCCGCTTCCAGTGCCGTCGCTTGGGCCAGGGGTCGGGATGGATCAGGTCGATCCGCGAAAGCGAATCCGTCGGTAGCCAGGCGAGCAGCTCGGCCGCATCGCCGGCGAGCAGGCGGATGTTGCCGATATTGTTCGCCTCGATCTGCGCGAGGATTTTCGCCATGCCGTTGACATAGGGCTCGCAGCCGATGAAGCCGGTCGGCGGATAAGCGGTGGCTTCCGCCGCAAGATGCTCGCCGCCGCCAAAGCCGATCTCGAGCCGCAGCTCGTCCGCTGCGGGATCGAACAGCTCGCGCACATCAGCGGGCGCGCCTTGCGCGATGTCGAGCGCAAGATGCGGCAACAGATTGTCGACCAGGTCCGACTGGTGCTGCCGGAGCTTGTGCCCTTTGCGGCGGCCGAAGAAGGCACGCTCGTCGTCGGCGCGCGAGGGATCGGATTTGCGTTCGGTCATCGCAGTGTCTGGTACAGGCGGTGGAGCAGTCGCGCGCGAGGCTCGAGCGAGGACACGTAGATCTGCTCATAGTGGGTGTGCGCGCCCTTGCCATCGGCGCCGAGGCCGTCGAGCGTGGCGGTGTAGGCCGCGGTGAAATTGCCGTCCGAGCCGCCGCCGGTGTGCATGTCGATCAGTTCGAAGCCGATCTCCACCGCGACCGTCTTGGCATGCTCGAACAGCGAGGCGCCCGCATTGCCCTTCTCGTAGGGCGGCCGGTTGAGATGGCCAGTCACTTTCACGGTGACGCCGTCGGTCTTCGATGTCAGCCCGAGAATCTTTCCGACGAATTCGTCCGCGTCAGCCACACCCGGCACGCGCAGATCGACTTCGGCATAGGCTTCCTCCGGCGTGACGTTGGGGCGCGTGCCGCCGCGCACCACACCGACATTGACGGTGACGCCGCGCTTCAGATCGTTCATCGCTTCCAGCGTCTGGATGACATTTGCGAGCTCGCGGATCGCGCTGCGGCCGTCCTCCGGTCGCGAGCCGGCATGCGCAGGCACGCCCTTGATGAACACTTCGAACCGTCCGACGCCCTTGCGTCCGGTGACGATCTTGCCGCCGTCGCGCGCCGGCTCCGTCACCAGCACGTATTTGGCGTTGCGTCCTTCCTTCTCGATCAGCGCACGCGAGGTCGGGCTGCCGATCTCTTCGTCCGAGGTGAAGACATGCGTGATGCCGAGCGGCGCGCGGTCGCCCGTAGCGCAGAGAACGCGAAAGGCGTGATGGGCGATGTAGGCGCCGGCCTTCATGTCGTAGATACCGGGACCGAACGCGCTGTCGCCCTCGACCTTGAACGGCAGACGTTCGATGAAGCCCATGGGATGCACGGTGTCGAGATGGCTGAGCACGAGGATGCCCGGCTTGTCCTGCCCCCATTCCGACCGCGCGATGACGTGGTCGCCGCAGCCCTCGACGCCGGCGATGCGCTCGAGCGTGACCGGCAGGTCGCGATATTGCTCGGCGACGATGGACATTAGCTTGTTGACTTGCTCGGGCGCTTCCGTCGGCGTCTCGATCTCCACCCAGCGGCGAATGCCTTCAAGGATGGTCGCGGTGTCGAATGCGTCGGAACTCGCGGGCATGCAGGCCTCGGATTGAGAGAAGTCATTGCGGATGCGCGCCTGGCGCGCGTCCGCAATGACGACATAGGCCAGATTTGGCCCCGTCTCAAACCTGAAGTTGATTGCGATTTACCGCTTGTCCGGGCCTTCGCGGGCGGCGATCTGCTCGACGAGATCGACGATCGAGCGGCGCAGCTTGGAATCGGTGATCCGGGTGAATGCCTTGGTCAGCGCCAGACCTTCCGATGTCGCGAGGAAGTCGGAGACATAGGAGGGCGAGGCGCCCTCGCTGAATCCGTTCGGGCCCGGCGTGCCGCTCGGCCCGCCCTCGAACAGGAACGACACCGGCACCTGGAGGATTTCGGCGATCTGCTGGATGCGGCTCGCGCCGACCCGGTTGGTGCCCTTTTCGTATTTCTGGATCTGCTGGAAAGTCAGGCCGAGCGCTTCACCGAGCTTCTCCTGACTCATGCCCAACATGATGCGGCGCATGCGGACGCGGCTGCCGACATATTTGTCAACAGGGTTGGGCGCCTTCGACATATCCTCGGCCCTCCTCAGTCCACCCTAAAAGCAACATAAGGAGTATGCCCCAGGTGATAATGGCGTAAAAAGAATCGCTCTGATTTTGAGGAACATTGCGGAGAAATTTAGCAATGTCGCTGTCTTTGTGCAGCAAGGCTCAGAATGAGGAGCCCGCAAGCTGTCTGTCAACCGGGGGAATACGGTTGTCAAATGATTCCCGTCATGTCTTCGGGGACCGCGACTGTTTCCTGGTAACACGTCTCCGCACTGCGAGAAGGATGCCCGCCGCGACGAGCATGATGGCGGGCACGTCGCCGACGCGCGCATAGACCGTCGGCCCAATCGCAGCAGGCAGGCTTGCATCCAGAATGCCTTCGATGCCGAGACCGAGACGGGCCGTGGTGCGGCCGACGGGATCGATCACCGCGGAAACGCCTGTATTTGCCGAGCGAACCAGCGGCAATCCAAGTTCGATCGCGCGCATCCGCGCCTGCTCGAGATGCTGGTAGGGACCGGTCGAGATTCCGAACCAGCCGTCATTGGTGAGGTTGATGATCCAGCCCGGCCGTTCACCGCGTGCCGCAACGTCGCCGGGAAAGATCGCCTCGTAACAGATGAGAGGTAGCGCGCTCGGTGCGCCCGGCACCGGTAACGCGTGTCGCACGACGCCCGGGATGAAGCCGCCCTGAACCTTGGTCAGCTGCTCGAAGCCGAGCTTCTCCATCAGATTCTGATAGGGCAGGAATTCGCCGAACGGTACCAGGTGCAGCTTGTCGTAGACCGAGAGCACGCTGCCGTCGTGGTCGATCACGTAGATCGAGTTGTAGGCGCGCGTGATTCGCGTGCCAGGCGGTGCATCGGGCGCGCGCACCGATCCCGTGATCAGAACCGTTCCCTTGGGCAGCAGCTCGGCGATCTCAGCCATGACGTCGGCTTCGCGCGTCAGGAAGAACGGAAATGCGGATTCCGGCCAGATCAGCACCGTGGCATCGCGCACGCCGGTCGATTGCGGTCCGGAGGCGCGGTCCGACAGTGCGAGGTATTTCTTCATCACCTCCGCCTTGGCGGAGTAATTGAACTTGGCGTCCTGTTGCAGGTTCGGCTGCATCAGCCGCAGCTTCGTGCCGGCCACCATCGTGGTCGGGTGCAGCGACAGGCGGATCGCGCCGAAGATGCCCATCACAACCAGCAGCGCGACCGCAGCGGCGGGCACACGCCATTGCAGCTTGCGATCCGCGGTGCGGTCGATCAGCGCCGCGGGACTGGCGAAGATCGCGATCGTCAGGAAGGTCATGCCCCACAGGCCGATCAGCGAAGCCGTCTGCGCGATCGCAGCCGGTTCCGACAGCGCGTAGCCGAACGCATTCCAGGGGAAGCCGGTCAGCGCCTGGCCGCGCAGCCATTCGCTCACGGTCAGGCTGGCGGCGAGTGCGAGGATGCGCGTGGCATCCTTGCTCCAGAGCAGCCGCGCCAGCGCGCAGCCGATCGCGGTGTAGATCGCGAGATATGCCGGCAGCCCCAGCACCGCGAACGGCGTCAACCAGGCAAAGGTCTGTGCGTCGACGAAGAAGGCGTAGCCGATCCAGTAGAGGCCGGGGACGAAATAGCCGAGCCCGAACCAGTAGCCGGTGAGTGCTGCTGCGGGAACGCCGCCGTATTTTCCGGCACCGGCGCCGTCGATCAGCCAGACCAGCACCGGCAAAGTCAGGAACAGCACCGGCCATGCGTTGAACGGCGCCAGCGCCAGCACGGACAGCGCGCCACATGCCATGGCAATGAGCGCGCGCTTCCATCCCCAGGTCAGGATGATGGCGAGCGCGGTCATCCGCAGGCGTTGGGTGGGTGTCACTGCGTGCTGGTCCCGTCGCCGGGCGGAGAAGTCGGCGTCTCGCCGGAAGGCGGCTGGTTGCTGTCGGAAGATGCTTCGCGGCGTCGGCTTTCGCGCTGCGTACGCGGCGCGGGACGCTCCTTGCGCTGCGCAATGCGCAGCCGCTTGACGCGGCGCGGATCGGCGTCGAGCACCGAGACCTCGTAATTGCCGGGACCGGAGATCACCTCGCCGCGCACCGGCAGGCGACCGACATGGCTGACGAGATAACCGCCGAGCGTCTCGACCTCTTCGCCGGCCTCGCCCGTGACGAAATCCTCGCCGATCACCGAACGCACATCCTCGAGGCTCGCGCGCGCGTCGGCGATGAAGGAATTGTCGGGCTGCCGGACGATCGAGGGCGGCTCGTCGCTGTCATGCTCGTCGTCGATCTCGCCGACGATCTGCTCGACGATGTCTTCCAGCGAAACCAGGCCGTCGCTGCCGCCATATTCGTCGACGACGAGCGCCAGGTGCATGCGGGTCGCCTGCATCTGCGCGAGCAGGTCGATCGCGCGCATCGACGGCGGCACATACAGCAGCTTGCGAATGATGCCGGCCTCGTGCAGCGGCAGCGCGAGATCGACGGCGCGCAGGTCGAGGCCTGCGGGCAGCGGCTTCTTGCGCTTGGTCTTGCCCGTGTCCGACGTCCTCGCCTTGGCGGTCATGAAGGTGAGGAGGTCGCGGATGTGCACGATGCCGACGGGATCGTCGAGCGTCTCGTTGTAGACCACGAAGCGCGAATGGCCGGCGCTTTCGAACCGGTCCATCAATTCGCCGAGCGGAATGTCGCGCTTCACCGCGACGATGTCGGCGCGATGCACCATGACGTCGGCGATGCGGCGCTCGTGCAGGCCAAGGATGTTGCGCAGCATGGTGCGCTCGACGGCCGAGAAGCCGGCGTCATCCGGCGTGGTGGCATCGAGCACGACCTGAAGGTCGTCGCGCACCGAGCCCGCCTTCCAGCCGAACAATGTGCGGATCGCACGCAGCAGCCAGCCATCCGCGGTCGGGCGCAGCACCTCGCCGGCCTGCACCACCGCGGGCAGATTGCCCGGGTTGCGTGGATTGTCGTGGGTCGGTTCGGAATCCGCCATCTCAATCCATCCGATCGGCATAGGGGTTGGGGATGCCGAGTTGGGCGAGTACGTCCTGTTCAAGTGCTTCCATTGCCTCCGCGTCGGCGTCGTTCTCGTGGTCGTAGCCGATCAGATGCAGGAAACCGTGCACGGCAAGATGGCTCAGATGATGGTCGAACGGCTTGTGTTCCTCGTCCGCCTCGCGCCGCAGCGTCTCATAGGCGATCGCGATGTCGCCGAGCATGCGCGGCGGATCGTCCGGCTTGACCTCGCCCTCCGGCTGCAGCGCAGGAAACGACAGCACGT
>JAEWBW010000544.1 GCA_023390955.1 Pseudomonadota bacterium
CGTTACCTGCGTCCGCACACACGCCCGATCATCCCGCAGCCGATGGCTTGCCGCCGGAACAGCGGCGCTGGGCGATCGCGGCGATCTTCACCGCGCTCGCGATGGCCTCGCTCGACACCGCGATCGCCAACATTGCGCTGCCTTCGATTGCCGCCGACCTGCATGTCAGCCCGGAGCAGTCGGTCTGGGTCGTCAACGTCTACCAGATCGCGCTCGTTGCAACCCTGCTGCCGCTCGGCGCGCTCGGCGAGATCGTCGGCCACGCGCGGATCTATCTCGGCGGCCTGATCCTGTTCACCCTCGCCTCGCTGCTCTGCGCGGTGGCGTGGTCGCTGGACAGCCTGCTGGTGGCACGCACGCTGCAGGGGCTGGGCGCCAGCGGCATCATGAGCGTCAACACCGCGCTGGTGCGCTTCGTCTATCCCGGCCGGATGCAGGGCCGCGGCTTCGGTCACAACGCGCTGGTGGGCGCGACCGCCTTCACCGTCGGGCCGACGGTCGCCTCCGCCATCCTGGCGCTGGGGCCGTGGCCCTGGCTGTTCGCCGTCAACATTCCCTTCGGCCTCGTCGCGATCGGCATCGGCTTCGTCATGCTGCCGAAGACGCCGCGCGCCACCCACCGCTTCGACTTCATCGGCGCGGTGCTGGCGGCGATCTGCCTTGGCCTGTTCATCACCGGCATCGGCAGCGCGGCGCATAATCTCTCCCCTGTCGTCGTCGGCATCGAGCTCGTCATCGCACTTGCCGCGGGCCTGATCCTGACGCGCCGGCATGCCGATCACCCGGCGCCGATGCTGCCGATCGATCTGTTCGGCCGGCCCATGTTCGCGCTGTCGGCGGCAACCGCCGTCTGCTCATTCGCCGTGCAGGGGCTCGCCTTCGTTTCGTTGCCCTTCTATTTCGAGGACGTGCTGGGACGCTCGCAGGTCGAGACGGGCTTCTTCCTGACCCCCTGGCCGCTGGTGGTCGGCATCATGGCGCCGATCGCCGGCCGGTTGTCCGACCGTCACCCGGTCGGAATGCTTGGCGGCATCGGCCTCGTGACGCTCGGCATCGGCATGGCGCTGCTAGCGACGCTGCCGCCGGAGCCGAGTGTCCTCAACATCATCTGGCGCATGGTGATCTGCGGCATCGGCTTTGGCTTCTTCCAGGCGCCCAACATGAAGGCAGTGATGGGCAGCGCCCCACCCCACCGCAGCGGCAGCGCCTCCGGCATCGTCGCCACCGCCCGGCTGATCGGCCAGACCACCGGCGCAGCGCTGGCCGCCTTGTGCTTTGCCCTCGCCGGTCACGAGGGTGCCACGCTCGCGCTGGCACTCGGCGCCGGCTTTGCCGCGCTCGGCAGCGTGATGAGCTTCCTGCGGCTGGCGGTGAAATAGACCCGCGCCCTGACCAAGCAAAGTTGATCGGGCGCGCACCTGCCCGCCCGGAACGAAAGAGTCGCAAAACCTTTGCCGTGACGTGCCCTCACTCGGAGGAGAATCCGTCATGAGCAATCTGAAGGAGCGCGAAACCGCCCCCGACGTCTATAATCTGTTCCTCGCCGCCGTCCTGTTCATGTCCCCCTGGCTGTTCAGGCTGACCAACGAACCCGGCAAGGTCGACCTCTGGGTCGCCGGCGGCATCATCGCCATCGCCTCGCTGGCCGCCATCATCGCTTATCGGGACTGGGAAGAATGGGTGAACGTCCTGATGGGCGTCTGGCTGATCGTCTCGCCCTGGCTGCTCGGCTTTACACATACGCGGGCGATGCACATCAGCATCGGCATGGGCATCGCCATCACGCTCCTGGCCCTGCTCGACCTCTTCCTGCATTACCAGAAGCGGCATCCGGAGCTCGATGCGCCGGCAGCCAATCGGGACCGCGTGCACCAATAGTCCCTCGGGGGCGGCGCAACACCGCCCCCGCCCCAATCTTCCCCCGCCTCCCGGATTCTTCGGGAGGCAGACCCGCGTATTCTTGATTTGAACCGTTCCAGTTTGCAGGACACATTGCGCCCCTTGAGTCCATCGATGGATGGGCCAATCAGGGGACTGCGATGGCAAACCTTACGATCAACGGAAAAACCGTCACAATCGACGTCGAGCCGGATACGCCGCTGCTTTGGGCGATCCGCGAGAATGTCGGACTGACCGGCACGAAATATGGCTGCGGAATCGCGCAATGCGGCGCCTGCACCGTCCATATCGACGGCGTCGCCACCCGCTCCTGCGGAGTCGCGGTGAGCGAGGCCGAGGGCAAGCAAATCACCACGATCGAGGGCCTGGCCACCGGCGGCGTCCTGCACAAGGTGCAGCAGGCCTGGATCGCCAAGGACGTGCCGCAATGCGGCTATTGCCAGAGCGGCATGATCATGGCGGTGGCGGCGCTCCTGAAGGAGAAGCCGAAGCCGACCGATGCCGACATCGACGAGGCCATCACCAATATTTGCCGCTGCGGCACCTTCCAGCAGGTGCGCGAAGCGATCCACACGATCGCAAGCGCCTGAGGAGGACAGCAGCCATGAACAAGCACGTATCTCTCAACCGCCGCGCCTTCGTCATCGGCAGCACCGCGCTTGGCGCCGGCCTTGCACTCGGCCTCGACCTGCCCTTCGGCGGACCGGCCGTGGGCCGCGCCGCCGACGGCGCGCCCGAGGTCACCGCCTGGGGCGTGATCCGGCCCGACGACACCGTGGTGATCCGCATCGCCCGCTCCGAGATGGGCCAGGGCTCGCTCACCGGTCTTGCCCAGCTCGTCGCCGAAGAGCTCGAATGCGACTGGTCGAAGGTCACGACCGAATATCCGACCCCCGGCCAAAGCGTCGCCCGCAAGCGCGCCTGGGGCGATTTCTCCACCGGCGGCAGCCGCGGCATTCGCGGCTCGCAGGATTACGTCCGCAAGGGCGGCGCCACCGCGCGCACGATGCTGATCCAGGCCGCGGCCAATGAATGGAAGGTGCCGGCGTCCGAATGCACCGCAAGCAAGAGCGTCATCACCCATACCCCCACGGGCAAGACCACGACCTACGGCAAGGTCGCTGAAGCCGCGGCAAAGCTGACGCCGCCCGCCGACGTCAAGCTCAAGGATCCCAAGGACTGGACCATCGCGGGCAAGGGCCTGCTGCGGCTCGACACCGCCGACAAGACCACCGGCGCCATGATCTACGGCGCCGACGTCAAGCTGCCGGGCATGCTGAACGCCGCGATCAAGGACTGCCCGGTGTTCGGCGGCAAGCTCAAGAGCTATGACGAAGCCAAGGTCGCCGGCATGAAAGGCGTCAAGAAGGTGGTCAAGGTCGGCGATACCGCGGTCGCGGTCGTTGCCGACACCTGGTGGCACGCCAAGACCGCGCTCGACGCGCTGCCGATCGTCTGGGACGAAGGCGACAACGCAAAGGTCACCAGCGAGTCCATTGCGAAATGGCTGGCCGAAGGCCTCGACGATGCGCAGCCGGCCTATGTCGGCAACAAGAACGGCGACGTGAAGGCGGCGATTGCCGGTGCGGCCAAGAAGGTCGAGGCCGTCTACAGCTACCCCTACCAGAACCACGCCACGATGGAGCCGATGAACGCCACCGCGCTCTACACGGCCGACAAGTGCGAGGTCTGGTGCGGCACGCAGAATGGCGAAGCGGCGTTTGCGGCGGTGCTGGAGGCCTCGGGCCTTCCGGCCGAGAAATGCGACGTGCACAAGCTGATGCTCGGCGGCGGCTTCGGCCGGCGCGGCCAGACCGACTATGTCCGTCAGGCCGTCGCGATCGCCAAGCAGATGCCGGGCACGCCGATCAAGCTGTTGTGGTCGCGCGAAGAGGACATGGCGCACGGCAGGTATCACCCGATCACCCAGTGCAAGATGACCGGCGCGTTCGATGCCAACAACAATCTGGTCGGGCTGCACTACCGTCTGTCCGGGCAATCGATCCTGTTCTCGCTGCGCCCCGAAGCGCTGCAGAACGGCATGGATCCGGCCGCGTTCCAGGGCGTCGCCCAGACCGGCGAGGCCGCGTTCGGCTATTCCGTGCCGAACCTGCTGATCGAGCATGCGATGCGCAACCCGCATGTTCCGCCCGGCTTCTGGCGCGGCGTCAACGTCAATCACAACGCGATCTACATGGAATGCTTCATGGACGAACTTGCCCATGCTGCAGGCCAGGACCCGCTCGAATTCCGCCGCAAGCTGATGGGCAACCATCCCAAGCATCTGGCGGTGCTCAATGCGGTGGCCGAGAAGATCGGCTGGAGCAAGCCGGCGCCGCAAGGCGTCTATCGCGGCATCGCGCAGGTGATGGGCTATGGCAGTTATGTTGCCGGCGCCGCCGAGATCTCGGTGACCGAGGGCAACAAGATCAAGGTGCATCGCATCGTCGCCTCCACCGATCCCGGCTACGTCGTCAATCCGGCGCAGGTGGAGCGGCAGATCGCCGGCTCCTTCGTCTACGGCCTCTCCGCGCTGTTCTATGGCGGCTGCACCGTCAAGGACGGCAAGATCGAGCAAACCAACTTCGATACCTACGGCTCGATGCGCATCAACGAGATGCCGAAGGTGGAATCGGTGATGGTGCCGAGCGGCGGCTTCTGGGGCGGCGTCGGCGAGCCGACCATCGGCGTCGCAGCGCCTGCCGTGCTCAACGCCTACTTCGCGGCGACGGGCAAGCGGATCCGCTCGGTGCCGCTGCGCGACCAGAACATCACCTTCGCCTGACGAAGACGCCGCGGCGGCCATCACGATCGCCGCGGCATTTTCCCGGATGTTGTCCATGAATGCGCCGGTGACGCGGCGGAATGCCGTCCTCGGCATCGCCGCTGCGGCGACATCGCTTGCCACCCCATCGATCCTGCGCGCGCAATCGGCGGGCCGAATCGTCGTGGTCGGCGGCGGCTTTGGCGGCGCGGCCTGCGCGCGTGCGCTGAAGCGCGCGGACGCAAAGCTGCAGGTCACGCTGATCGAGCCCAACAAGCACTTCACCGCCTGCCCGTTCAGCAACGAGGTGATCGCGGGCCTGCGCGAGCTCGACGCCCAGCAATTCGGCTGTGACGGACTGGCAGCCGAAGGCATCACGATCGCGCCTCAGGCGGCGACAGCCATCGATCCGCAAAAGCGAAGCGTAACGGTCGCTGACGGCAGCACGGTTGCCTATGACCGCCTCGTGCTCTCGCCCGGCATCGACTTCAATTACAAGGATCTGCCCGGCTACGACGATGCCGCATCGGAAAGGATGCCGCACGCTTGGAAGGCCGGCGCGCAGACCGTGCTGCTGCGTAGACAATTGCAAGCAATGGAGGATGGCGGCGTGGTCGCCATCGCCATTCCCGCCAATCCCTCCCGCTGTCCCCCTGCGCCCTACGAGCGGGCCAGCCTGATCGCGCATTATCTCAAGACAAGGAAGCCGCGCTCAAAGGTGCTTGTCCTCGACGCCAAGGACAATTTCTCTCAGCAGCGGCTGTTCGAGAAGGCGTGGGCAGAGCTCTACGGTCCGCTGATCGAGCGCGTGGCGCTGTCGCAGGGCGGCCGTGTCACCTCTGTCGATCCTGCGACCAGGACCATCGTCACCGAATTCGGCAATTACACGCCTGATGTCGCCAACGTGATCCCGCCGCAGCGAGCCGGCCACATTGCCGAGATCGCGGGTGCTACCGATGCCTCCGGCTGGTGCCCGATCGATCCCGTCAGCTTTGAATCGAAGCTGGTTGCCAATGTCCACGTCGTCGGTGACGCCTGCCTCGGCGGCGGCATTCCCAAATCGGCATCGGCCGCGAGCGCACAGGGCAAGGCCTGCGCTGCCGCCATCGCCGGTCTGCTCGCAGGCCGCGCGCCGACGACGCCCCGGCTGACCGGCGTCTGCTACAACACGGTCGCGCCGGGCTACGCCTTCTCGCTCGCCGGCAATTACCAGCCGAAGGGCGACATCTTTGCCGAGGTCGAGGGCGGCGCGACCAGCCCGGTCGACGCCCCGCGCGAGCTGCGCGCCCGCGAGGCGGCCGAGGCGGAACGCTGGTTTCAAACCATCACGGCGGATTGCTTTGGATGACATCAGCTCCGCTCACGAACCAAGCAGAAGGTGCGCCCCCTCTCCCGCTTGCGGGGGAGGGTTGGGG
>JAEWBW010000554.1 GCA_023390955.1 Pseudomonadota bacterium
CCGAATATGTCGAGAACATCACCAATGGTGCCGTGTTCGGCTTCAACCGGGCGGGCAACAAGATTCCCGGCATCTCGCCCAATGAGCTGACGGCCAGGGTTGGCTACGACGAATTGTCCGGACTGCTAGTAGGCCTCGGAGCCTTCGTCGAGGTGCAGTGGAAGGATTCCTTCTACATGGACAACGCAAACCTGCTGAAGGCGCCTGGCTATGAGTTGGTCAACGTGAATGTCCACTACAAGGCCGATCTTGCCTCCGACTACTTCAGGTCCCTCAATGTGTTTCTCGAAGTCAGAAATGTGTTTGACCGGACCTACGTCGCTTCAGCGAACAATATCGCGAATTCGGTCACTGCAGGCGGCATCCAAAATGCGGCGAGCGTACTCGCAAACACGACGGGATCGATCTATGCAGGCTCGCCGCGCACCTTCGTTGCAGGCATGAAGGTGGCGTTCAGATGATCCGGGCTTGCAGCGGAAGAGAGGCCGTGGTCCGAAGCGGATTGCTCGGCGTGCTCGCACTCATGCTTCTGCAAGGCATGGCGTACGGACAGATGCATGCTCACCATGCATCCGAGGCGGCTTGCGACGAACCCGCGTTGCGCTGCGCGACCAAGGTGACTCCGGCGTTTGGTTTTGATGGCAAGCTGTGGCTCGTCTGGATGGCGGGAGGGCAGATATCTGTTGCAAGTTCGGAGGATGAGGCGCGCAGCTTCTCCGCGCCCGCTCAGGTCACGACACAACGACTGAATCTCGATTGGGGACCAGATGCCCGACCGAAGATGGTGGTCGATCGACAAGGCGGCATCGCACTCGCGTTTTCGACATTCCGGGACGAGGCCTTCAACGGCCAGGTGTTCTTCACGCGCTCGAACGACGGTGGGAAGAGCTTTGCGGAGCTGAAACCCATCACCGCAAACAATGAGAGCCAGCGTTTCGAAGCATTGGCTCTCGACCAGGATGGTACGGTCTTTGCCGCCTGGCTCGACAAGCGTAATCGCGTCCCCGCGAGGCAGGCTGGTCAAAAATACGAAGGAGCAGGGCTCTTTTTCACCTCGTCCCGCGATGGAGGAACGAGCTACGAAGAGGCCCGGCTGGCGCACGACAATACCTGCGAATGCTGCCGGCTGGGACTGGCAGTTGCCGCGCCGGGACGACCCGTCGTGATCTTCAGGAATATCTTCGAGGGTGGCGTCCGCGATCACGCCGTAATGACATTCACGGATCGCTCGACCCCCGGTGAGGTACATCGCGTCAGCAATGACGACTGGCAGATCAATGCGTGTCCGCATCATGGGCCGAGCCTGACGGTTGCCCCGTCCGGAACCTATCACGTGGCCTGGTATACGAACGGCAGGGCGCGAAAGGGATTGTTCTATGCCCACTCGCGCGATGCCGGCCGGACATTTTCAACACCGATGGCGTTGGGGCGGGCGGACCGCAACCCGACCCGGCCTTTCGTGCTCGCTGGCCCGGACCGGACGTTCATGGTCTGGAAAGAATTCGACGGTGAAAGGACCTCGGTGCAGATGACAGCTTCAAGGGACGATGGCGAGACGTGGTCTCGGCCTGAGACCATATCGAGCACGACGGACACGTCTGACCATCCGTTGCTCGTCTCCAACGGCCGCAAGGTGTATCTATCCTGGATGACAAAGGCGGACGGCTATCGCCTGACGCCAATCGGGGACCTGCCATGAAGCATCGACTAGCGGGTGTAGTGGGGCTGGGGATCCTGATCGCATCAGCAACCATGCTCGGCGCGTCCCCGGCCCTGAAGCCGTTTGAGCGGGGCTCCTGGCAACGCGTCCTTCAAAGCCATACAGGTCGCCCAACTCTGGTGCATTTCTGGGGCGTGACCTGCGGTCCGTGCAAGGTTGAGTTACCGCTGCTCGGGCAATTTGCGAAGGACCATCCGGAGGTCGACGTGGTCACGATCAGCGCAGATCTCGTGCCGAACCTCCCGGCAGCAGTCCAAGCCATGCTCGACAAGGCAGGTCTTTCGTCGGCGGAGAATTTTGTATTCGGTGATGGCTTCGTCGAGCGGTTGCGATACGAGGTCGATCCCGCCTGGCAGGGAGACATTCCCAGGACGATGCTGATCTCCCGCGACGGAACTACGACGACGATCGAAGGCTCTGCCGAGATCGCCGATCTTGAAAAATGGTCTGCCCGGCAACTCCCGACGCACTAACGATACTCTGTAAGGACAGGAATCCCGATATGAAGACGATGCTCAAGACCCTGCTGCCGGCAGCATTCGCCGCTGTCTTGCTCGCTGCACCCGCGCGTGCCGACGACGTCAAGGCCGGCGACCTCGTGATCTCGCAGGCCTGGAGCCGGGCGACGCCGGGCGGCGCGAAGGTCGCGGGCGGCTTCCTCACCATCGAGAACAAGGGCACGGCGCCGGACAAGCTGATCTCCGTATCGGCTGACATTGCCGGCAAGGCCGAAGTCCACGAGATGGCGACCGACAACGGCGTGATGAAGATGCGCGCGCTGGACAAGGGGCTGGCGATCGAGCCCGGCAAGACCGTCAAGCTCGCGCCGGGCGGCTATCATCTGATGCTCCAGGATCTGAAGGGACCATTCAAGGAAGGCGAGAAGGTTCCGGTTACACTGACCTTCGAGAAGGCCGGCAAGGTCGCGGTCTCGCTGGATGTCCAGGGCGTCGGTGCGAAGGCGCCGGGCGGCGGTGGCGGCATGATGATGATGAACAAGTCGCCCGATCATTCGGGAATGAAACACTGACGAACCCGATAGGGGTTTTGGGAGACCGAACATGACGAGATCTTGGCTGCTTCTCCTCGGTGCGCTCGCGACGACGCCTGCGAGCGCGCACGTCTTTCTCGAGGGCAAGCAGGCGACGCTGGGCGGGACCTACAAGGCGGTCTTTGGCGTGCCGCATGGCTGCTCAGGCTCGCCGACGGTGAAGCTGCGCGTGCAGATCCCCGAGGGTGTGATCTCGGTGAAGCCGATGCCGAAGGCCGGCTGGAGCGTCGACATCGTCGAGGGCAAGTACAGCAACGAGTATCAGTATCACGGCAATAAGATCGCCTCGGGCGCCAAGGAGGTGGTGTGGTCGGGCGGCAAGCTCGCGGACAACAATTACGATGAATTCGTGATCGTCACGCATCTCACCGACAGCCTGAAGCCGAACACCACGCTGTACTTCCCGGTGGTGCAGGAATGCGAGAAGGGCGTCAGCCGCTGGATCGAGATTCCGGCCGAAGGCGCAGGGCACTCGCATGACAGCAAGTCGCCGGCGCCGGGCGTAAAACTGCTGCCGAAGCCTTGATGCGGGTTCTCGCCGCGCTTGCGGCGCTGCTTCTCTCGCTTGGCTTTTCCGGCAGCGCGTTCGCGCACGCGGCGCTGGTCGCGGTCGAGCCTGCCAGCGGCAGCATGCTGGCGAGCCCGCCGAAGGTGGTGGAGCTGCGCTTCAACGAAGCGGTGACGCCTGGCGCGGTCCGGCTGATCGACGGCGCCGGCCGTGAACGCAGCGATGTGCGCGTTGAGGCGTCCGGCGAAACCGTCTCGGTTTCCGTGCCGCAGGACCTGCCGCGGGGCACGGCCGTGGTGAGTTATCGCGTCATTTCCCAGGACGGCCATCCCGTCTCGGGCTCGATGGTGTTCTCCATCGGCGGTCCGAGCGGGACGACGGCCGCGACGGACGCGGATGGCCGGTTGAATGGTTTGATCTGGCTGGCGCGGGTCGGACTCTATCTCGGCCTCTTTGCAGGCGTCGGCGGTGTCTTCTTCGGCGCCTGGATCGCGCGGTCGATGACCGGCGTCATCGCAATGCGCGGATCGCTCGCCATTGGGCTCGTCTCTGCCGTCGCCTCGCTCGGCCTGCTGGGCGCCGATCTCCTTGGTCAGCCGCTGGCCGCTCTGCTGACGGCGGCGCCCTGGACGATTGCCTTTGCGACCAGCGCCGGACCGGCCTTGCTGGTCGCGATCGCAACCATGCTGATCGCTGCCATCGCATCTCGTGGCAGGCACTCCCGTCTTCTCTCCGCCATTGCGCTCGCCGGCGTCGGCCTGTCGCTCGCCATGACCGGGCACGCCTCGACGGCGCCGCCGGAAGTGCTGACGCGGCCGGCGATGTTCTTGCATGGTCTCGGCGTCGCCTACTGGGTCGGCGCGCTGGTGCCGCTCGCCGTCCTGCTATCGCGGCCGACCGAAGCCGCGCTAGCCATCGTGAACCGCTTCTCGGTCGTCGCGATACCCGTGGTTGGTGCGCTGGCACTCACGGGCCTGGCGCTGGCGGTGATCCAGGTCGAGAAGCCTTCAGCGCTGGTCGAGACGCGCTACGGCATCCTGCTGTCGATCAAGCTGGTGCTGGTGCTGGCGTTGCTGGCCCTGGCCGCGCTGAACCGGTTCCGCCTGACGCCGGCGTTCGCCAAAGACCTCGGCGCGGCAGGGGCGCTCAGGCGGTCGATCCTGATCGAAGGCGTTCTTGCGCTCAGCATCCTCGCGGTCGTCGCCGGATGGCGCTTCACGCCGCCGCCACGGACCATCATTCCGCCGACGCCATTGGCGCTCCACATCCACACCGACAAGGCCATGTTCCAGGTCCTCGTCACGCCGGGCAGGGCGGGCATCGACGATTTCGTGCTCCAACTCATGACGGGCGAGGCGACCCCGCTTGAGGCCAAGGAGGCGACGCTGACGCTGAGCCTGCCCGAGCGCGGCATCGAGCCGATGGAACGCGCGGCCGAACTCGGCACGGACGGCTTCTGGCACGTGCGCAAGGTCGAGCTGCCCTTGCCCGGCCGCTGGCACCTGCGCATCGACGCGCTGGTGAGCGATTTCGAGAAGGTCACGCTGGAAGACGAGCTTGAGGTCGCGCCGTAAGGTTCAAGCTGCACCTGAAGCCAACGGAAAAATGACAGGAATTTCCCTGCGTTAGCGGGTTTTGTTGAGTCCCGGCCTTGTGTTTTGGCTCCCAATCCGGTTTCACTGCAACCCCTTACTGATTCATCGAGTGTATCCATGCGGTTGTCGCGGTTCTTTCTGCCCATCCTGAAAGAAAATCCGAAAGAGGCGGAGATCGTCTCGCATCGCCTGATGCTCCGCGCCGGCATGATCCGGCAGGAGGCCGCCGGCATCTACGCCTGGCTACCGCTCGGTTTTCGCGTGCTGAAGAAGATCGAGCAGATCGTGCGCGAGGAGCAGGACCGTTCCGGCGCGCTGGAACTCCTGATGCCGACGCTGCAGCTCGCCGACCTCTGGCGCGAGAGCGGCCGCTATGACGCCTATGGTCCGGAGATGCTGCGCATCGCCGACCGCCACAAGCGCGAGCTTCTGTACGGGCCGACCAACGAGGAAATGATCACCGAGATCTTCCGCGCCTATGTGAAGTCCTACAAGAACCTGCCGCTCAATCTCTATCACATCCAGTGGAAGTTCCGTGACGAGCAGCGCCCGCGCTTCGGCGTGATGCGCGGCCGCGAGTTCCTGATGAAGGACGCCTATTCCTTCGACCTCAACGAGGCCGCGGCACGCGTCGCCTACAACAAGATGTTCGTCGCCTATTTGCGCACCTTCGCGCGGATGGGGCTGAAGGCAATTCCGATGCGCGCCGAGACCGGCCCGATCGGCGGCGATCTCAGCCATGAATTCATCGTGCTCGCCGAAACCGGCGAGTCCGGGGTGTTCATCAATCGTGACGTGCTGGACCTGCCGGTGCCGGGCGAGGATGTCGATTACAACGCCGATTTGACGCCGATCATCCAGCAATGGACGTCGGTCTATGCGGCGACCGAGGACGTGCATGACGCCGCGCGCTTCGAGAAGGAAGTGCCGGAAGCCAAGCGCCTCAACACGCGCGGCATCGAGGTCGGCCAGATCTTCTATTTCGGCACGAAATATTCCGAGCCGATGAAGGCGATGGTCGCTGGCCCCGATGGCGTCGACGTGCCGATCCATGGCGGATCCTATGGCGTCGGCGTCTCGCGTCTGCTCGGGGCCATCATCGAGGCCTGCCATGACGATGCCGGCATCAAGTGGCCGGAATCGGTGGCGCCGTTCCGGGTGTCGATCCTTAACCTGAAGCAGGGCGATGCCGCGGTCGATGCGGCCTGCGAAAAGCTCTATGCCGAGCTCTCCGCCAAGGGCGTCGACGTGCTCTATGACGACACCGACCAGCGCGCCGGCGCCAAATTCGCCGCCGCCGACCTGATCGGCATCCCCTGGCAGATCATGATCGGGCCGAAGGGGCTGGCCGACGGCAAGGTCGAAATCAAGCGGCGCAGTGACGGCTCACGCGAGACGATGTCGCCGGCCGACGCGGTTGCCCGCCTGGTCGGCTGAATATTGTTCATCGCTCGGGGCCGGTGGCCAATCCGGCCACAATTGCCACCGAATCATGGGATTATCGAGCGATGGATGAAACCATGACAGAACCCCAGCACACCGCGCCTTTCGCCCCTTTCGAATGGATGCTGTCGGCGCGCTACCTGCGAGCGCGGCGCAAGGAGGGATTCATCTCGGTCATCGCCGGGTTCTCCTTCCTCGGCATCATGCTGGGCGTGGCCACGCTGATCATCGTGATGGCCGTCATGAACGGCTTCCGCAAGGAGCTGCTGGACAAGATCCTCGGCCTCAACGGCCATCTGCTGGTTCAGCCGCTGGAATCGCCTCTGACCGACTGGAAGGACGTCGCCGAGCGCATCAGTGGCGTCCAGGGCGTGCGGCTCGCAGCCCCCGTGGTCGACGGCCAGGCGCTGGCATCCTCGCCATGGAACGCCTCGGGCGTGCTGGTGCGCGGCATCCGCTCCGAAGACCTCAACAACCTCACCTCGATCGCCAAGAACATCAAGCAGGGCTCGCTCGAGGGATTTGACGAAGGGCAGGGCGTCGCGATCGGCCGGCGGCTGGCTGACCAATTGTCGCTGCATGCCGGCGACAGCGTGACGCTGGTGGCGCCCAAGGGCGCGGTCACGCCGATGGGCATGACGCCGCGGATCAAGCCCTACAAGATCGTGGCGGTGTTCGAGATCGGCATGTCCGAATACGATTCCGGCTTCGTGTTCATGCCGCTTGCGGAAGCGCAGGCCTATTTCAACCGGAACAACGACGTCACCGCGATCGAGATCTTCACCAACAATCCGGACCGCATCGCCGAGTTTCGCAACACGGTGACCCAGGCCGCGGGACGGCCGGTGTTCCTCGTCGACTGGCGCCAGCGCAACTCCACCTTCTTCAACGCGCTCCAGGTCGAGCGCAACGTGATGTTCCTGATCCTCACCATGATCGTGCTGGTGGCGGCGCTGAACATCGTGTCCGGACTGATCATGCTGGTGAAGGACAAGGGCAGCGACATCGCGATCCTGCGCACCATGGGCGCCTCGCAGGGCTCCATCATGCGGATCTTCCTGATCACCGGCGCCTCGATCGGCGTGGTCGGCACGCTGGTCGGCTTCTGCGTCGGCCTCGTCATCTGCATCAACATCGAGTCGATCCGGCAATTCCTGTCCTGGCTGACCAGCACCGAGCTGTTCTCGCCAGAACTGTACTTCCTGTCGAAACTGCCGGCCGAGGTCGATTTCGGCGAGACCACGGCCGTCGTCATCATGGCGCTGACGCTGTCGTTCCTGGCAACGCTTTACCCGTCCTGGCGCGCCGCGCGCCTCGATCCGGTCGAAGCGCTGCGGTACGAGTGAGGGGCTGATGGAGCGGGGGGCAGACGATGTACCGGTGCTTTATCTCCACGAGGTCAAGCGGCAGTACATGCAGGGTGAGGCGACGCTGACCATCCTGGACAGCGCCAAGCTGGCGCTGTGGGCCGGGCAGTCGGTGGCGCTGGTCGCACCGTCAGGCTCGGGCAAGTCGACGCTGCTGCACATCGCGGGCCTGCTCGAGGCTCCCGATTCCGGTGAGGTCTATGTCTCGGGCAATCCGACCTCGCAGCTGCCCGACATCGAGCGCACCCAGCTGCGCCGCACCGAGATCGGCTTCGTCTACCAGTCGCACCGGCTGCTGCCGGAGTTCTCCGCGCTGGAGAACGTGATGATGCCGCAGATGATCAAGGGGCTGAAGCGCTCCGAATGCGTCAAGCGCGCCACCGAGATCCTGTCCTATCTCGGCCTCAGCGATCGCGTCACCCATCGTCCGTCCGAGCTGTCCGGCGGCGAGCAGCAGCGCGTGGCGATTGCGCGTGCGGTCGCGAACGCGCCGCGCGTGCTGCTCGCGGACGAGCCGACCGGCAACCTCGACCCGCACACCGCTGATCACGTCTTCCAGGCGCTGATGCAGCTGGTCAAGGCGACCCAGGTCGCGATGCTGATCGCGACCCATAACATGGAGCTCGCCGGCCGCATGGACCGGCGCGTTTCGCTGGCCAATGGCCAAGTGGTCGAGCTCGACTGACCCAAAGGTCGAAAACAACCCCATGCACAGTAGGAGGGGACATCAGGCAAGATTTCCGGCTGATATCGCCAACCCTCTGGCGTAACGACCCAATTGGCCGCGGCGGCGCAATCGCGCCGCTCAGGGCCGGATCACCGTCATTTTGAACGGACCGGCGTTCGCGGCGGCATGAGCGACCGCTTCGTTGGCGTGGTCGAGGTCGAACGCGGTTGTCTGGTAGTCGTCCAGCTTCAGCAGTCCCGCCCGCACCAACCCGACCAGGCGTGTCGCGGCATCCGGCGGATACATCCAGACGCCGTGGATCGTGATGCATTCGCGCATGATCCAGTTGTAGGGCAGCTCGAGGCCGGCGCCGCCTTGCATGTTGACGCCGCCCATCAGCACGACGCGGCCGTTGGGGCGCACCGTCATGAGCGCCGCGCGAACCACCGTGGTCGAGACCGAGGGCGGCATGATGTCGAGCACGCAGTCGATCGGGCCCGGTGCTGTGCGCATCATCGCCGCTCGATCGTCGGATTCATTGCCGGAGAGTTTGACCGGCCTGACGCGGTCGCCGTAGCGGCGCTTGAGATCGGTGAGCACGGCCTCGTTGCGGCCCGGCGCCACGACGCAGGCCGCGCCCATCGCCAGCGCCACAGCGACCGCCGCGCTGCCGAAATTTCCGGTGGCGCCGCTCACCAGCACCGTCTCGCCGGGCTGCAGTTTTGCGGCGAGGAAACCGCCATAGGGCACCAGCATGGTGCCCAGCGCACACCATTGCGTGGCTTCGATGTCGGTGATCCGGCCGAGCCGTTTGACGTTCTCGGTCGGCACCATGATCTGCTCGGCGAACGAGCCGTGATGGAAGTGCTTTTGCAGGCGCATGCCGCCTTCGCCGCGCGCGCTCACACCCTGGAGCGTGATGTCGGGCGCGATCGCGTCGTCGCGCGAGCGGACCGTCGGATCGCACAGCACCCAGTCGCCGGCGGCAAGCTTCGTTGCATCAGGTCCGATCGCGCGCACGCGGCCGACGCAGCCCGCGCCGGGGACCACCGGCAGCGCAAGGGCGTATTTGCGCTCCCCGCTGAGGACCTCGTTCGTATAGGACAGGACGCGGGTCGCGACGACGTCGACGATCACCTCGCCGGTGCCGAGCACGGGGGCGGGGACGTTCTCGATCGACAGCGGCGTTCCAAAGGATTTGAGCAAGGCGGCTTTCATGGCGTTTCACCTTCAATTCGGGGTGAGACGCATATGCGCCGGTCTTGAAGAGCCAAGAAGGCCTGGTATTATCCTAGTATTATTCAGGCCCTCCATCGCGCGAGAAACAATCCATGGCTGATCCCCGCCGCGTCGAGTTCGGCGATTTCCTGCGATCGCGCCGCGAGAAGCTGACGCCGAAGATTGTGGGGCTTCCCTCAGGCCAGCGGCGGCGCACGGCCGGCCTGCGGCGCGAGGAGGTGGCGCAGCTCGCCGGCATCGGCGTCGACTGGTACATCCGCCTCGAACAGGGCCGCACCGTCAGCCCGTCCGTCACCACTGTTGATGCGCTGGCGCGCGCGCTTCGGCTGAGCAAGGCCGAGCATTCGCATCTGAAGGCGCTGGCGCGTGACGGCGACCGGCGCATTTTCACGCGCGAGATCGTGCCGCCGGCGATCCAGCGGCTGGTCGAGAGCCTGCCGCATCCGGCCTACATCACCGGGCGGCGCTGGGACGTGCTGGCCTGGAACGATGCCGCCGAGAAGGTCTTTGCGTTCGCCCGTTTGCCCGAGGCGGATCGCAACACGATGCTCCTGATGATGACGAACAAGGGGACGCGAAAGGCCTATGGCGCGGGCTGGGCGGAGGTTGCAAAGCGCATGGTCGCGATGTTCCGCGCCACCCACGACGTCTGGGCCGGCGATCCCGCCTTCGCGGAGCTGCTGACCCGGCTGCGGCAGGGTAGCCCGGAATTCGTGAAATGGTGGGAAGCCCATGAGATCCGCAGCACCGCCTCGGGCCTCAAGACCATGTCGCATCCGACCCTCGGCGTGCTGCATTTCGAACACACGAGCTTTCAGGCCAATGACGATCCCGCGCTGAAGCTCGTGATCTATACGCCGGTGTAGCGCGTTATCCCTCGGACGGATCGGAAATGTCGCCGACCTTATGAACCGCAACATTGACAGACATGCCTTGGTAATCTCCGGCGTTTCCGAACCAGGAACCTGCAAGAGGAATGGCTTGACTGGGATGGCGCGCAATGGCCACCGGGATCAGATCGTAGCCCGCATTGATCCGGTTGGTGGGATCGTAGTGCGTCCAGCCAGCGCCAGGCAAAAACACTTGCATCCATGCGTGGGTCGCGCCCGATCCGACCATGCCAACCTTGCCGCCGTCCAGTGCAGCGTCATAGAGGTAGCCACTGACGAAACGACAAGCGAAGCCGAGACGTCGCAGCGTCTCGATCATCAGCCAGGCAAAGTCTCGGCAAGTGCCCGACCTTGAACGCAAGGTCTCAGAGGGAGCCTGCGTGCCCTCTGCGTCTCTGGCGCTATAGCCAAAGTCCTCGCGGAAGATGTCGAGCATGCGCCGCAATAGAACAACAGTCCGCTCGTCGGACTCGGCAGAGAGAGTCTTGGCCCATGCCGCGACACTGGCATCGGGATCGTCGGCATGAGGGCGCATGTATGCAGCAAGGTCGAGCCATTCATCGGGCGTGTATTGCACCGGGACCTGCTCCGCCCGAGTTTCCAATGGAAACTCCTCAATCCCTTTGGCGCCGAGGTGGACGGCTCTGAACTCCAAATTGAAGGTGAGTTCGGTGGCCGCCTCGTCAAATTCCATGACAGTGACGTTGTTGGCGAGCGCATCGCTGACCCAGCGTGTTCTCGAAGGAATGCTGGTGCTGGCCGACCAGCCGAGAAGGCGTCCTCTCATCGCAGGTCTTGGCAGAAACATGGCGCGGTGAGCGCCGAACCTAACCGGATTTGCGTACTTGTAAGTGGTGGTGTGCTGGATCTCGAAGACAACAGCCATTGGCTCCTCCGCTGGTCGGCAAGTCTGCTCCTGCCGACAGAGACCCCTACGTCCTGCTGGTGACTGACTTGACGCAGATCAAACCGGCCTCGAACCGCGGCAGCGGCACCATCGGAAGTCGAGCACGGGGCATTGCCGGCGCACCGATGCGCTCGCGTTTCGTGCGATCAAACTTCGTCCGCTCTTTGGGATGCGCCGACGCCTGGCGAAGCTTTCGGCAGGTTGATCATGCCCATGGCGCGAAGCGGCTTGTCCGGATGACGGCAGTCGTATTGGTCAGGATAGCTGACGCTTTGACGGGTGTTTGTCCAACGGTGTGTCCGTCAGCTAGTATTTCCCTTTCAGCATCTGCCCGCTGTTCAACGGAATTGCCATGAGCTGATCGTGCTCGAAGCCGGCACCATTATCGGCCCGTCACCCGAGAGGCTCCGTGTTGCACGAGCAACCCTCGACCGAAAGCTCGTCAAACGATACAGCCTTCTCCTGAAGGCGCAGCATTTTCTCGATGTCGAAGGATACGACCCACGTATTCACATCGTGTTCTTCTGCCCTCAACTTTACAAGTACGATGCTGACAAGAAGCTCGTGCCGCTCCAGGGCGAAGAGATCGGCAGGTTGATTGCGCACTCCGTCGAGAGCGGGATCAACGAGAGGCGGCCATGGTATGAGCCATCGCAAAAATTGCCGGATCAACCCGTTGTCGACGCTCCGATGACGACAGAACTCGAGACGCTCGTCGTCGACATGCCCGATACGCGGAGAAGCGCAAAAGGATCGGGCAATGGAGGCGCAAGTTCGAAACGTTGATTAGGATTGGCTTTGGGGTCGCTCATCGCCGATACCCCCAAAGCGCCGCTTCGACCGGCCGCGGCACGGAGAGCCGTGTTGACATTCAGTTCTGCGCGGTGTGAACCGTAGCGCCCCTCAGGCAGCGTCGGGCAGCCTCGATCTCGGCTTCGGTGGCGCCCTTGCTTCGAGCCCAGGACTCTGCGGCGGCTTCGCTATACTTGGCCACGTAGTAGCGAACAATGGTGCAGGATGCGCGCTTGAATTCGCTCCGCTCCTCGCCGGCCGAGGCGCCGGGCGCGAACGCCAGGCATAAGGCCAGGGCACTGATCAGACGTAACCACATGCTCGAGTTTCCCGTTGTTCAACACTCAGTTCTCATACGCGTCGCGACCGCTGAGGGTGGAAAGCGCGCCGCAGGCGAGAGGCTCTGCAACGCAGTCTTGGTTTGACGCATCGCATCGCGATACTATTGGACAGGATGCCTCGCATCGCTGAAGTCAGGCACTGCGTAATAGTCGCGCAGCAGGGCTTCTATAATCAGATCCGACTGGCGCTTCGATGCCACCAGCGGCGGGGAGGGAGGTACGGCGGCGATGCCGGCAACAATCTGGCTCTCGTCAGCAGCCAACCGTGCTGGTCTGGATGGATCTTGCAGCATGCTTGCGCCCCACGCTGGCTCGCCAGCGACCGCAAAAGCTGTTCATTCCCTGATTGCTTGACGCGTCCCGAGACCCGGGAATCCAATTCCGACTGAAGGCTACGTGATCCGTTCGTCAACTCAATTGGCCCTGGGAACATTGTCCTTGAGGACAATGCCAAATGCTCAATGGAAGTTGGACTGTAGGCTCCTGTGCAATCGGGGGA
>JAEWBW010000567.1 GCA_023390955.1 Pseudomonadota bacterium
TCGTGCCCCTCAGGGAGCTGTTCGAAGAAGCTGCCGCCGGCGGTCTCGATGCGGCCGGTCAATCCAGCTTCGGCAATCTTTCCCGCGGCGATCGCAGCCACGTGCGGCAGATCGAATACAGTCGCGCGCAGATCTCCGTACAGCTTGCAGAGCTCGATGTCGTACGCGCCCGATCCACCGCCGATATCCAGCAGGCGACGGAAATGACCGAGATCCACGGCCTCCCCGAGCTTGCGCGCCGTCATCGCGGAGATCGAGTGCATCGCCTCCCAGAAAGTGGCCAGCACCAGGGGGTCCTCGCCGTCGAACATCGAGGCTTGCTGCGCAGGATCCCACGTGGTCGGCCGGTTGGTGCGCAGCGCCTCAGCGAGCTTGCCCCAGCCCGCGTAAAGCCGTTTGTCGGCCATCTGCACAAAGCCGCCGAAATAGTACGGCTTCCCGCGCACGAGATAGGCTTCGCTCAACGGCGTATTGCGATAGCTGTCGCCTGTCTTCTTCAGCAGCCCAAGCGAAGCGCAACCGGTCAACAGCATCTCGGCCGGTCGCGGATGCAGGCCGAGCGTCTGCGCCAGTCCGGCAACGGTGATGCCGACGCCGCCGTCAAGCCGGCTGAAGAGATCGAACTCCTGCGCAGCCGCCAAAGTCTTGAAGGCCCAGAAGCCGGTCGAAAGCGCCATCAGCGGGATCGCGGACGGAAGCTCAGGCGCGACCGCTGCCGGCTGGACGTCTGCGTGCTTGACTGCAGCCGCTGCGCGCGAATGCTGACTGACCATGGTCACCTCCATTTCAGAACGACATGGAGGATCGTAGGAAGTTACGGGACCGGTAGAAGTGCCAATTCGTGAATCCTTGGCCAGTCCAATTCGCGCGCTGGAATTGCTACGCCGATAGCGAAGCCAAGCCCACGAGGCTCCTTCAAAACAGGATCGTGTCGCGAGTGCTCTTGATATCGTTGCTGCCGACCGAGACGTGATGGATCATGCATCACCCCGCCAACTGCTCGCCGGAGAAGATGGCCGCGCCACCGCAAACGGTGACGCGGCCGGGAAGTAAGCCTGCGAGGAGAGTTCGCTTACTTCATGTTGCTGTTGGTCCGGGTGCCGCCCTGGTCGCTTCCGGGGCCGGAGCCACCCTGGCCGGACGCGTCGGGCTTCACCATGCCGCCCTTGGCCATCCCGTCCCTGCTCATGCCGGTGGTGCCTTTTTCCATGGAGCCCTTTTCCATCTTGTTCATGCCGGGCTTCTGCATGTTGTTTGATTGTCCCGCCGGGCCGGTCTGGTTCTGGGCAAAGGCCGAGCCGCACATGAGGCCAAGCGCAGCGGTCGCAATGATCAGTTTCTTCATCGGAAACTCCTGTTGGACTTGTCCGGGCCAACGGGTGGTGGAAGCACAGCGTTCCTAACGATCGCAGGTTTCACGGAAGAAAATCTCCGGAGTTTCCTGAAACCCGAGGGGATCGGTGACGTAGTGACCAGTTCGCAGGATGGGTAGAGCGAAGCGAAACCCATCCTGCGCACCTGTCCACCCCTTGATCCCAGAGCGCCGCAATTTGCCACACGACGGCGAACGTGACGCGGCGTCGAATTTCTGATCAGGAAGGGCTCCAGATGGAGCCAACCATGTACGCCTACGCCATTCTCACAATCGCGATCATAGCTGAGGTCATTGCCACGACCGCAATGAAGGCTGCCGCTGGATTTACGAAGCCGCTGCCGTCGTTGATCGTCCTTGCTGGGTATGGGATCGCCTTCTACTGCCTCGCTCAGGTGCTGAACGCCATTCCGGTCGGAATCGCTTATGCCATATGGGCCGGCGGCGGAATCGTATTGGTGGCTCTGGCCGCGTGGGTCGCTTACGGCCAACGCCCTGACGCCGCCGGGTTCGCCGGCATTGCCTTGATCGTCGCGGGCGTCCTCGTTCTCAATCTTTTTTCAAAGACCAGTGCGCATTAGGAGAGGCGTCGACGGGACCGAGTGCGCGCCTGACGCAGTCCGTAGGATAGGTAGAGCGAAGCGAAACCCATCGAGACCTTGCGTGAGGAAACATGATGGGTTTCGCAAGTGCTCTACCCATCCTACGAACTGCCGCTACACTCGCGCAGACGCTTCCCCCGCCGGCGCGCGATGCGCGTGGACGCAGGTCACCACGCTCAGCACCACGAAGCCGAAGGCGATCGCCTCGAGGGTGGTGGGAAGACGCCACTCCCATGCAAGGCCGTAGAGCAGCGCGAACAGCGTCTCGAACAGGATCATCTGGCCGGCGAGCGTGAGCGGCAACAGCCGGCTCATGCGATTCCAGAACGCGTTGCCGACGACCGAGGCGAGAATCGCAACGCCGACCGACACGGCGGCGAACCGCGCCCAGGACGACGCGTCGAGATCCGCGCTGATGAAGGCGAGAAGCGGGACCAGCGCCAGGCCCTGCAGGCCGGTCGCAACGCCCGTGAGCAGGTTCCAGTCATGGGCAGAGACGTGCTTCAATCGCGCCAGTGCGCGGCTGTTGCCGATGGCGTAGCTGGTCCAGGAGACGAGCGCGCCGATGGCGCAGATGAGCCCGGCCGCCTGCTGCAGCAGCGACGTCGACGACGGCAACGCGAACGCCTGCAGGCCGATGCAGACCGCGCCGGCCGAGCAGAGCAGCAGCGACGGCGCCAGGCGCGAGAGGGGGACGGCGCCTTCGGCATTGCTGCCGACGATTGTGACTGCGACCGGCAGGAAGCCGATCACCAGCGACGTCATCGCGATGCCGCCAAGCTGCACCGCGCTTCCCATCAACACGTAATAGAGCGTGTTGCCGGCGAGCCCGAGCCAGAGCAGCGTGATCGCATCTGACCGCGTCAGCTTTCCGGCGATCGCGCGCCAGCGCGGCAGGATCAGCGCGGCGGAGACGAGCCCGAAGATCAGATAGCGGCCAACGGCCAGCTGCAGGGGCGCGAAATCGGCCACCATCGCCGGGCCGAGAAAGGCAAAACCCCAGAACGCGCCCGCAGCGGCGCCGCAGGCGATCCCTGCGATCTGTGTCGAATTGTGCGTCATGGCCGGCTCGTCCGAAAATCGTTCGGAGCGAGCAATATCCTCACTTAGGTGATAAAAGGGCTCTGAATTGCCCCCTCAAACGAGACAATTGCTCGCCATCATGCCCAGGAAGGCCCCCACCCGCACCGCGCTCGACCCGTTCGACCGCGCCATCCTCCGGATCCTGCAGACGGACAACAAGACGCCGCAGCGCACGATCGCCGAGAGCATCAATCTGTCGACGGCGGCGGTGCAGCGCCGCGTGGCCGCGCTCGAGGCCGCGGGCGTGATCGCGCGCAACGTGGCGGTGGTCGATCCCGAGGCGGTGTCGATGTCGATCACCGCGATCGTCGAAGTCTATCTGCGCGACGAGCGATCGGCGACGGTCGATGCCGCCAAGGCGGCGTTCCGGAAAACGCCCGAGGTGCAGCAATGCTATTACGTCACCGGCGGGACGAGCTTCGTCCTCATCGTGGTGACGCGCGACATGCGCAGCTACGAGACGTTTACGCGGAAGGTGTTCGAGGAGAACGACTCCGTGAACAACTACCGGACCCTCGTCGTGATCGATCGCGTGAAGACGGACACGCAGATTTTGATCGAGGAGTGAGGTAACGCGTAGCCCGGTTGGACGCTTCGTCATTGCGTGCGCAGCGAAGCAATCCAGAATCTTTCCGCGCAGGGACTCTGGATTGCTTCGCTGCGCTCGCAATGACGGAAAGAGCGCGTAGCCTAGATCAAATCGAAATCGATCCCTTACGCCTTCAGTAACCTCTGACGGGCTCTATTGCGTGACAGCAACAGCAGGCGTCAATGAATTTGCCGATCAACCGAGGGCCGGATTTCACGCCATCACAATGGGCAGCTTCCGCTGCCGGCTTCATTGTATCGGCAGGCGCAGCTCACATTCTCGCGCTTACGCAGACCTGGAGCGTCGTTCTGATTGCCGCCGGATTTTGCGCACCGCCAGCGATCGTCGCGTGGCTGAAAGCGAGAAAGGCCGCCAGCTCGCAGGGTGGTAGCGCGTAGCCCGAAGCGTCTGACTATTTCGGACGGCGTCCCCGGATTGCGTGGGCGCGTGCGCTGGTGGTGATGCGACCATCGGCATCCGCCTGCAGCCGCGCGCGGACGCGCGAGATGAGTGTCTCGACGTCCGCCGCTTTCGCGGCTGCGACCGCGGGCCGGAGCGCGGGAGATTTCAGGCCCGTCGTCCAGAAATCGTCAAAACTCGCAAACGTCCGCTGCACCGTGATCTCGCGCGTCTGCACATCCTCGAGGCCCGCACCAAGCCAGAGCTCGCGCAATGCATCCGTCCGCGACGCCTCCATCCGTGGCGGACGGGTTGCCGGAAGGCCCATCGCCTTCATCTCGTCGTAGATAGGATCGAGCGGAAAGCCGCCGCCCAGCATGTCCCACATGTAGGTCACGACTGACCCGCCGGGGACGACGACCCGCGCCATTTCGCTGACGCCCTTGCCGGGGTTTGGCACGAACACCAGAACCAGCGCCATCACGGCGGCATCAAAACTGCCGTCGGCGAAGGGGAGCGCCATGGCATCGCCCTGGCGAAATTCTGCCAGGCGCGCGGAAGGCCGCGTGCGTGCAAAGGCGAGCTGCTCCGCGGAGGGATCGATGCCCTGGACCTCGACGGGGCCACATCGCTCAACGAGGAGTTCGGTGAAGGCTCCGTTGCCGCAACCGATGTCGATCCACCGCAAGCCGGAAGGAAGCGCCAACCAATCGAGGAATACCTCGCCGGCGGACCGGCTCCAGATCCCCATCATCTGCTCGTAGGCAGCACCGTCGTCGAAATGAATTGTCTGTTCGGCCATTGCGAGATCCTCCCAGCCCCGTGACGAACTTCCGGGTGCCATTGTGCACAGAAGGGATGGGAATGGGGAACATCCGGATGCGGCCGAACGTCCGCTCCGCGCCTAAGAAGGCCCGGCATCCCGAGAATTCGCGCCTGCGTTTTAGCGAAGTCTTATAGGATTCACCTCTAGGTAGCGTCCCGACCTAGATGTCGGGAGTGACCACGATGGCGTTCGGCAAGCGTCAATCCGGAGTTGGTGCCACGGCACAAGCTCTCAATGTCGACATGGCGGCCGCATCAGGCCCGGCCGTCACCGAGACGGCCCAGCCGACCGGCAGCCCGATCCGCTGGTTCCTGGTTTTCATTGCCTGTGCCGCGATGCTGTACGGATTGCTCGTGAGCTATGGGCCGGACATCCTGCGCGACCAGCGCCTCTCCGGGACCTGGCAGCCTGCTTACGATCTGCGCGCCTCGGACGGCGAGTGCAAACGTACGAACTTCGTGATCACCTTCTGCAGCGCCAAGATCAGATCGGTCGCAAGGCCGGACCTGGCGCCGACGACTCATAAATTCTTCATGCTGTTTTCGGGCGGCGGCGGCGAGGCGCTGGTGCCGGTACGCTCGACCAAGGACCGCGCGGCGGTCTCGATCCACTACGCCGCCGAAGCAAAACTCCTGAACCGGACGGTGTCGTTCGTTCTCTCGTTCGTCATCCTCATCCTGTTTGCCTTCGGCGCGATGCTGATGTTCCTGCGGGCGGCCAACCTCCGAGC
>JAEWBW010000590.1 GCA_023390955.1 Pseudomonadota bacterium
CCGTGTCGGCGAGGCATTGCTGTGGCTCGTGCACCGGCGCGTCGCGGCAGGTCCGTTCGTGCTGGTGCTGGAAGACGTGTTTCTGGCCGATCGCGAAAGCCGGCGGCTGTTCGAATCCATGCTTCCCCGGCTTCAGGGGCTCCCGGTTCTTGTCTGCGTCAGCTATCGCCCGGATTTCGAGCATCAGTGGAGCCAGGCCGTCTGGTTCGCGGAGCGGACCATCGGGCCCCTGGGCGATGCCGAAATGCTTGCGCTCGCGCGGGCGCTGCTTGGCGATGACCGGTCGGTGCTCGCCGTCACCGGCGAACTGGTCGGTCGTGCCGACGGCAATCCCTTCTTTCTCGAGCAATTGGTCATCACCCTGATCGATGATGGGTCGCTGGAGGGAACGCCGGGCGCGTATCGTTTGCAGAGGCCGCTCGGGGAGTTGCGAGTCCCGGGCTCTATCGCCGCCGTGATCGGCGCGCGGGTGGACAGGCTGCCCGACGCCGCGAAATCGGCGCTGGAGGCGGCCGGTGTTCTCGGTGATCCCATCACGCGCGACCTGATCGCCGCGATGCAGGCCGTCGACCTGGTGCGGGCTGAAGAACTGCTCGGCCTTTGTGTCTCGTCTGGCCTGCTGACCAGCCCCGATCAGGCGCAGATCTCGCTCGAGCAACACGCTTTCGTTTTCCGTCATGCGCTGGTGCGGGACGTCGTGCTCGGAGCCCTGACGCGTGCGCGGCTCAAGGCGCTGCATCGGCAGGCCTTCCTGGCCTTGCATGCGCAGCCCGGTGCCGCCGATGCCGATGCTGCGCCGGCGCTGGCCCATCACGCCTTCAAGAGCGAGGAGTGGGAGCAGGCGGCGAAGTTTACGGTCAAGTCGATGACGCGGGCGATCTCGCGCTCGGCCAATCAGGAAGCGCTGCAATTGTTTGAAAAGGGCATCCAGGCCGCGCGCCGCGTTGACGGTACGTCGACGGCGCAAACGCTCGAGCTATCGCTTCGGCTGGAAGCCATTGGTGCCATGATGGCGCTCGGTCAGATCGACGAGATATTCGCCAACATGGAGCGCGCGGAAACCATAGCGGTGCAGTTGAACGACCAGCGGGCGCGTGCGGCCGTTGCGACGGAGACCGCGGTGTTCATGTGGATGCGCGGACGTTTCGAGCAGGGTCTGCGGCACGCTTCGCTGGGGCTGGAAGCAGCTCGCCTTGCGAAGCGGCGCCACGTGATGATGGCAGCGCATCAGACCCGCCTGATGCACCTTCATGCCCTTGGGCGATATGCCGAGGCCGCGGTGGAAGGCCGCGTCCTGCTGGGCGGCTTCGGGGAAGAATTATCGGCGCACCACGTTCAAGCCGGATGGGCTGCCATTCCGATCATCAACCTTTACGCCTTCCACGCCAGCACGCTCTGGCGTCTGGGTGACGTCGAAGCCGGACACGAGATCTGCGCGCGCGCCTACGACATCCTGTCGAATGTCGACCATCCGTACTCCCGGCTGCTGGTCGACACCGTCCAGGCGCAGATGTGGCTCGAGAACGATGAGCTGGACCGGGCGGAAGCGTTGACGCGCAAGGGCGTGCAGCAATGCATGACGCACAACGTGCCGACCATGCTCGGGGTTTGCACGGGCGTGCTGGGGGGGGCGCTTGCGCGCAATGGCAAGGCCGCCGAAGCGGCACGGCTGCTGGAGAAAGGATTTGCCGACCGAATCCACGACGCGGCCGGCCCGTACGGTCGCACTTTCATGCGCGTCAGCCTCGGCGTTGCCTATCGCAATCTCGATCGGCTGGACGAAGCGATCACGGTCGGACGCAAGGCCGTCGAGCAGGCCGGCGAAGAATACGGGCACCAGACCGAAGCCTTGTACGAGCTCGCTGAAACGCTGCGGCACGCCGGCAATGCCGCGGAGGCGGAAGCCTGCCTCATGCGGACCGCAGGGGCGGCGGATCGCCTGGGCATGCCTTTCTATCAGCGGCGAGCCGCCGAGGCCCTCGCGGATCTGCGCAAGGATTGGAACGCGGCATGAGGATCACGCCTGGCACACCCGACGCACTGGCTCCGGGGCTTCGCAGCATCGCCTACGGCATCTTTTGCTGGGCCAATCGCAATCCGGGCGCCTTGCGCAAGATTGGTTGGGTGCTTCGACTTTTGCCGTTCGTCGGCGGGTGGTTCGGCATGGCGGCGCGTGCCAGCGCCGTCAAAGCCGTGCTGACGCGGCCGAACAGCTTTTCGAACACGGCGCATGCGGCCAACCTTTCGGCCGGCGATTATATGATCGGCATGGATCCCGGCCCGACCTATACCGCCGACAAGAGCATGCTGAATGCTCGGCTGGCGCAACTCGCACCGACCTTGCCTGCCGCCGCCGATGCCGAGGCCCAACAGCGCGGGCTGGCTCTTCAGCAACTCGGGACCAACAAGCCGTTCGATCTCATCGAAGACTACCTGATGTGGATCGTGTTTCGCGCCATGGACCCCTTGTTCGGCGCGGCGACGGGCAGGGTGGCGGCGGGCGCGACCGGCAGCCTCACGGACCCCGGGCTGCAAAGACAATATCTGCTCGAGATCCGCTACGTGGCGGGACAGCTGCTGGCCGGCAGCACGGCGACGCTGCGAGTTCAGCGAAGAGCAGAGCTCCATTCGGACGCGCTCCGCGCGCGCATCGCGGGCGTGACCAACGACATCCAGCGCGCATGGGGAACGGCGTGCCCGGCCGATGTCATCGAGCGGAACGCCGTCGGCCTCGCCTGGATTTCACATCCGGTCACGGTGCAATCGGGAGCGCTGGCGGTGCAGGAACTGCTCGATCGCCCGGATGTTCACAGCCAGCTGCGAACGGCGGCCCGGAATCTCGGGCCAAAGATGGTCTGGCAGAACGTCGCCTTCCGCGACCTGGTCCGGAATCACGTGCTCGAGCTCATGCGCTTCCGGCCGATCTTTCCGTTGCTTGCGCGAGATGTACCGCGCGATACCGAATTCGTGACGGGCGCGCGCCACAATGCGACGTGCCCCGCCGGCGGAAAGATGGCCGTCTGGTCGATCTCGGCCATGTTCGATCCTGAAGTCACGAAGGACGTCAAGCCATTCAAGGACATCAGCCAGTTTTGCCCGCGCAACTGGGGCAACAATGATGATCTGCGTTGGCTGATGTTCGGATACGGCAGCCGGCAATGTCCCGCGATGGTTTATGCGGTCGAAATCCTGACCAGCGCACTGATCGGCCTGTTGATCTTGCCCGAACTGCAACTGGCGCGCGATGACGGCAAGGCCATTGCCTACGACGGAGCGCTGATGTCGCGCATGCGCGTAAGCTTCAAATAGCAGGCGGGAGGAAACGGGCATGCTCGAGATGGTCCGCCAGCAGATGATCTGCATCGTCGTGCCGGGCTGGGATGGCACGACTGATCTTGCAAAAGAAGGACCGGTTTGCAAACGGCTGAACACCCTGTTCGAGGATGTCGAGGTGGTTCGGTTCGCCTCGTTCGCGCTGCTGCCGGCGAGGGCGGACGCGCAGGAGCAGAAGCCCTCGCTGATGCTGGAGCTGGCCGTCGAGGAGGGCATCACTCCCTACGACTTGCTCTACCGGCTCGTCTGTCATCCTACCGAGGCAATGTGGTCGCTCTACAGCTCGTTCTGGCCCGGCGGCGGTCCCGCGCTGCAGAGCGCACGCAACGACCAATTGCATGCCAAATTGATGGAGTCCTTCAGCATCGCCGATGGCGGCTTCATCGGCGCCCGCGATCGTACAGCCCGGCAGATCGAGAAGGAGCAATATCTCCTTCAATGGACGCGTGGCCAGGCGCGGGCGGTGAAGGCAATCGGACAGTTCGGGGACGACCGTGCGGCGTTCGCGCTCGCGCTTGCGCAACGGGCACTGCAGAATCCGCGGCTCGACTGGGCGATCAGCCCGGCGCCGCGATCCTATTGGCGCGGGAAGGGTGCGAGCCTGTCCGCGAAGCTTGGTCTTGTCGTCGGGGCGTTCCTCCTGTGGCTGGCCGCGGTCTGGCTGGTCGGTGCGGTGCCACGAGGCGCGGTCGGCGTCTGGACCTGGCTGTTCGGCGCGCCGTATCCGGAGGTGCAAGCGGTCGTGGCCTTCTTCAGCAAGGCGAGTGATTGGGTGCTCGGCGTGAGTCTCCGGACTGCGTTGGTTGTGCTCCTGGTCGTGTATTTTGGATGGCTGTTCCTGGTCGCGCTGCCGGCCCTGTTCAAGTCGTGGCGGCTCTGGCTGGAAAGCGTCTGGCGTGAGCTCGATCGGCCGACAGAGACGTGGTCCTCATGGTCCACTTATTGGGTCGGCTGGCTCGTGGTCGTGCCGCTCGCCCTGGCCGTCCTCGCTTGTGCGGTGGTCTTCATCTTCTGCGACCAGATGATCCTGGACGCCTATCACAAGCTGACGGGAAAGCTCCTTGGATGGCAAATCGTGGCCTTGGTCCTCCTCGCGCTCGTTGCGTTGATCGTCTTCGTCAACCTGTTTTCCAGGCTCAACCAGCGGCTGGTGAAGACGGGCAACTGGTTCTTTCACCCCTACGAAGACGATGTGTCGCGGGCCCAGCAGGTCCATGCATCGATCGACCGGTGCGAGGGTGATTTGGTCGGCGAGACCGCGCACATGATCAGTCTGACCGATATCCGTAGCCCGAACGGCTGGAGTGCCTGGTGGATACGGACCTCACTGCGCATCGTGACGTTTGCCGGACGCGTGTTCTTCACCGAGGGGCGGTTGGGCAATGCACCCGGCATCCATTTCGGGCACTGGCACATCATCGAGGGCGGCCGCCGCTACCTGTTCTGCTCGAACTATGACGGCAGCTTTGGCGGCTATCTCGACGATTTCATCAACGGTGCGACGATTGGCACGACGCTGGCCTGGCGCTGGACCACGCTGAAGCGCCGTGGATCGGCGGGGGTCGATCAGCCGGCCGTCGATGAGCCACGCAGCTTCCCGCCGACGCGCTTTGCGGTTTTCCGCGGCGTGAAGTGCGAGCTGAGGTTCAAATCCTATGCGCGCGACAGCATGCTTCCGCATCTGTACCGGTTCGACAAATCCAAGACGTCGGTCGACCAGATCATGCTCGCAACCGGTCTGCGCGATGCGCTGTTCGGCGAGCGCAATGACAGGAACGACGATCTGATCATGAGGGCCATCGAATCATGAAAGCGCAAGCGCCGCATCTTTCGGAGCAGCTCAAGGACATTCAGGGAATGCTGAGGAGCGGTTATGGCTGGCTGCAGACCAGCCGCTTCTGGCTGCTTTCGATCAAGGACGGCCAGGAGGAAGCGGCCCGGACATGGCTCGCAAGCAAGAGCGAATTGGTGGTCGATGCGGGAAGCATCGGGAAGGGAAAGCGAGTCGAGAGCGCGGCCGCCATCGCGTTCAGCTTTGCAGGCCTGAAGAAGCTCGGACGTCGGGAGACCGAGGCGCATCCGTTCCCGACTCCGTTCCGCAGCGGCATGGGCAGCGATTTGCGCGCAAAACTGCTGAGAGACGATCACCGCGACTGGTGCTGGTCCGACGTCGATGGTGCTGACTGCGGTCCCGTGCATGTCCTGATCGCCGAATGGACGCCGAAGGGCGCCGGGCCGCTCATTACGGGCATCGACGAGAAGGTGTTTTGCGTCATCAGGATTGAGAATGATCCCTGCGCGTTCTTTGATATCGGTGGGGAAGAGAAATTGCGCGAGGCGTTCGGATTTCGTGACGGCCTCGCGCAACCCGTGATCCGCGGACTGAAACAGGACGATGATGTCGGAAAGGCCAAGGAGGAGATCGGTCCCCTCTATGATGATCGCGTCGTCTCGCCTGGCGAATTCATCCTCGGCTACCGCAACGAATATAACGAGCTCACCTATTGTCCCAATGTGGAGGGGTGGACCCAGTCACGCCGCGACAAGGATGCCGGCCGCTTTGGCCTGAACGGGAGCTATCTGGCGGTGCGCCAGATCAAGCAGAACGTAAAGGCGTTTAATGCCTTTCGTGATGCGTACGGACAAGACGTCTGCAACAAGCTGATGGGCCGTCAGGACAACGGCTTGCCGCTGGGGTGGAAATACGATCCGAACAACCCAATCTCCGACTCGCAAGCCGACGCATTCCGGTTTCGTGTCGAGGACGCAAATGGCTTTGTCTGCCCGAAGGGAGCCCACGTCCGCCGCGTGAACCCGAGGGACTCGCTGGGGACGGACGTGGAGTCGAGCATCACGTCGACCAAGCTGCACCGGCTGCTTCGCCGTGGCCGGCCCTATCTGAAGGAGAGCGAGGCCGACACGCACAACGGCATCTTCTTCATCGCCTGCAATGCGGATCTCGAGCGGCAGTTCGAGTTCATCCACCAGCGCTGGGTGCGAAACCCGGGCTTTGGGGGCCTGCACGCGGATGATCCGCTCGTGGGATCCGGCGGATCAAAGGAAGTCCCAAAGCCGTTCTCGATTCCGGGATTGGCGAGCGGCGACGAGGTCTATTCCCTGGAGGCCTTCACGACAACGCTGGGCGGAGGTTACTTCTTCCTGCCGGGAATTGCGGCGCTCAAATTCATCGTCGAGCCGCCGGTCGACGCCAGGGAGACCCTGGCCGAACCGGCGAAGGTTGCGGCTCTCTGAAGCCGCGCGCCAGCGCTAATCCTGCGGCTCGGACGCGTCGTCGCCTTGCGCGTCGATGCGGAGCCAGCCTGAGGGCGCAAGGCGCTGCTGCGGCAGGAAGCGAGCCTTGTAGTCCATCTTCTTGGAGCCATCGATCCAGTAGCCGAGATAGACGTAAGGCAGTCCCTGGCGCCGCGCGCGCGCGATGTGGTCGAGGATCATGAAGGTGCCGAGCGAGCGGCTGACCTGGCTCGGTTCGAAGAACGAATAGACCATCGACAGGCCGTCGCTGAGCACGTCGGTCAATGCGACCGCGAGCAGCTCCTCGCCGCGGCCGGTGATGCCGCTGTCGACGCCGCGCTTGCGGTACTCGATGATGCGGGTCTCGACATGGCTGTCCTCGACCATCATGGCGTAGTCGAGCACGGTCATGTCGGCCATCCCGCCATGGCGATGGCGGGAATCGAGATAGGCGCGGAACACCGAATATTGCTCGGAGGTCGGCACCGCGCTGCGTTGCTCGCCGATCACGTCGGCGTTGCGGGCCATCACCTTGCGGAAATTGCGGGACGGGCGGAACTCGTTGGCGATCACCCGGACCGAGACGCAGGCCCGGCACTGGTCGCACGCCGGCCGGTAGGCGATCGACTGGCTGCGGCGGAAGCCGCCATGGGTCAGGAGGTCGTTGAGGTCGCCAGCGCGGTCCCCGACGAGGTGCGTAAACACCTTGCGCTCATGCCGGCCCGGCAGATACGGGCAGGGAGAGGGCGCCGTGAGGTAGAATTGGGGAGTGTCGCGCGAGTGCTGGGTCAAGGGATGTCGTGGGCCTCCGAAGTGGCTGCCAGCATCGCGCTCCGAAGGCGACCGGTCAATTGGTCAAGCTGCAGGGCGGTCAACATGACGCCCTAGTATGTCCTGGCTGTCTGAGGAACTGGTGAACGAACCGAATTATTGATCACGACCGTTCCCAGGATGATGTCGTGCAGCAGCCGCCGGCGGCCATTGAACAGGCCGACCAGGACGACGAACGGCGACAGGAAGGACACGGAAATCCAGAACAGCACCGCGTGCATCGCACCGAGCACGAAGTAGCCGGGGGCGCCATACCAGGTGCGCAGCTCCAGATCCATCACCCGCATGCCCAGCGTCGCCGAGTGCGGGCCGCCGATGCAGGCGCCGTAGTAGACGATGGCCCAGACCACCGACGCCGGCCAGGCCAGCCAGAACAGCGCCCAGCCGAGGCCGAGCGTGACCACGCCGAACAGGGCGATGAAGACATAGCCGAGGATCACCGGCACGGAGATCACGATGAGGTCGATCAGGAAGGCGAACACGCGCCGCGTCGCGACGCCGCGGAACAGCTCCGGCTGCTGATACGGGTCAAAGGCATGCTGGGCACCATCGCTGCGCCAGGTGCTGTCCGAATTGCCCGAGTCCGAATACGACATCGTCCGCTCTCCCAGGGAGAAGCCCCCGGCTGGACATGGGATCAGCCCGTGTCCGTGCCAAGGGCGCTGCTGTCAGCAAGCGGAAATATTCCGGCGATTCGGGGGCGGGGG
>JAEWBW010000618.1 GCA_023390955.1 Pseudomonadota bacterium
GCGTGAACATGCCGGCGAACGGCTCGTCCATCGCGAGATGGCCGGTCGCCTTCATCGCGCGGGTGAAGAAGCGGCTGTAGAGCAGATGCAGGATCGCGTGCTCGACGCCGCCGATATACTGGTCGATCGGCAGCATCCGGTTGGCGATCGCCGGCGTGGTCGGCTCATTCGCGTTCCAGGGATCGGTGAAGCGCGCAAAATACCAGGACGAATCCACGAAGGTGTCCATGGTGTCGGTTTCGCGCTGCGCCTTGCCACCGCATTTGGGGCAATCGACGTGCTTCCAGGTCGGATGGTGATCGAGCGCGTTGCCCGGCTTGTCGAAGCTGACATCCTCCGGCAGCACCACAGGCAGCTGATCGGCCGGCACCGGCACGACGTCGCATTTGGGGCAATGGATGATCGGGATCGGGCAGCCCCAATAGCGCTGGCGCGAAATGCCCCAGTCGCGCAGGCGGAAATTGACTTGCCGCTCGCCGACCGGCGCGTTGCCGCGCGTCTCGCTTTCCAGGCGTTTTGCAACTTCGTCCTTGGCCTGCTCGATGGTCATGCCGTCGAGGAAGCGCGAATTGATCATGCGGCCTTCACCGTCATAGGCGGTGTCGGTGATCACGAACGACTTCGGGTCCTGGCCCTCGGGGCACACCACAGGCGTGTTGCCGAGACCGTATTTGTTGACGAAGTCGAGGTCGCGCTGGTCGTGTGCGGGGCAGCCGAAGATCGCACCGGTGCCGTATTCCATCAGCACGAAGTTGGCGACATAGACCGGCAGGGTCCAGGACGGATCGAACGGGTGAACCGCGCGGATGCCGGTGTCAAAGCCCTGCTTCTCCGCGGTGTCGATGATCTCCTGCGCGGTGCCGATCTTCTTGATGTCTGCGATGAACGACGCGAGCTTTGGATTCTTGGCGGCAGCCGCCTGCGCCAGCGGATGATCGGCCGAGATCGCCATGAACTTCGCGCCGAACAGCGTGTCCGGACGCGTCGTGAAGATCTTCAGCTCGGTCTCGCCGGCCGGCGTCGTCGCCGCATCCAGCGCGAAGCGGATCAGCAGGCCTTCGGAGCGGCCGATCCAGTTGCGCTGCATCAGGCGCACCTTGTCGGGCCAGCGATCCAGGCCATCGAGCGCGTCCAGCAGCTCCTGCGAATACTTCGTGATCTTGAAGACCCACTGGCTCATCTCGCGCTGTTCGACAACAGCGCCCGAGCGCCAGCCACGGCCGTCGATCACCTGCTCGTTGGCGAGCACGGTCATGTCGACCGGATCCCAGTTGAGCTTGCGCTTCTCGCGCTCGGCAAGGCCGGCGGCGAGCATGTCCAGAAACATCTTCTGCTGATGCTTGTAGTAGCTGGGGTCGCAGGTCGCGAATTCGCGTGACCAGTCGAGCGACAGCCCGATCGACTGCAGCTGCTTCTTCATCGCGGCGATGTTGTCGTAGGTCCACGCCTTCGGCGCGACCTTGCGCTCGATCGCGGCGTTCTCCGCCGGTAGGCCGAACGCGTCCCAGCCCATCGGGTGCAGCACGTTAAAGCCCTTGGCGCGCATGAAGCGGGCCAGCACGTCGCCGAGCGTGTAGTTGCGGACATGGCCGATATGGATGCGTCCGGACGGGTAGGGGAACATCTCGAGCACATAATATTTCGGCCGCGGATCGTCGTTCTTCGAGGCGAAGATGGCCTTCTTGTCCCAGGCGGCTTGCCAGCGGGGTTCGGAATCGCGGGCGTTGTAGCGTTCGGAGGTCATGGAATCGTTGGGGTTTTTGGTGCTTCGGGCCGTCCAAAGGGACGGCGGACTAGGCCACAGAAGTCCGCAAGGGGTCAATGGGTTACCGAGAAGTGGAGGTTGCGGAAATACCGCCGTGCGAATCCTAAGAAACCCTTTCGCGGGTGATTAAGGGGTCGGTGCGAGAATGCAGGCCTGAGGCCCCGCTAGCGAGATGCATTCCAGTTTCGACGATCCCGATTACGACTATGCCGCGTCCATCGCCGGACGGGTGGTGCGGAGCATGGCCGAACGACGGATACCGCCCACGCCGGCCAATTTTGCCGTCTGGTTCCAGTATTTCACCGGCAACCATGACGATTTGCGCCGGGACATCGACATCCGGATCGACGAGGGCCGCCCGTTCGACGCCCGGACCAATCAGGACCTTTACGAGGCCTATGTCGCGCCGCAGGCGGCGACCGTCGCGGTCGAGACGTCCGAGCGGCTGCATTCCCTGATGGGAACTGCGAAGGACTTTCTGGCGACCGCGATCGCGGACAATCATTCCCAGATGCAGGCGATCAGCGAGGTTGCCAACGAAGGCAAGGCCGGCGTCGACCCGAAGACCCTGGTGGCCAAGCTCATGAACGAGCTGGCCCGCGCCGCCACACGGGCGACGCGGCTCGAGGCTGGCTTCGCCGAAAAGACCCGCGAGCTCGACGTCATCCGCGACTCGCTCTCCAAGTCCGAGAAGCGCGCCCGGACCGACACGTTGACAGGACTGGCGAACCGCCGGGCGCTCGACGAATTCCTGACCAGGGCTCAGGTGATGGCGGATTGGGGCGAGCCGCTCAGCGTGCTGATGCTCGACATCGATCACTTCAAGGCCTTCAACGACAATTTTGGCCACAGCGTCGGTGACGAGGTGCTGCGGCTGATGGCCAAGGTCTTGCGCGAAATGGTGCGCAAGCAGGATCTGCCGGCCCGCTATGGCGGCGAGGAGATGATGGTGGTGATGCCGGATGCCGATCTCGCCATCTGCGCCGGGATTGCCGAGGCCATCAGGTCCGCGATCGCTGAACGCAGGATCACGCGGCGCTCGACCGGCGAAACCTTGCCCGGCATCAGCGTTTCGATCGGCGTGGCGCAGTACCGCAACGGCGAAGCGATGACGGAACTCATCGAGCGTTGCGACCGCGCGCTCTATCTCGCCAAGAGCTATGGCCGCAATCGCGTCGTGACGGAGAGCGTGGTCGATCGCGCTGCGGCCACGGGCTAGCTACGATCTGGAAGCGCGACGACGCTTCAATCCAATCTCATCGCGCTTGGTTCAGCCGGCCATCGCCATTTCGGCTTCACCCTCGCTGGCCTGCACCAGGCCGTGCTCGACGACCGTGTTGCGGCCGTCGTGCTTGGCGGCATAGAGGGCGGCGTCGGCGGCTTCGATGAGATCGCCGGGACGCAGGGCTTCGTTGGGCCGTGCGGCGGCAACGCCGATCGAGACAGTCACGATCATGTGGCTCGAGGTGATGTGCGGCAGGCAGAGCCGCAGCACGGCGCTGCGCACCTGCTCGCCGATCGCGACGGCGCGGGCGACGTCGGTGTTCGGCAGCAGCAGGCAGAACTCCTCGCCGCCGTAGCGCGCGGCAAAGCCCATGGTGTCGGCGGCGATGCCCGACAGTGCCTCGCCGAGGCGGGTCAGGCAGGCGTCGCCTTCGAGATGACCGTAGGAGTCGTTGAACAGCTTGAAATGGTCGACGTCGATCATCAGCAGCGCGAGGTCGCTGTCATATTGCTGTGCGCGCATCCATTCGAAGTCGAGCCGGCTCTGGAAACCGCGGCGGTTGGCGAGGCCCGACAGCATGTCGATCGAGGCCATGACTGTCAGTCGGTCGTTGCTCGAGATCAGCTCGCGCTCGCGCTGGCCGAGCTGGGCGGCCATCGCGTTGAAGGCGCGCGCCAGCGGCACGAATTCGGCGGGCAGGCGGCTGCGCGCGGCGCGCGCCGAACGGTCGCCTTCGCCAAAACGCTTGGCCATGTCGGACAGCATCTCGATCGGCTTGATCACGAGCTTCTCGGCCGCGATCAGCGCGCCGAGCAGCACGAACACGCAGACGAAACCGAGTTGCAGATACGCCGTGCGGATGTCGCGGCTGACGGCGGCGGACACCTTGTCCTCGTCGATGCTGGCGATCAGGCGCGCATTGGTGCCCGCGATGCGGATATAGCTGACCGCCCGGCGGGAGCCGTCGACGGCCGTGAACGAGAGCGCGCCCTCGTCCTGGTCGGAGCGGAGCGCCATGTCGGCGATCGCCGACATCAGGGGAAGGTTGTCGAGCGGACGACCGATCGCGCTGTGCTGGTCGGCGGGCGCGGCGAGCACGGTGCCCCGGCTGTCGACGAGCACCGCGGAGATGCCGGAGCGGCCGCCGAGATTGCTCATCACCTTCGACATCCAGTCGAGGTTGACGCTCGCCATCACGACGGCGTCCGGCTTGCCCGACAGCGCCGAGACCGGATAGACCGCCATCACGGACGGGGTGTTCGAAGGACGCGCGAGCACGAAGTCGGACAGCACGAAGCGCCCGGTTTCCTGCGCTTGTTGGAAATAGGGCCGGTCGCTGAGGTCGAGGCCGACATACATATTGTTGGTCGAGCACTGGATGCGGCCGTCCTCGCCGGCGATCAACAGCGTGCGGATCCAGGGCAGGTTGCCCGGCAGACTCGCGCGCAGCACGTCGCAGCTCTTGCCGATGCCGCCGACGGAGGCGCGGATGAAGGCTTCCGATTTCAGAATGGTCTCGACCGAGGAGATCACCTCGCGCTGCGCGTCGGCGCTGTGCCGGGCCACGGTGGTGAATTCGGTGGTGGCCTGCGCGATCTGCTTGCCGCGGGTGTCCTCGAGCGAACGGATGCGTTCGAGCATCAGCGGCGCCACCAGAATCACGGCGAGCAGAGCGAGCCGTGCCCGGATTCCGAGAACCTGCTTGAGTTTCGCGCGTTTGCGGTTGAGACTGACGTTTGCCATTTTTTGTAACCCACCCCACGCGCAACATAGTTTGAAGGGTTCAAAAAGCCTTTCTTGAACTCGGTAAAATTCGAACTACCTCCCGTGCAACTACGCAATTGATGACGTCATGACAGACAACAACGCCGCGCCGCTAACCGGCCATTCACCAAACGCGCTCGCTGCCGTGGAGGCCGAGATCGCGCGCGCCTGCAAGGATGCGCGGCGCGATCGCGCCTCGGTGACGCTGATCGCGGTGTCGAAGACATTCGATGCCGATGCAATTTCGCCGGTTATCGCCGCCGGACAACGCGTGTTCGGCGAGAATCGCGTGCAGGAAGCCAAGGGCAAGTGGCCAGCGTTAATTTCGGGTAACGAAGGAATTGCGCTGCACCTGATCGGACCGCTGCAGTCCAACAAGGCGAAAGAGGCGGTGGCGCTGTTCGACGCCATCCATTCGGTCGACCGCCCGAGCATTTGCCAGGCGTTAGCCAAGGAAATCGAATCCCAGAACAAGCATCCCCAGCTCTTCGTCCAGATCAATACTGGCGAGGAGCCGCAGAAGGCCGGCATCGCGCCGGCAGAGGCCGATGCCTTCCTCGCGACCTGCCGCGACACTTACGGGCTGACCATTTCCGGCCTGATGTGCATCCCGCCGGTGGACGAGCCGCCGGCGGCGCACTTTGCGCTGACCGCCAAGATCGCGGCGCGTAATGGATTGAAAAACCTGTCGATGGGCATGAGCGCCGATTTCGCCAACGCCATCATGCTCGGCGCCACCCATGTGCGGGTGGGGAGTGCGATCTTCGGGCATCGGTGATTGCCGGAATTTTTGTCGTCCTGGCGAAAGCCAGGACCCATTACCCCGGTCCTCGCTTTGGCGAAGACTCGGGCAACGGTCATCCCGCAACTCATATAGATCACGCGGTATGGGTCCTGGCTTTCGCCAGGACGACAGCCGCGCTTACGCGAACTTCACCGACGCCTTGCCCAGCACGCCAAAATCCACAGCCATGTGATCGCCGGCCTGGATCGGCAGCGGCGGATGGCAGGTGCCGGTTGTCACCACCTCCCCTGCCCGCAAGGTGAGGCCGAGGCCGCTGAGCTCGTTGGCGAGCCAGGCGAGCGCAACGCGGGGATCGCCGAGCACGTTCTTGCCGTGTCCGACATAACGCTCGCCGCGCAGCGTGATCGCGGGCCGCTCCTCGACGAGATCGCGCGTGCGCCAGTCGGCGCTGGTCGCTTCGCCCAGCACGAACAGATGCGCGCAGGCATTGTCGGCGATGAGCTGTGCTTCTCCCGCGGCGACGAAATCGGCAAAGCGCGAGTCCGGGATTTCGATCGCGGGATGCAGGCTGGTGACCGCGGCGAGCACCTCGTCGACGCTGTAGGGTGTCGTGCGCGGCGGCAGATCGCGGCCCATGCGGAAGGCAAATTCGGGCTCACCGACGCGCATCGCATTGCCGTGCATCGATGCGGTGCCGCCATCGGCGATCACGGTGTCGCTCATGATACGTCCGGCCAGCGGTCCGGCGACATTGATGTGCTTCTGCCCGGACTCGCTGGTCGCTGCGATCTTCCAGCCGAACAACTTCGCTTTCGACTGCGTTTCCAGCGCGCCCTGGATTGCGTAGCCCTCCGTGCGCGTGCGCGGACGTTGCGATCCCTGCAGCGCGTCAATCTTGCTGCCGTCGCGCCAATGCGTGACCAGCGTGTTCGATGCGGCCGCGATCTCCTTGGTGTCCATGGTCCCTCACCCGATGATGATTTTTGTTTTTGGTCCGAGCCTTCGCAGCAATTGCAGCATCGCCGCCTGGGTCATCGACACGCAGCCCGCGGTCGGCCCGAAATTGTCGCGCGCCAGATGCAGAAACACGGCGCTGCCGCGGCCGGGAATGCGCGGCCTGGTGTTGTGGTCGATCTCGACGATGAAATCATAGAGATGGTCCGCACGCGTGAGCCTGTCGCCGGCTTGCCCCTCGCCGCGCCGGATCGGCTGGTTGTAGTGACGATCCCTGGGATCCTCGCACCAGGCGTCGTCGGCCGCGATCGCGCGCACCGGAAGATGCGTCTGCGGCCGGCTGTGCCGATCACCCCGCCACCATAGCTGTCGTGGCCGGAATTGGCCCTTCGGCGTGCCGCCGTCGCCCTCACGCTTGTTGGCGAGGATGCCGCCGCGGCCGAGCGCGACCGGGATGGTGAGTGGTCCGGCGGTCAGCCAACCGCGGCGCGGGTTGCCGGCGGCTGCCCGCACACGGATCGCCGCGAGCGGCCGGTTCTTCGGATAAGCGGCTGACGTAGCTTGCTTTTTCATGCTATCGTGCGATGTCGACTTCATTACAGGACATTCATCAAAATGACCTGTTTTTCTGGGTTAGAGTGGTTCTGGCTTGAGAATCGGTAACAGCCCACTACTTCAACACGAAGAACCATAAAGCCGACCAGCTCTAACTGACTACCCATTGCTGCTGCGTGGACGCGCCTTGCGTTCGCTACGACCCCCAAAAGGATGACCCCATGGCCAATGCCCGCAAGATCCTGATCGTGGATGACGATTCCGATCTGCGCGACACGTTGGTGGAGCAACTATCGCTGCACGAAGAATTCGAGGCCTCTGCCGTCGACACCGGCGCCAAGGGCGCGAGCGCCGCGAAGGCCAACGCCCCTGATCTCGTGCTGATGGATGTCGGCCTGCCCGACACCGACGGCCGCGAGGTTGTGCGATCCCTGCGCAAGGGCGGGTTCAAGGCCCCGATCATCATGCTGACCGGCCACGACACCGATTCCGATACCATTCTGGGGCTGGAATCCGGGGCCAACGACTATGTCGCAAAGCCCTTCCGCTTCGCCGTGCTGCTGGCCCGCATCCGCGCCCAGCTGCGCCAGCACGAGGCCAGCGAGGACGCCGTGTTCTCGGTCGGCCCCTACTCCTTCCGTCCCGGCTCGAAGATGCTGACCGCGGCCAATGCGCGCAAGGTGCGGCTGACCGAGAAGGAGACCGCCATCCTCCGCTTCCTCTACCGGGCCGGCCAGATGCCGGTCTCGCGCGAGACCCTGCTGCAGGAGGTCTGGGGCTACAATTCCGGCGTCACCACCCACACGCTGGAAACCCACATCTACCGCCTTCGCCAGAAGATCGAGAAGGACGCGGCCAACCCGGAAATCCTGGGCACGGAAGCCGGTGGCTACAAGCTGGTGCCGTGATACGCTGCCCGGGACCCGCGAATCATCTGGAATCGCGGGTCTGAGCCACGGATCTGAATGTCGATCGAAGACGACGTAGCGCTTCTCGAGCGTGTCCCGACCTTGCGTCTGCTGGGGACCGCACCGCTGCGCATGCTGGCGATCGGCTCCGAACAGCGCGACTTCGTGCGTGGCGACGTCCTGTTCAACCAGGGCGACGATGCAGATGCCGGCTTCGTGGTCCAGCGTGGCGCCTTTAGGGTCGATGACGGCGCCGGCGCCGAGATGGTCGCCGGTCCCGGCACGCTGATCGGCGAGCTCGCGCTGGTGGTGCCGATGAAGCGCCCTTCGAGCGCGATCGCGCTGGAGCATTCCTCCGTCATCCGCGTCGCCCGCAGCCTGTTTCAGCGCGTGCTCGAAAGCGATCCTGCCGCAGCGCTCCGCCTGCGCGACGAGTTCGCGGTCCGCTCCAGCCAGATCGCCAGCGACATCCTGATGGCCGGCGCGAAGCTGAGCACGTAGATCAAACGTCCAGCGTCACCGTCACCGGCACATGGTCTGACGGCCGCTCCCAGCTGCGGGCATCGCGAAGAATCCTGAAATCCTGCACGGCATCCTTCAGCGCGCGCGAGACCCAGATGTGGTCGAGCCTGCGGCCGCGATCGCCGACGGTCCAGTCGGCGGAGCGGTAGCTCCACCATGTATAGACCTTCTCCGACATTGGGATGCGATCGCGCGCGACGTCGACCCACTCGCCGGCTTCGAGGGCTGCCTTCAGCTTCTCGGTTTCGACCGGCGTATGCGAGACCACTTTCAGAAGCTGCTTGTGCGACCAGACGTCGTTCTCATGCGGCGCGACGTTGAGATCGCCGACCAGGATGTGGCGGTCCTCGCCGCGCGGATGCAACGGCTCGCACGCCTTCATCTCGTCGAGGAAGCGGAGCTTGTGGTCGAATTTTTCGTTCAGCGCGGGATCGGGAATGTCGCCGCCGGCGGGCACGTAGAAATTATGCACGACCAGCGGCTTTGCGATCTGCGCCTTCTCGCCGAACGACACCGAGATGTGCCGCGAATCCACCTTGTCGCAGAAGGTTCGGATGTCCTTCGACTCGAACGGAATCTTCGAGACGATGGCGACGCCGTGATAGCCCTTCTGCCCGTTCAGCGCGACATGCTCATAGCCGAGCCGCTTGAAGCGCTTCAGCGGAAAGGCGTCGTCGATGCACTTGGTTTCCTGGAGGCACAGCACGTCCGGCCGCGCGCTCTTGAGGAATTTCGCAACGAGATCGATGCGCAGCCGCACCGAATTGATGTTCCAGGTTGTCAGGGAAAGACGCATGGAAGTTGCGTCTTAGCAAGCGATCGCAGGCTGGGCAAAGGCGCAAAGCGCCGTGCCCACCATCTTTTCAGGCTTGATGTGCTGGGCACTCTCTTGCGCCCCGGGCGCCGCGCAGCACGTCAGTGATGCGCTGCTGAACCGGGGCCCATCTCGCGACTTTCTGGGTCCCGGCTCTGCGGCGCACCGCTACGCGCTGCACCGCGTCCGGGACACGAGAGCAACCTCAGCCCGGCGGCGTGCCGTAATTGGTGAAGTCGATCTTGAACATGCCGGGATCGAGCTTCTTGCCGGCGTCGAGATTGTAGACCGCAACCGTGGTGTCGTAGCCCTGCGGGTCGGTCACCGTCCATTGCTTCAGCTGGCCGTCCTTGGCGCCGACCATCAGCATCAAGCGGCTGGTGCCGATCAGCGCCTGCTTCTCCTCGATGGTGACGCTGATGAAGAGATCGTCGGCGGTGACGTTGACGACGTTGGTGTCCTTCATCAGGTCGATACGGTCGGACAAAAGGAAGCGCAGCGGCGTCTGCGACAGCGGATAGACGTCCTGCGTCGCGAGCTTGCGGTCGCGCACCACCAGCGAGGAGCCGTCGGCAACGATGTCGATCGGATTCGGCGGGTCATATTCGAAGCGGACCTTGCCCGGCTTCTGGATGTAGAAATCGCCCTGCGTCTTGCTGCCGTCCGGCGCGACCTGGACGAAATTGCCAACCAGCGTCGACAAGGACGACAGATAAGCGCTGACCTTGGCGGCCTGCGCCTTCTGATTGGCATCGAAGGTCTGGAAGATGCTGCTCGGCACGTTGCGGCGCGGATCCGGAATGATCGGATTCGGCGCCGTCTGCGTCGCGCCCGTCGTCGCCGGGCCGCCGCTCACCTGCCCGCTGTCACGCCCCTTCGGAGCCGGCTTTGGCACGGGCACGTTTTGCGCCTGCGACGGCGCGCTCGCAGCGGTCATCGCAACCGCGACGAGGAGTGCGCCTGCGACACGCACGCCTTGCGCGGCAGATCGGGTTTTGGGATTTCCAGTCAACGCGTGGTCCTGTGTGGCTAGGCGCCCTTTTACCGTGATTTCGGGCAAAAGCAGATATCGTTTTTACGTGAAAATCTTACTCAAGGCTGGCTCAAGATGCTGTGTTTTCAAGACCTTGCCGGCCTCACATATGGCTGTCTTCTTCCTCGACCAAAATCTCGCGCTTGCCGGCGTGATTGGCCGGCCCAACGATGCCTTCCAGTTCCATGCGCTCCATCAGTGACGCCGCGCGGTTGTAGCCGATCTGCAGGCGGCGCTGGATGTAGCTCGTCGACGCCTTGCGATCGCGTTTGACGATCGCGACGGCCTGCTGGAAGAGATCGCCGCCGCCGTCTCCGCCCATGCCGGTCGAGTCGAACACGGCGCCGCCTTCCTCGTCCTCGCCGGGCTCTTCCGCCGTGACGGCTTCGAGATATTCCGGCTGGCCCTGCGTCTTGAGATGGCGCACCACCTTCTCGACTTCCTCGTCGGAGGCAAAGGGACCGTGGACGCGGCTGATGCGGCCGCCGCCCGCCATGTAGAGCATGTCGCCCTGGCCGAGCAGCTGCTCGGCGCCCATCTCGCCGAGGATGGTGCGGCTGTCGATCTTCGAGGTGACCTGGAAGGCGATGCGGGTCGGGAAGTTCGCCTTGATGGTGCCGGTGATGACGTCGACCGACGGACGCTGCGTTGCGAGGATGACATGCAGGCCGGCGGCGCGCGCCATCTGCGCGAGGCGCTGCACCGCGCCTTCGATGTCCTTGCCGGCGACCATCATCAGGTCGGCCATTTCGTCGACGATGATGACGATGTAAGGCAACGGCTCCA
>JAEWBW010000632.1 GCA_023390955.1 Pseudomonadota bacterium
CGGTTGACGCGGGTGGAGACCGGGTGCCAGGCGAACTCACCGATCCGCGGGGCAACCATCAGCGACAGCGCGGCTTCGATCTCGTCGTCATGGCAATCGAGCCAGCGATCGAAATCCTTCTCGGCGATCGTCACGGGCACGCGGTCATGCAGCGCCGCGAGGTCCTCGCGCGCGGCCGCCGTCACGATCGCGACCGTATCGAGCTCCTCGCCGTTCGGGCCGACCCAGGTCTCGAACACCGCGGCAAAGCCGAGCGGCGCGCCGTCAGCGCGATGGATGAAGTACGGCTGCTTGCGGCCGTCGATCGCCTTCCACTCGTAATAGCCGTCGGCCGGGACCAAGCCGCGCCGCCTGCGGATCGCCCTCTTGAAGGCGGGCTTTTCCAGCACCGTCTCCGAACGGGCGTTGATCAGCACCGTAAATCCGCGGGGATCCTTGACCCAGGACGGCAGCAGACCCCAGCGCATCAGCTGGAAATGCCGCGCGCCCTTGTCGATCAAGACCACAGGTATCGGTTGTGTCGGAGCGACGTTGTACCGTGGCGGGAAATTAGGCTGTTCGACATAGCCAAACAGTTGCCGCAAGGCCGCGGGGGCCGAAGTTATGACGAAGCGTCCGCACATCCCAATCGCCTATATAGGGTCCGTTCAGGTCCTTTTAACCCCGAACGTTAACACTGGCACCGATGAGCTCAACGGCCTCCCAACCCGTGCGGACAGGCGTATCGACGGGCCCCGAGGCTGCCGCCTGGGCCGAACGATTGCGCGTGGCCAACATCAACCCGCGGACCGGGCTTGCCACCGACTATCTGAACCATTTCAATGAAGCGGTGATGCTGCTCGAAATGGTCCCGGACATGCCGGAATGCGCCGAGGATTTCCTGACCTGGACGCCGCTGTCCTATGCAGAGCATTTCACGGCCTCGAATTTCAAGGCGCGGGATCTGGCGATCGAGGCCTATGAGAAGGCGGAGCCGTCCGTCCGCTCCCAGTTCGACAACGTCACCGACACCATGACCTCGATCCTGACCGCGGTTGGCGATGCCATGCGCAAGGTCGAGCAGGATACGACGCGTGTCCGCCTCGCCGAGCAGGCAACGGCGTGGGTCAAGCCGCTGATCGCGACCTGCGGCGGCATCATCAACGGCGGCACCGAGGCCGATATCGACACCATCATGGCGAACTGAGCCGGGATCGGCGAAGAGAATGGCCACCGTCGTCCAGCCCACCCATCCCCAGCTCGCCGTCAGCGCCGCGATCTTTCGCGAAGGCAAGGTGCTCTTGACCCGGCGGGCCCGCTCGCCGGCCAAGGGCTTCTATTCGCTGCCGGGTGGCCGGGTCGAATTCGGCGAATCGCTGCACCAGGCGCTGGCGCGTGAGGTCGACGAGGAAACCGGGCTCACGATCGACATCGTCGGCCTCGCCGGCTGGCGCGAGGTGCTGCCATCCACAGGCGGCGCCGGCCATTACCTCATCATGTCGTTTGCGGCCCGCTGGGCGGCCAGGGAGCCGGTGCTGAACGACGAACTCGACGATTACCGCTGGATCGCCCCGGATACGCTGGGCGACCTTGGCGACCTCAAGCTCACCGGCGGCCTCGAGGAGGTCATCCAGGCCGCCTGGCGGCTGATCGGGGCCTGATCCCTGCCGGGAATGGCCTGCCTCTCCGCCTTGCTTCCCCGGTCCTGAAGGGGCATACAGCCGCCCGATGTCCCAGCGATTTCTGGCCGTTTTGGTCCTGATTCTTGCCTGCGCCGCGACACCCGTCCGGGCCCAGGACGCGGCTGCGCCGTTCGACGGCGACCTGCAGCGGCTGGCCGAGATCCTCGGCGGACTGCACTATCTCCGCGGCATCTGCGGGGCCAATGAAGGCAACAAATGGCGCAACGAGATGCAGGCGCTGATCGATGCCGAAACGCCATCCGGCGAGCGCCGCACCCGCATGATCGCCGGCTTCAACCGCGGCTATAACGGCTTCCAGCAGACCTACCGCGCCTGTACTCCCGCCGCGACGGTGGCGATCCGCCGTTACATCGAGGAAGGCTCGAAGATCTCGCGGGATCTGACCGCGCGATACGCGAACTGATTTCTCTTGTCATTCCGGGGCGCGCGTAGCGCGACCTATGATGCGCAATGACGCATCTGAATCCATTCATCCACCGTCACTGAAGCCAGCTGGATTCCGGGCTCGCGACTTCGTCGCGTCCCGAAACGACGCATCGGGAACAACACAGCCGATCTTATTCACACCCATTAACCGTTCTTAAAGATGTGGCCTAGGCGGCGTTAATACTCATGCTACACCTCTCAGGCAGCGCATCGCCGTGGATCGCGCCCCAGCCACATCGAGTTTCATGAGCCAGTCAGTTTCCTACGCCCCCGCCCGCGCGCCGCTGCCCGATCACGAGCAGAAGCAGGCCGCGCTCAGCTACCTGAACGAGGCCTGGGCCGAGGCGCGCCATGACGGCGTCGACGGTGACTGCCTGGCGCAGGCAAGCCTGTTCGCCGCGCTCGCCGAGCTCGTGGGCACCTATGGCGAGGACGCGGTGGCGAAATTCGTCGAGGGCTTTCCGACCCGCATTCGCAACGGCGAATTCTCGGTCATGCTCGCGCGGCAGTAAGCCACCTCTATCTTCCAAAAAAAATGGCCCCACCTTCGTAAAGCGGGGCCAGTTTCGGATGAATGACCCGCGACACGTCGCGAGGTCTGGCGCCTTTATCGCACGGGCGCGCCGTCCCGAAGTACAAGCATTAGTCTCCGAATTGCCGGGATTTATTCCCGATCGCGCCGGGAAACCGAACTCACGGCGCGATCGTCAGCGTCGCTTTCATGTTGGGATGAAAGCGGCAGTAATAGTCAACCGTGCCCGCCTTCTTCACGACGAACGAGGCTGACTTCTTCGCCGGTAGGTTGACGTCGAAATCGCCGTTCTTCGCCGTCGCGGTATGGGCGAACACATCCTTGTTGATCCACTCGACGGTATCGCCGACCTTCACGGATGCTTCAGCCGGCGATATTTCGAGATTCGTCATCGTGATCTGAATGGTCGCGGCGTGCGCCGGGACAATGATTGCCATCACGATTGCCGCCGCGATCGAGGACGTCAGTCCCGGCATCATCGCCTCTCCCCTATTTCAGCTCGGCCGCAACATGCTCGGCGTGCTGCTGATGGCCCTGAAAGATCTTCAAGCCAGTCTGCAGCAGACTCTTCAGCTCGGCATTGTTCGCCGACGGAATGAGCTGTGTCTCCAGCGCGCCGTTGACCGTCTTGTGGTATGCGACCTCGTTGGCGACATAGGCCTTGTCGTAGGCAGCGCCGCTGAGCTTGTCGAGCTCGGCCAGCTTGTCGCTCGCCTGCTTCGACAGCGCCTTGCTGGTGTCGTTGTCCTCGGGCGTGACGTTGAGCTTCTTGACCAGCGCCAGCGCCTGCTTGTTGACGGCCTCATGGTCACGCACCATGTCCTCGGCGAAGGCTTTCACGTCCTTGCCCTTGGCCTTCTTGATCGCCTGCTTGGCGGCGGCGATGTCGATGACACCGGCAGTGTAGGCGATGTGCGCGATCTGCGGATCGGTCGGCTTGTCGGCAGCTCTGGCGCCTTGCAGCAGCACAGGGCTGGACAACAGAATGGCGGCGGCGAACGCCGCGCTGCGTCGGACGAACATGGTTTGACACTCCTGTGGTGCCGGACGATTGCCGGCGCGTTTGCTTCACAGGCGTTGGATGGGAATTTCGTGCAGACGTTCCCAAAAAACTTTACGCGCCGGTGACACCGAGCCGCTTCAGCACGGCCTCGGTCAGGCGCTCGCAGCGCCAGCCCGCGAACGGGAACGCGTCCATCACCACCGGACCGATCTCCTTCTCGACATTCTCGCGCAGCATCGTGCGGGCGCGGTGCAGCCGGGTCTTCACCGTCTCGGGCTTGACGCCGAGCAGCTCCGCGGTCTCCTCGATGTTCATGCCCTCCATGACCCGTGCCACGAAAACCATGCGGAAAGCATCCGGCAACTCATCGATCGCGCGTTCGACGACGCGCTGGATTTCACGTTGGGCCATGGTCCTTTCCGGATCGCCTGCGGGGGAAACGGGAAACTTGATGATCTGCGCTTCGAGCGTAGCCTCGGGCACCGCGCCGAGCTCGACATGCGGTTTGCGGCTACGCGCCCGGCCGAGCGCTTCGTTGATGGCGATGCGCGACAGCCAGGTCGATAGCCCTGACTCGCCGCGAAACCCCTCGAGATGGGTGAAGGCGCGGACATAAGTCTCCTGCACCACGTCCTCGGCCTCGGCATCGTTGCGCAGGATACCGCGCGCAAGCCGGTAGAGCCGGCGATTATTGGCCTGCATGATCTCGCGCAGCGCCGCCTCGTCCCGCGCCCGGGCGCGGTCGATCAGCGCGGCTTCCAAGGTCCTGGTGTCCGATGTCCTGGTTCCGGCGGACAGGCCGGCTGCGGTTCGTTGCATGGCGGTGACCCGGTCGTTTGGCTTCGTTCCGGACATTGGATGCAGCCGCGGGTAAAAGGTTCCTGACTTTCTTGCCTCTAGTCCGTCTCGACCGGCAGCGCGGGATCCCTCGCCCATTCGCCCATCGAGGCGTCGTAGAGGGTGAGGTTGTCGTAGCCAAGCTGGGTCAGCAGGAAGAGGTCGATCGTGGCGGAGATGCCGCCACCGCAATAGCAGATCACGGCCTTGTCGCGCGTGACGCCCTGGGCTGCGAATTTAGCCTCGGCGTCCGCGAGCCCGACCAGCGTCTTGTCCGGATTGACCAGCGTCGCCGCCGACACGTTGACGCTGCCGGGCACGCGGCCAGGCCGGCCATAACGACTTGGCTCGAGGCCTTTGTGAAACTGCGGACCGAGCGCATTGACTGTCACGGTGGAGGCGTCGCCGATCCGGGACAGCACGGCATTCTTGTCGACGAACAAGCCCGCGCGCGGCGCGGCCTTGAACGTCGCCGCCGGATAGCCTTTTGGCGCGCCCATCTCGACGGGACGCCCCTCTGCCTTCCATTTGTCAAAACCGCCATCGAGCACGCTCGCCTCGACGCCGAGCGAGCGCAGCATCCACCAGAACCGCGTCGACCACATCATGGTGCCGATGCTGTAGAGCACGATGGTCTTGCCAGCATCGAGACCGTGGCGGCCGAAGGCGGCCTCCAGCTGGGCAACGCCGGCCATCATGAAGAATTGCTGCGCGGAGGCATCGGAGAATTCGCCCTGCAGGTCGAGGAAATCAGCACCGGGGATGTGACCGGCCGCAAAGGTCTTGTCGCCCGGCACTGCGCGATAGGGCACGTCGCTGCCCGGCGGCACCGGCTCGTTGTAGGTGGTGCAGTCGTAGATGCGGAGGTTGGGATCGCCCAAGATGGCGGCGAGCTGCTCGGTGGTGATGAGGCCGGTTGGTTGGGACATCGTACTGCACTCCCTTTCGAGAGAAAGTGTAGTCCTCTCCTCTCGTCATTGCGAGCGCAGCGAAGCAATCCAGACTGCCACCGCAGAAAGACTCTGGATTGCTTCGTCGCTTCCGCCTTCGCTCTTCGAGCTACGGCGGACAAGTCGCTCCTCGCAATGACGAGGTGCAGCCCCTACTGCTTCAGCGTCTCCAGAAACCGCACCGGCTCTCCTAGCGAGGGCGTCACCAGCTCGCCCTGCCACATCACGCGCTTGCCGCGCAGGAAGGTGCCGACGGGCCAGCCGGTGACACGGACGCCATCGTAAGGCGTCCAGCCGGCTTTGGAGGCGACCCATTTGTTGGTGATGGTCTCGCTGCGCTTGAGATCGACGACCGTGAAGTCGGCGTCATAGCCCGCGGCAATGCGGCCCTTGCAGGCGATGTTGAACAGGCGCGCGGGGCCGGCGCTGGTGAGATCGACGAAACGCGCCAGCGACAGCCGGCCCGCATTGACGTGATCGAGCATCAAGGGCACCAGCGTCTGCACGCCCGTCATCCCCGAGGGCGAGGCCGGATAGGTCTTTGCCTTTTCCTCCAGCGTATGCGGGGCGTGGTCGGAGCCGAGAATGTCGACGATGCCCTGCTCGATGCCGCGCCAGATGCCGGCACGGTGATCGGCCGAGCGCACCGGCGGGTTCATCTGCGCGAGCGTGCCCAGCCGCTCGTAGCATTCGGGCGCGGCCATGGTGAGGTGATGCGGCGTCGCTTCGCAGGACGCAACATCCTTGTGGTCGCGCAGGAATTCGATCTCTTCCTTGGTTGAGATGTGCAGCACGTGGATGCGCTTGCCCGTCTCATGCGCAAGCTTGACCAGCCGCTGCGTTGCCATCAGCGCCGCGGTCTCGTCGCGCCACACAGGATGCGAGCGCGGATCGCCCTCGATGCGCAGCGACTTGCGGTCGTTCAGCCGATATTCGTCCTCGGCGTGGAAGGAGGCGCGGCGCCGGATCACCTGAAAGATGCGGCGCAGGCTGTCGTCGTCCTCGACCAGGAGCGCGCCGGTCGACGAACCGATGAAGACCTTCACGCCGGCGCAACCCGGTGCGCGCTCGAGCACGGGCAGATCATCGACATTGTCGCGGGTGCCGCCGATGAAGAAGGCGAAATCGCAATGCATGCGGTGATGGCCGCGCTTCACCTTGTCGGTGAAGGTGGCTTCGGTCACCGTCAGAGGCGACGTGTTCGGCATCTCGAACACGGCGGTGACGCCGCCCATCACGGCGCTGCGCGAGCCGGTTTCGAGGTCTTCCTTCTGCTCCAGCCCAGGCTCGCGAAAATGCACCTGCGTGTCCATGACGCCGGGCAGGACGTGCAGACCCTTGCAGTCGATCGTCTCAGCGGCGGAGGCCTGCGACAGATTGCCGATCTCGGCGATGCGGCCGGCGGTGACGCCGATGTCGCGGACACCCTCGCCGTCCTGATTGACCACGGTGCCGCCCTTGAGGATCACATCGAAGCGCTGGGTCATGGATCTGGCCTCTCTCGTCCCCAAGCGCAGGCCCGAGGTCCGTTTATGTCTTGTGTTTTCGTCTTGCGGGCTTACGTTCCGGTGCAACATGTCGCAAGAGATTTTCGTATGAAAGCAGCCTTTCTTCCCGACCGGGGCGTGGTCAAGGTCGCGGGCGAGGATGCACGCAACTTCCTCAACGGCCTGATCACCACCGATGTCGACAAACTCGCGCCGGGACTGGGCCGATTCGGGGCGCTGCTGACGCCGCAGGGCAAGATCATCGCGGATTTCCTCATCACCGAGGCCTCGCCGGGCCATGGTGGCGGGTTCCTGATCGACTGCCCGAAGCCGCTGGTCGACACCCTCGCCACCAAGCTGAAATTCTACAAGCTGCGCGCCAAGGTCACTGTGGAAAAGCTCGACGATCTCGGCGTGCTCGCGGCCTGGGGCGGCACACCGGCGGCGCAACCCGATCTCACCTTTGCCGATCCGCGCGATGCGCAGCTCGGCATCCGCATCCTGGTCCCGCTGGACCTCAGCGAGAAGCTCGCGACGCTGATCGGCGCCGAGCCGGTCGACGCCGACGCCTACGAGGCCCATCGCATTGCGACCGGCGTGCCGCGCGGCGGGGTCGACTTCATGTACAGCGACGCGTTTCCGCACGAGACCAACATGGACCGCCTCGCCGGCGTCGATTTCGACAAGGGCTGCTATGTCGGCCAGGAGGTCGTCTCGCGCATGCAACATCGCGGCACCGCGCGCACCCGCAGCGTCAAGCTGCTGCTGGACGATTACTCGCCCGAAATCGGCGTCAGCATTCTGGCCGGCGACAAGCAGGTCGGCACCATGGGCTCCTCGGCACAGGGCAAGGGCATCGCGCTGGTGCGCATCGATCGCGTCGCGGACGCGCTCGACGCGGGCCAGGCGCTGACCGCCGGCGGTCTCGGCGTGAAGCTCGCGGACCCCGACGTCGTGCGCATTCCAGCCAAGCACACCACCGCATGAGCAAAGCCCCTCGCCTGCATCCCGACGGAAAGACGCGTTGTCCCTGGCCGGGCGAAGATCCGTTCTACGTCGCCTATCACGACAACGAATGGGGCGTGCCGGAATATGACGACCGCGCGCTCTATGAAAAGCTGATCCTCGATGGCTTCCAGGCCGGCCTGTCCTGGATCACGATCCTGCGCAAGCGCGACAATTTCCGCAAAGCCTTTGACGACTTCCAGCCGGAGAAGATCGCGCGCTACAACGCCAAGAAGGTTCATGCGCTGATGAACGATGCCGGCATCGTGCGCAACCGCGCCAAGATCGACGGCGCGATCCTGAGCGCGAAGGGCTATCTCGAGATCATGGAGAAGGGCCCGGGCTTCTCGAAGCTGTTGTGGGACTTCCTCGACGGCCGGCCCAAGGTCAACCAGTTCAAGACCAGTGCGAGCGTCCCGGCCTCGACACCGGTCTCGATCCAGATGTCGAAGGAGTTGTCGTCGCGCGGCTTCAAGTTCGTCGGCCCCACCATCGTCTACGCCTTCATGCAGGCGACCGGCATGGTCAACGACCATCTGGTCGATTGTTATTGTCACGCGAACTGCGGCAAGACCCCGCGCAAGCCGCGCCTCAAAGCCAAATGACGAAGAAGGCAGCGGCGCGCGACCCGCAATCCCGCGCCTGGCAGCGCATGCTGTCGGGCCGGCGGCTCGATCTGCTCGATCCCTCGCCGCTCGACGTCGAAATTGCCGACATTGCGCACGGGCTGGCGCGGGTTGCGCGCTGGAACGGACAGACAACCGGCGCGCACATCTTCTCGGTGGCGCAGCACACGCTGCTGGTCGAGACCGTGATGCGGCATGAAGCGCCGCGCGTCGACCAGCGGGTGCGGCTCGCGGCGCTGCTCCACGACGCGCCGGAATATGACGACCGCGCGCTCTATGAAAAGCTGATCCTCGATGGCTTCCAGGCCGGCCTGTCCTGGATCACGATCCTGCGCAAGCGCGACAAT
>JAEWBW010000637.1 GCA_023390955.1 Pseudomonadota bacterium
GTGCATGATGAAATAGCTACCCACCACGCCAAACAAAGGGGTGATGAAGGTAAAAGCCGACAATTTGCTGGCCGAATAGGCCTTCACCAGCGCGAACCAAAGCGTGAACGTGGTTCCCACCACCCAGACCGCCTGAAACACCATGAGCCCGATCGACAGCGGGCTTGGCGTATGGGTGATGCTCTCGCCGAAGAGCCAGGCGGCCACCCCCAGGATCGGGACCGAGATCGCGACCTGGTAGCCGAGCGCCTTCTCCGGCGCGGCAAGGCCGAGCCGTGTCGACTTGGCGACCATCGTCGTCGCTGCCCACAGCCCTGCGCCGGCGACGATCATGAGGTCGCCGAGCAGCACCATGGTGTCGACATTGGCCTGCGGCACGCCGATCGCCAGCGCGACGCCGGCAAAGCTGATGGCGAGGCCGAGCCATTGCGTGCCAGTGAGTCGCTCGCCAAGGATCTGATAGGAGCCGAGCGCGACGAAGAACGGCGCGGTATAGAGGAACACGACCGCGCGGGACGCCGAGGTGAAGCGGATGCCCTGGTAGATCAGCACGAACTCGATGCCGAACATCAGGCCAGCGACGACGCCCGGCTTCCAGGTGCCGTCACGCTCGAAGAACTTCACGCCGCGCAAGGTGCCGACGATGAACAGCACCGGCAGCGCACCCATCGAGCGGATCATCGCCTGCAGCATCGGCGGGACGTCGGGAATGACGAGCTTCACCGCGATCTGATTGAAACCCCAGGTCAGGCAGAGCATGAGCATCAGGGCGATGGCGCCGGCGCTGAGCGGGCGGCCGGCGGACGGACGTGTTGGTTCTGGCATGTCTTCCCGGAAGCGGCTTGTCGCCGTTGTTATCTTATTGAGCTTTCTGGCAATGGGTGCAGATGCCCGTGATCTCGACCACGGACAGTTTGGGCGCAAAGCCTGAGCTGCGCGCCGCGAGGTTCAAATCCTGCGCAAAGGACGCCGACGGGATCTCGCCGACGAGACCGCAGCGCTCGCAGATCAGGAACGCCACCGCCGAGGTCGTATCGTGGTCGTGGGCGGCGCAGGCGAGATAGGCGTTGCGGCTTTCGATGCGGTGCACGAGGCCGTTGGCCATCAGGAAATCGAGCGCGCGATAGACCGTGATCGGCGCCGGCCGCGGCATCGCTTTGGCCAGTTCGTCGATGATCTCATAGGCGCCGAGCGGCCGGTGGCTGGCCAGGAGCGCCTGCAGCACCTGGCGGCGGATCGGCGTGAATTTCTGCGATCGCTGCGCGCAGACCGCCTCGGCATGGGTCAGCGCGTCCGCGGTGCAGCGGCCGTGATCGTGGTCGGGCGCAGGAAAGGCCGGTTTTGTGAGGGTCATGCCGTCCGCCTTCTAGCATTTCGGCCGGGGAACCCAAAGCGCCACGCGGGAACAGGGGCCAGCCATGCTTTTGCTGCGGGGCAGCGCCGCATTCCCCACCCATGAAATAATCATAAGCTTGCTTATTATATTCCAAGCTTATTGGAGACCAGGCTTATGACCCGCGGGTCCGTGGACCAGAACTTCCTGTTTACGCTCGGCGAGGTGTTTCGCCTGTTGCGCGTCTATGCCGACAAGGAGGCCTCGCGCTTCGGCATCACAAGGGCGCAATGGGCCGTGCTGGCCAAGGTCGAGCGCAGCGAGGGCATGAAGCAGTCCGAGCTCGCCGAGCTGATGGAGATGCAGCCGATCACGCTGACGCGGCTGATCGACAAGCTCTGCGACAATGACTGGATCGAGCGCCGCAGCGACGCATCCGACCGTCGCGTCAAGCGCCTCTATCTCAGGAAGGCCGGACGCACCCTGCTCGGCAAGATGAGCGGGCTTCGCTCCGAGCTCACCGCCAACGCGCTCGACGGCATCAATCCGGCGGATGCCCACCGCCTTCTGACGCAACTCGAATCCATCAAGGAAAACGTGCGCAACTCAATCCAGACGTCCGGCGCGGAGCAGGCGCGCAAGGAGCAGCGCTATGGCTGATCAGGTCCTCAAGTTCAATCCCGAGCAGAAGGGCGCGCCGAGCGGCAAGCCCACGAAGAAAGCAGCCGAGCCGCGCCGTCGCCTGATGGCCGGCCTGCGCCGCTATCGCCGCTTCCTGCTGATGGTCGTGCTGCCGGCAGTGGCCGCGATCGGCGGCCTCACCTTCTATCTGCATGGCGGCCGCTATGTCGGCACCGACGATGCCTATGTCGGCGCGCAGAAGGTTCTGGTGACGCCCGACATCTCCGGCAAGATCGACAAGGTCGTGGTGAAGGAAGGCCAGAACGTCAAACAGGGCGACGTGCTGTTCGAGATCGATCCCGTGCCGTTCCGCCTCGCGGTGGACGAGGCGAAAGCGCAGCTCGCGCAGGCACGCGTGACCTATGACAACCTCATCGCCAACATCAAGATCTACGGCCAGATGGCCGACCTTGCCCAGCAGGGCATGGACCTGAAGCAGCGCGACGTCGAGCGCAAGAAGGCGCTGGTGAAGAACAATTACGGCTCGCAGCTCGATCTCGACAACGCCTCCACGGCGTTCGTGACCGCCGGCGCGCAGGCCCAGTACGTCAAGCAGCAGCTCTCCAACGCCAAGACGCAGCTGCTCGGCAATCCCGAGCTGCCGATGGAGCAGTTCCCCGCCTACGCGCAGGCGAAGGCAAAGCTCGAGGACGCCGAGCGCAATCTCGACCACACCGTGCTGCGCGCACCGATCGCGGGTGTCGCCACCCAGGTCGCCCAGATCCAGCTCGGCCGCTTCGTCCCCGCCGGCACGCCGGTGTTCTCGATCGTCGACATCAACCATCCCTGGGTCGACGCCAATCCGAAGGAAAGCGACCTCACCTATGTCACGGTCGGCCAGAGCGTGACGCTCGAGGTCGATGCGTTCCCGAACCACGTCTTCAAGGGCAAGATCGGCTCGCTGGCGCCGGGCACCGGCGCGCAGTTCGCGATCCTGCCGCCACAGAACGCCACCGGCAACTTCATCAAGGTCGTGCAGCGCGTCCCGGTGCGGATCTATTTCGACGAGACCGACAAATATGTGCGGAAGCTGAAGGCCGGCATGAGCGTCTACGCCACCATCGACACCGGCCATCAGCGCACGCTGGCCGGCCTGCTCGGCATGTCGGCGACGGCCCACGACAAGGACGACTAGGACGATGTCGGATTCCGCGACCAGCCTGATGGTGCCCGGCCTGCGCCGGAACATGGTGACGATCTGCGCCATGACCGCAACCATCATGCAGGCACTGGACACCACCATCGCCAACGTCGCACTGCCCTATATGCAGGGCACGCTGTCGGCTTCGCAGGACCAGATCAACTGGGTGCTGACGTCCTATATCGTCGCCGCCGCGATCATGACCGCGCCGGTGGGCTGGATCTCCAACCGCTTCGGCCGCAAGCGCATCTTCATCATCTGCTCGGCCGGCTTCACCTTTGCCTCCGTGCTCTGCGGGCTGGCGCAGGACATCAACCAGATGGTGCTGTTCCGACTGCTGCAGGGCGTGTTCGGCGCGGCGCTGGTGCCGCTGTCGCAGTCGGTCATGCTCGACTATTACTCGCTGCAGGAACGCGCCAAGGCGATGTCGATCTGGGGCATGGGCGTGATGATGGGCCCGATCATGGGCCCCTCGCTCGGGGCGTGGCTGACCGAGACCTATTCGTGGCACTGGGTGTTCTTCGTCAATTTGCCGTTCGGCGCGATCACCGTGCTCGGGCTGATCGTGTTCATGGACGAGACCAAGAAGGACCTGACCCTCAAGTTCGACTGGTTCGGCTTCACGGCGCTCGCGGTCGCGATCGGCTCGCTGCAGCTCGCGCTCGACCGTGGCGAGCAGCTCGACTGGTTCGAATCGGCCGAGATCGTCACCGAGTTCGTCATCTCGGGCGTCGCGTTCTATTACTTCTTCGCCCACTCCTTCACGACGTCGCGCCCCTTCATCCAGTTCTCGCTGTTCAGAGATCGCAACTTCCTCACCGGCTGCATCTTCATGACGGTGATGGGGCTCGTGCTGTATTCGACCATGGCGCTGGCCTCGCCCTACCTGCAGAACGTCATCGGCTATCCCATCATCACCGCGGGTGGCCTGCTCGCGAGCCGCGGCTTCGGCACCTTCTTTGCCATGATGCTGGTCGGGCGGATGATGCGCTACATCGAGGCGCGCACGCTGATCATCGCAGGCCTGGGGCTGACCGCAGCCTCGCTGTTCCAGATGACGGGGTGGACCGACCTGACCCAGGTGCCGGAGATCGTCATCGTCAGTGTCATCCAGGGCTTTGGTTTCGGTCTCGTCTTCGTGCCGCTGTCGACGGTGGCGTTCCTGACGCTGCCGAACCATCTGCGCACCGACGGCACCTCGATGCTGACGCTGCTGCGCAACGTCGCGAGCTCGGTCGGCATCTCGATCGTCATCGCCGAATTGACGCAAGGCTCGCGCAAGACCTACGCAATCCTGTCGCAGCACATCAACCCGTTCAATCACGCGCTGCAGATGCCCGACGTACGCGGCATGATCAATCTCTCCACCGATGCCGGACGCGCCATGGCCGACAAGATGGTCGCGGTGCAGGCGCAGATCATCGCCTTCGCGCATGACTACATGCTGGTGATGATCTTCATCCTCTGCACCATCCCGCTGGCGCTGATGATCGGGTCCACCAAGGCCACGCTGCGCAACCAGGCCGCGGGGCCTGAGCATGCGGTGATGGAGTAGCGCAGGTCTCTGCCTCGTCGTCATTGCGAGCGCAGCGAAGCAATCCAGACTGCTTCCGCAGATATAGTCTGGAT
>JAEWBW010000134.1 GCA_023390955.1 Pseudomonadota bacterium
CTCCGAGCCTGACCTTTGCAAAGTTGAGGTGATCGACCGTGTCAGCGCTCAAAGTTCTCGGCATCATCTGCGGCGTCGTGCTGGCCTGGTGGACGTTCCAGATGCCGTCCGGCTCCGGCGACGTGGCAACACGTCAGACGCTGTCGGTCAGCGAAGAGGCTGATCGCATCGTGCTGGGCTGGAGCGGGCCGGTGCAGGAACCGATGAGCGAGCGTGTCGCAGCGGCCCTCGATCGTTACAAGACAGACCGGCGGCGGCTGGTCCTCATCCTCAACTCGCCGGGCGGCTCGATCGAACACGGGCGCCAGGTCGTCGCCGCGATCGGCGCGCGCAATCGCGCGATCGATACGATGGTGCAGAAGGAAGGCGTCTGCGCCTCGATGTGCGTGCCGATCTTTTTGGCCGGCTCACGGCGCATCGCCGATCCCGATGCTTATTTCATGTTTCACCAGGCCAGCCTGAGTGCGAATGCCAAGGACACTATCAAGCGGAAGGAGCTGAACGACGCCGAGCAGGCGCTGTTCATCAAGACGCTCGAGACCCACGCCACCAACGAGCTGTTCCGTCAGGACATCGGCATCCGCGGCGTCAATGGGACCTGGCTAGCCAGCATGCGCAGGAAGATCGCGGGCCGCGATGTCTGGATGAGCGGCCAGCAGTTGGTGGACGAGGGATCCGGGATCGTCGATCATCTGCTGGTCAACGCGCGAGCGGGCTAGACCCGCGTCTCCTGCCGCGAAGCACCCTCGCCGCGCAGCGTCCGTCGCTTTCGCCACACCTGCAGGTCGACCATCACCTTGATCGCGGCAGCAACCACGAACGCGCAGAGCGCAAGCTTCGTCACCGTCTCCATCGTTCCCTCTATGAGGACGCAATGAATGACGCTGCCCGCGACGATGACGATCGCGAGCGGCATGTGGAGGAAGCGCCAGGTGCGCGGGCGCCATCCCCAGTTCCGGCGGAATGCGGCGAGCAGCGCCACGGCGAAGATCGCCCACATCGCGGTGACGCCGAAGGGCGAGAACGGCGTTGGCGAGGCGTAGGTCAGCGCGTCGATCATGTCGGGCGGGCTGGTGATCCAGAGGCCGGCAACGTGGATCACCACCGCAAGGACGAGCGCACTGCCGATCCAGTGATGGGCGCGCCGGCCGCGATAGGCAGAGAAGCCCGGGAGGTAGCCGCCGATCAGCAGCGGCTGAACCAGCACGAGCGCCAGCGCGATGATGCCCGCAAATCCCGCGAGGATGTAGACCGGACCGCGCCATGCCAGCTGTTCGCTTGCTGCGGCAAAGGCGATCGGCACGCCAATGGCCAAAGCAAGGGCGACCCAGATCAGGGTCGCCCGGGCCGATCTCCATCCCCCCATCCGAAGAACCCGGTCAGGCCGGCTGCAGGACGAAATGCGCTTCGAGGCTCGTTTCCTTTGCGCTCTTCATCACCGGCCGCAGGAAGACGGTTTTGAACTCGCCGCTGTCATAGGCGAGATGGCCGTGCGGCTGGCCGAAGATCGGAATGATCTGCGGCATCTCCAGCCGGAATTTGCCGTCCTTGTCGGTGAGCGTGGCGCCGTGGCTCTGCGGCTCGTGCTCCTGCCCCTCGACCGTATGCGCCCAGATCTGGATGCGCTGGCCTGAGAGCGGTGCGCCATCGCCGGCGCGGCGGACGGTGCCGCTCATCCAGAAGCCGCCCTTGCCGATCCGCTCCACGACCGCCGCGCCCTTGCGGTAATTGTTCGCCCCGCCCGACATCGACTCTGTCGGCGCGACGCCGTTGGCGTGCGCGGGCAGCAGCAGCCCGGATAGTCCGGTTGCCAGAACCCCTGTTGCCAGGGCGGAGCCGCCGGCGGCGAGGAGGTGGCGGCGATTGAGCAGGAGCATGGTCATGGCTGTTCCTCCGGCGAGGATGGAGTTTCCTGGAGGGTACAACACCTGACAGGGGACGCCCAGCCGAAGAGCGCGACCGCTCGCAATAACAGTGTCGTGAATGGGGTTCCGATCGGCCTGCGCCGTTGCGGCTACGGCAATTTCGGATGGGCTGTCTGCCCAGGCGGTTGAGCAAGGCGGCGTTCTGACACTACATGTGATGCTCGCACGCGCACGATCGCGCAGATTCCATCCGGTACCCTCCCATGATCCCCTTTTCCGTGCTCGACCTCGCCCCGATCCGCCAGGGCAGCGACGCCGCGCAGGCGTTCCGCAATTCGCTCGACCTGGCGCAGCATGCCGAGGCCTGGGGCTTCAAGCGGTTCTGGCTGGCCGAGCACCACAACATGACGGGCATCGCCAGTGCTGCGACATCCGTGGTGATCGGGCATGTTGCTGGCGGCACGAAGACCATCCGCGTCGGCTCCGGCGGGATCATGCTGCCGAACCATTCGCCGCTGATCATCGCCGAGCAGTTCGGCACGCTGGAATCGCTGTATCCCGGGCGGATCGATCTCGGGCTCGGCCGCGCGCCGGGCACCGACCAGTTCACCGCGCGCGCGATGCGGCGCGACCTCGCGACCGCGGCCGAGAATTTCCCTCATGACGTGCTGGAATTGCAGGCCCTGCTCGGCGACGTCCAGCCGAACCAGGCCCTCCGCGCCGTGCCCGGCATGGGACTGAAAGTACCGCTCTGGATTCTTGGCTCGAGCACGTTTGGCGCGCAGCTTGCGGCCATGCTCGGCCTGCCCTTCGCGTTCGCGTCGCATTTCGCGCCGCAGATGATGATGCCGGCGCTGCGCGAATATCGCGCGCGCTTCGAGCCCTCGGCGCAGCTCGACAAACCCTACGCGATGGTCGGCGTCAACGTGTTCGCCGCAGACAGCGACGCGGAGGCGCAGCGGATGTTCACCTCGCTGCAGCAGCAATTCATCAACCTGCGCCGGGGTACGCCGGGCCCGTTGCCGCCGCCGGTCGACGACATGGACGCGCTGTGGTCGCCGGCCGAGAAGGCCATGGTCGGCCAGTCGCTGTCCTGCTCGGCAGTCGGCTCGCCCGCCGTGATCGAGGAGAGGCTGAAGACTGTCATCGCAGAGACCGGCGCGGACGAACTGATCACCACGGGGCAGATCTACGATCACACCGCGCGACTGCGCTCGTTCCAGATCGCAGCCGGGGTGCGGGACCGGATCGCGAAA
>JAEWBW010000137.1 GCA_023390955.1 Pseudomonadota bacterium
CCCCAGGCGCCGGCCAAAGCGCTGATCACGAAGATGGCCGCGAGCCAGAACCGCCCGACTGTCCGTTCGAGAATGCTGCCGGCGACCAGCAGCGCAATGCAGTTGTAGATGAGATGAGACGGTCCGACATGCATCAGTGGACCGGTGAACATGCGCTACCATTGGTTCTCGCCGACGGCGAGACTCCATTGCAGGCCACCAAGCGAGATCAGTGTCTTGATGCTCGGCTCGAGCTGATCGGTCGATTTGTCGACTGCGAAGGCCAGTTCGCCCCAGAAGACGAGGCAGAGCGCCGCAATCATGCCGAAGGTCAGGTAAGGCACGGTCCGGGTCGGAAGTTCGATCGATGGTTCGATTGCGGCATCGCGGGCCCGACAGGCACGCAACAGCTCCTTGACGAACCGCCGTTCCAGGCCATCGTCCAGAGCAGGATTGCCGCGGATGTCCTGGCGCGCCGGGTCGACGGCCAGCGCGGTGATACGACGACTTGTTTCAGGCGCGGGCGATGTAAGCGCTTTGAGCTGGCCCCATCGCTGGTCCGTTGTCGGGCCGACCTCGATCACGCGGATGACGACCGTCAGCTTTGAGCCCAAGAATGTGGTGGGATGGGAATATTTGGTGCAGGCGTCGGCGATCTGCTCGAGCCGGCCAAGCGGTAGATCGAACGTTCGTTCGGGATCGGCCTCGCGATCGATCAGGCAGAGGATCGTGAAGGGAGAGCCAACGTCGTTCTGGGTCAGGACAATATCGCTTGCTGCAACAAGCGCGTCCGCTTCAGGCACCGAGCCGGTTGCAAATCCCGTTGTCGAGAAAGTCCGCGCAAGAAACTGGCAGAACGTCTCGGGTGGCTGGTGATCGACGGGTGCGGCAGAAGCGGCGGGAGACGGTGGCGTGGCGGTCTCGGACATTGCTCGATGAAGGCTATGACGGGTCGTTCAAGGATAACGCCCGTAACGAGACGTCGCAAGTTCCATCTACCATAGGTTTAGTCGCGGCGACGCCAGCGCCGGCCGCTGCTACTGCCCAACGTCCTCGTCGCCCTTGGGCCGCGCGCCGCCAAAGATCCGCGCTCCTTCCGCTGTCAGATATGGCTTCAGCGTCTCCCACGGCACGAAGGCGACATAGCCGCCTTCGGCAAAGGGACCGACCGCATAGGGCGGATAGTGGAAGGTGAGGCCGGAGCTCTTGTCCGCCTCGGTCGACGGCGCGAGCGTCACCGCGCCGATCTTCAACAGGTTCGGCTCGACGCCCGAGAACCATTCATCGGTGGCCGTTTCCGCAGCGTCGCGCTTCTTCTTCTCGATACGGAGCGAAGCCAGGATCGCCTGCTGCATCGCCTTCATGGTCGGACCGTTGGCCGCGGTCTCGGTGAAGAACGGACGGATCGAGATGCGCTTGGCAGCTGCCTTGTCCCAGAGAATCGTGTCGACGTTGGAATTGGGATGAGCGGCATTCATGTTGGCATAGTCGTCGCGGACGATGCTGACGTAACGGCCGGCGACGACCGAGCGGGTCGTGTATTTGCGCTCGAAGGTCCAGCGCCCGTCCTTGAAAGATTGCGGATATCCTTTGCGTGTGACCGCTGCTTCCGCGGCGTTCTTTCTGAGCCACTTCCTGCCTTCAGCGAGGCAGTTCGCGGCCAGCGTGGGATCGGCCTTGATTCTGTCGTCAAGCAGGACGCTCGCTTCGATATTCTTGTCTTTGACGATCGCGTCGGGCTTCGGGTCGGCGGCGTGAGCCGGCGAGGCCGCGATGATCGCCACAATAGCGAGGGCGCGCAGGGCTGATCGCATGCGAGCGTGGCCTTTTGCTTCGTCAGAAATCGGCGGTGTAGCCGGAAAACTACTCCGCCGCCTCGCTATGCCCGAGCCGCACATTGAGCTTGTGGATCAGCTCCTCGGCCGCCTCGGCGATCACGGTGCCGGGCGGGAAGATGGCTTCGGCGCCCGAGGCGTACAGCGCATCGTAATCCTGCGGCGGCACCACGCCGCCGACGATGATCATGATGTCGTCGCGGCCTTGCTTCTTCAGCGCGGCCTTCAATTCCGGCACGGCGGTGAGGTGGGCGGCGGCGAGCGAGGAGACGCCCAGGATGTGGACGTCGTTCTCGACGGCCTGGCGTGCGGCTTCGTCCGCGGTCGCGAACAGCGGCCCGATGTCGACGTCGAAGCCGATATCGGCGAAGGCGGATGCGATCACCTTCTGGCCGCGGTCGTGGCCGTCCTGGCCGATCTTGGCGACCAGGATGCGCGGGCGGCGGCCCTCCGCCTCCTCGAAGGCGTCGATCAGTGCCTGAACCTTCTCGACCTGGTTGCCCATGCTGAACGCCTCCCGCTTGTAGACGCCGGTGATGGACTTGATCTCGGCGCGATGGCGGCCGAACACCTTCTCCATCGCGTCGGAGATTTCGCCGACTGTCGCTTTCGCACGCGCCGCGTCGATCGCAAGCGCGAGCAGATTGCCATTGCCTTCACCGGCCGAGCGCGTCAGCGCCGCGAGCGCGGCATCGACGTCCTTCTGGCTGCGCTCGGACTTCAGCCGGGCCAGCTTGTCGATCTGCAGGCGCCGGACGTTGGTGTTGTCGACCTTGAGGATGTCGATCGCCGCCTCGTCGGTCGGCTTGTACTTGTTGACGCCGATCACCGCCTGCCGGCCGGCGTCGATGCGGGCCTGCGTCTTGGCGGAGGCTTCCTCGATGCGCAGCTTTGGCACGCCGGCCTCGATGGCCTTGGCCATGCCGCCGAGCTCCTCGACCTCCTGGATATGGCCCCAGGCCTTGGCCGCGAGATCACGCGTCAGCCGCTCGACATAATACGAGCCGCCCCAGGGATCGATGATCCGCGTCGTGCCGCTCTCCTGCTGCAGGAACAGCTGGGTGTTGCGGGCGATGCGGGCGGAGAAGTCGGTCGGCAGCGCCAGCGCTTCGTCGAGCGCGTTGGTGTGCAGCGACTGGGTGTGGCCCTGCGTCGCCGCCATCGCTTCCACGGTGGTGCGCATCACGTTGTTGAAGACGTCCTGCGCGGTCAGCGACCAGCCCGAGGTCTGCGAATGCGTCCGCAGCGACAGCGAGCGCGGATCCTTCGGGTTGAAGGGCTTCAGCAGCTTCGCCCAGAGCAGGCGCGCGGCGCGCAGCTTGGCGACTTCCATGAAGAAGTTCATGCCGATCGCCCAGAAGAACGACAGGCGCGGTGCGAAGCGGTCGACGTCGAGGCCTGCGGCAATGCCGGCGCGCAGATATTCGACGCCGTCGGCGAGCGTGTAGGCGAGCTCGAGGTCCTGCGTCGCGCCGGCCTCCTGCATGTGATAGCCGGAGATCGAGATCGAGTTGAACTTCGGCATCCGCTGCGAG